>DASXUZ010000096.1:0-8937 GCA_036504555.1 Prolixibacteraceae bacterium | reverse complement strand
TTGAGTTTCGTATTGATTGCAAACCTCATCCTGGAGATTCAGGATATGACAATCACTTACTGGTTGATTCTTTTTTCTGTATCGGTATTCTCCAACCTTTTGGGATTAAATATTTCATCGGCATTCGATTCGGTGGTAAGCATCTACATTTTAATTCCCCTGTTATTGATTCCCCAAATCCTGCTCTGCGGAGTGATTGTAAACTTCGACGATCTGCAAAGTAAAAACTCGGTCAAAGATGCCGTGCCTCTTTCCGGGGAGATAATGGCTTCGCGCTGGGCTTTTGAAGCACTTGCAGTGGAACAATTTAAAGATAACAGGTACATGGCTCATTTCTTTGAGATGGAAAAGGAAATGGCACAAGCCCGCTTTCGTTCAGAAATATTGATTACTGAATTGATCGGGCAAGTTGACCTCGTTGATGGATGGACAAGACTTAATAAGTCTGCAGATGAAAATTCACGGAAACTACAGATCATTAAAAATGAAATCGAAAAACTTGATGATGAAAAAGTTCTGCCGGAATTTCAGTTTAAGGAAAACCTGATGCCAGGGAAATTCAATTCCGACATAGCTGAACTTACAAAAATGCACCTTATTCATCTGAAGGATTTTTATAATAAACGATATCAAAAATTTAAATCGGAGAAAGACCAGTTGATCAACCAACTGAATAAAGAAAAAGGCGATCAGTTTCTCTATGATCAAAAAATGAAATTTCATAACAAAGCCATTGAAGTACTGGTAACAAACTCTGACGCCAAACAGTTTTACCGCGAAACACCTTATGGGTATATGCAAAAAATTGCCCCCATTTACAAAGATCCTGATTTTACAAACGGTAGGGCCCATTTTCTGGCTTCACAAAAAAACCTATTCGGTTATTCTGTTGATACCTATCCCTTTAATATGGGAATGATTTGGTTAATGAGTACATTTCTATATATAGCCCTTTATTACAACTGGCTGCGGAAAATACTAAGAATATCAGTTCAATATAAAATTATTTAAAAGTTTCTTTAAAAATGGGGAACAGGAAAATTAAGCATTTCGTTATTGAAAACCAGGTAGAAGAACTGACTCCTTTGGCTGAGAAAATTGAAGTATTGGCCGAAAAATGGCAGTTATCACAAGCATTGGCCATGAATATTAACCTGGCTATTGAAGAAGCACTTATCAATATTATCTCTTATGCTTTTCCTGAGAATGGCACACACGAAATCAAGCTTTCAGTAACCCTTGGCAATAATTTGCTCGAGATTAAAATTACAGATAATGGCATTCCTTTCAATCCTTTATCACACCAACAACCCGATATTACTTTATCTGCTGAGGAAAGGCCTGTTGGAGGACTTGGAATTTTTCTGATTTCGCAGATTATGGATAAAATGCATTATACAAGGCAAAAAAATCAAAATATTTTAACATTAAACAAAAATATATGATATGAATATTAAAAAAGAAAGAATTGGAAATTTTACCATACTCAAAATCAAAGGAAGGATTGACACAATTCACTCATCTACTTTAGAGGGTGAGGTCAACCAGTTATTTGACATGGGCGAAAAGAATTTGATTTTCAATTGTAGCGAAATGGATTACATCAGTAGTTCTGGATTAAGGGTATTTCTAGTTGCACAAAAAAAAGCAATTTCAATAAATGGAAAACTTTATTTGTGCAATATGCAACCGGCTATTCAGGAAATTTTCAGGATTTCCGGATTTTCAAGTTTATTTAAAATTTTCGACACCCAAGAAGATGTCTTGAAAACCAATAATTTTAATTCGAAATAAATCAATCGTTATGCATCCTTCTTTTGGTTTATTCTTATGTAGCTTATTAATTTCTCAGCGTTTATTAAGGTGGTCAAAAACAAACGACCATCAGCAATGGGAAAGATTGTTCAGATATGCCAAATTTTTTTCCATATTCTTATTTGTATCCGAATTCATTCCTTCGGCTTCAAGTATTACCAGGTGGATATGGCAAATTTTTCTGATCTCACTCCTTCTTTTTGCCTTTAAACAGGATAAAATGCGTTCTCTGCGCCAGTATTTACTGGCCTTTATACCTTATGTTCTGGTGTCGCTTTTGACTGATTTAAGTGCATTAATAATGAAGGATTTTTATAACCGATGGAACAATTATTTTGACAATGCTTCAATGCTTTCAGTTATTTGGCTGGTGGCGATTCTTTTTAGCCAATATCGGCAAATCAAATCAGCAGAAAAAGAAAAGATAAAAAGACAGAAAGAAGATGAGATGAATAGGGCCATAGCCATACGAAAGGTTGAACTGGAAGGATTAGTAACCGAACGTACGGTTGAACTTACGAAACAGAAAGAGGAATTAGAGTATACACTAAACGAATTACGGACCACCCAAGCACAGCTCATCCAATCCGAAAAAATGGCATCATTGGGAGAACTTACTGCTGGAATTGCTCATGAAATACAGAACCCGTTAAATTTTGTGAATAATTTTTCGGAGGTAAATACAGAATTAATTTCTGAATTAGAAGAAGAAAGAAAAAAGAAAAATCGCAATTTGAAAAATGAAGATGATATACTGAAAGATTTAAAAGAAAATGAGCAAAAAATAAATCACCACGGCAAACGTGCAGAAGCAATTGTAAAAGGAATGTTACAACACTCGCGCTCTTCAACAGGGAAAAAAGAATTGACCGATATCAATGCCCTGGCTGATGAATATCTTCGGCTCTCTTACCATGGATTGCGGGCAAAGGATAAATCATTCAATGCAACGATGGAAACCAATTTCAGCCCAGGTATTGAACCGATCAATGTCATCCCACAGGATATTGGCAGGGTCATTCTCAATTTAATCAACAATGCATTTTATGCTGTCACGGAGAAAAAAAAACAATCGGGTAATGACTATCAACCAATCGTTTCGGTAAGTACCCGAAAAATAAACGGAAATATTGAGTTAAGAGTAAAAGATAACGGCATTGGGATCCCACAAAAAGTACTGGACAAAATCTTTCAACCCTTCTTCACTACCAAACCTAGCGGACAGGGTACAGGATTGGGATTATCGATGAGCTATGACATTGTGAAAGCACACGGTGGGGACTTGAAGGTAGAGACTGAAGAAGGTGAAGGTTCAGCGTTTATTATTCTAATACCAATGAACCAATGAAAAAAAGCAGTACCATACTGGTTATCCTGTTGCTTATGTCTTGTATCGGGACTGCGCAGGATACTTGGCTTGACAGCATTCAGCATGCATTATCAGTTGCCAATAGCGACACAGGCCGCCTATTGACCCTGTATAAGATTAGTGGCTATTACAGATTTAGAAGACCCGATTCCACCATGTTCTATGGAGCTAAAGCTTTGACATTGGCTAGGCAAATCAAATATCCAAAAGGGGAGATAATAGAAGTAATGATTAATATGGTATTGACACAAAACGCACTTGGAAACCAGGCAAAAGCTTTACAAATAGTACTCGAGGCCATAAAAATTGCTGAAAAGAATAACCTGATCTTAGAAAAAGCAAAATTATTGCTTTTACAGGGATTTATTTATAACCAATCGAAGGATTATGAAAAAGCATTGAAATTATGCATGGAAGCAAAAAATCTATTTGTTTCTCTGCATGATACAACATTTTTTGCTTTGGCGCAAATCGACATTGGAGATACATTTTTAATGTTGAATCAGCCTGACTCGGCCCTGTATTATTGTCAGTCCGCGTATGATAATCAATTAAAAGGAACTTGGGTAAACTACCAGGCTGCTTTTAATCTGGGAAAAATCCAGGAAAAGATGGACAATACAGATCTTGCTTTGTCATTGTACCGACAATCTCTGCCATTAACAGACGAACCATCCTATATTTTTGACTCTAATCTGGCAATAGCCCAGCTTTATCAAAAAATCGGTCAGCTTGATTCCTGTATCTATTATGGTGAAAAATCGCTATTAATCGCACAGGAAAGTAAATTCATTTCAAAGATGATCGACGTCCATCTATTTTTATCAGGCATCTATGAAAAGACGGATACAGAAAAAGCATTGCAATACAGTAAAACAGCCATCGCTTATAAGGACAGCTTGTATAAGCTGGCGAACAAAACGGCCCAGGAAACTTTTATTGGTTATGATGAACAGGAACGCCAACAGAAAATTGAATCAGCACATACTAAATTTCAAAATCGCTTACGCATGAATGCCTTTTTGGGTACATCCTTCACCTTACTTGTCATTGCGATTTTTCTATTTTGGAACAGCAGGCTCAAACAAAAAGCCAAACGAAATATAGAGAAGGCCTACGATCAATTAAAATCAACCCAATCACAACTCATTCAATCTGAAAAAATGGCATCATTGGGAGAACTCACCGCCGGTATTGCCCACGAAATACAGAACCCCTTAAACTTCGTCAATAACTTTTCGGAAATAAGCAATGAGTTGCTCAGTGAAATGAAAATCGAATTGGAAAATAACCATAAAGAAGAAGCTATTGCACTTGCAGAGGATGTGAAACAAAACCTTGAAAAGATATTGCATCATGGCCAACGTGCCGATGGAATTGTCAAAGGAATGCTACAACACAGCCGAAGCAGTAGTGGCAGTATAGAACCTACGGATATCAATCAGCTCGCTGATGAGTATTTCCATCTGGCCTTCCATGGATTGAGCGCCAGGGACCAATCATTCAATGCCATCCTAAAAACTGAGTTTGACCGCAACATTGGAAACATTCCTATCATTCCACAGGATATGGGCCGGGTAATCCATCAGTTAATCACCAACGCCTTTTATGCAGTGACAGAAAAAATGAAGCAACACTTGGATGCGTATGAACCCACTGTTTGGGTCAGTACAAAAAAGCGTGGGGACAAGGTTTTGATATCGGTTAAAGACAATGGCATGGGCATTCCTTCAAAAATACGGGATAAAATATTTCAACCATTCTTTACTACCAAACCAACAGGTGAAGGTACAGGATTGGGATTATCGATGAGCTATGACATTGTGAAAGCACACGGTGGTGAATTAAAGGTGGAAACAAAAGAAGGTGAGGGAAGTGAGTTTATTATTCAAATACCAATTTAATAACCTTATTTACCAACATTAAATAACTTCGATATGAAATTATTTTTCCGGCAACTCATTTTAGCTTCGCTTTTATTCCTTGCAAACGAAAGTTTATCTCAAACAAAGCAGGTAAAATTCAACCTCTTTACAGGCACCAATGGTGTTACGCTGGGGAAAATAAATGGTATGACCAGAGATAAGTATGGCTTTATGTGGTTCTCCGATCAATCAAACCGTTGTATTATAAGATTTGATGGCAGTTACATGACAAGGTATCAGAATGATCCTAAAAATCCAAACTCACTCGGCGGTTATTATCCTGAATGTTTATTTCCAGATGCTAATGGAAATATCTGGATTGGCTTTTATGGCATGGGGATCGATAAATTTGATCCGGTAGCCAGGAGCTTTACTCATTATCGCCATAATAAAAATGATCCGGAAAGTTTAAGTGATGATACTGTTTCAGCATTACTTATTGATCATCTGGGAAATATCTGGGTGGGCACCAATGGTGGGCTTGACTTGCTGGATGAAAAAACCGGTAAATTCAAGCACTTTAATTACAAAGCTAATGATCCGTCAAGTCTGAGTTACAATATAGTAAGGGCAATATATGAAGACAAAAAGGGAGAGCTTTGGGTAGGCACAGGGTTTGCATTTTCGGGTGATAACGATGGGGGTCTTAACCGCTACAACAGAAAAACCGGAACATTTACCCGTTATTTGAACAACCCCAAAGATCCCCAAACTCTGATCAATAATAAAGTAAGAGCCATTTTTGAAGACAGTTATGGAAATTTCTGGATAGGAACAAATGGAGATGGTTTGCATACGATGGATAGAAAGACAGGATTGTTTACCCGTCATACTTATAACCCCATTAAACCTGATGAACTAAGCCGCACTTCTGTAAAAGATTATACTGACCATATTACTTTCATTACCGAAGACGCAGATAAAAAGATATGGATTGGCACATTGATGAATGGGATCATCCGATACGATCCCCATTTAAATAAAATGAGTTACTACGGCAACAAGAATGATAAAGTAGGAGCTTTAAAAGATAGTACAAGTTGGTGGGCAAATGCAACGCCCGATGGTTTTATCTGGTTGAGTACACAAAACGCCAATTTATTCAAAATCGATATTTACAATACAACTATTCCGCATTATGGAACCACCAATGATGATGCTGTTTTTACCTTTTACGAAGAACCTGATTCTGTCATGTGGTATGGCACAGGCAAGGGATTAATTCGTAAAGATTTCAAAACCGGAATCATACGCCGGTTTGTAAATGAGCCAGGTAATACAAATAGTTTAAGTAATAATGTAATCACTCAAATAATAAAAGACAAACATGGAGATTTCTGGATTGGCACATTTAATGGGTTGAATCATTTCAATATTAAATCTGAAAAAATTAAAAGATATTATCATGACCATAATAATAACGCTGCTATTGGTGTATACTGCCTTTGCGAAGACAATAATTCTAATATATGGGCAGGTATGGCAGGCAATCCTGCCGTTGGATTAGACATGCTAAACCCGCAAACAGGAAAAATCATTAACTATAGGAATGACCCGGCTGATATCAATACGTTGAGCAATGATGTGATTACAACGATACTCAAAGACGAAACAAATTATTTATGGATAGGAACTGATAACAGCGGAGGCTTAAACAAACTCAATCTGAATACACTCAAGTTTACCCATTATCTTTCGGGTTTGGTTATAACCTGCTTGTACAGGGACGCTGACGGTATTATTTGGGTTGGTTCTCCTAGTGGTCTTTTTAGTTACGATAAGCAAACCGATAATTTTAATTCAATTGCTGACGGAAATTTAGGGATTATTGTTGTTCAGATTGAATCAATTACAGGTGATAAAGAGGATAACCTTTGGATTGCGACTGAGTCAGGGATTTATATGCTAAACAAAAAAAGGGATTTCCTTGTACGTTTTGGAAAGGAATATGGGTTACAGGACGCTAACAATTTTTTTTACATCAAATCATCTTTTACCACGCATAACGGAGAAGTAAATTTTGGCCACGCTCTTGGCTACTATGCTTTTAATCCGGAAAAACTTAGAATCTCCCCAGGCAAAACAGAATTATATTTTACAAGGTTCTGGCTCGACAACAAGGAAATTCTCCCCGCTAATAGCGGACCCTTACAGACATCACTTTATAACACAAAGGAAATCAGGTTGAATCATAATCAAAATATATTTTCATTTAACGCTACTTTTGTAGATTTCCGAAATGCCGGTGACAAAAAGATTTTTTACAAACTGGAAAATTTTGATAAAGACTGGCATAGTGCAGGTGCTGAAGAAAGGATTCAATATTTTAAGGTGCCTCATGGCAGATACATTTTCCGGATAAAGACCCCCGGCAGCAGCAATGGTGAATGGTTAGAAAAAAGTATTGTAATCATTATTTCACCACCTTGGTGGAGTACCTGGTGGGCTTTCTGTATTTATGGATTGTTATTTATTGTAGTGGTATTATTAATTCATCGTTATCAAAAAGAAAAATTACTAAAAACAGAGCGGGAAAGGACAAGGGCAAAAGAACTTGCCCAGGCAAAGGAAATTGAAAAAGCCTATACTGAACTCAAAGCCACGCAGGCTCAGCTCATCCAGTCCGAAAAGATGGCTTCTCTTGGAGAACTCACCGCCGGCATTGCCCATGAAATTCAAAACCCTTTGAACTTCGTCAATAACTTCTCGGAAGTAAGCAATGAATTGATTGATGAAATGAATGTGGAACTGGATAAAGGGGATATTCTTGAAGCGAAAGTGATTGCCAGCGATATCAAACAAAACCTTGAAAAAATACTTCATCATGGCAAACGTGCCGATCAAATTGTAAAAGGAATGCTCTTACACAGCCGAAGCAGCAGCGGAGTAAAAGAACCTACGGATATCAATCAGCTCGCTGATGAGTATTTCCGTCTGGCCTACCATGGTTTACGGGCCAGAGACAAATCATTTAATGCGATCATGAAATCTGATTTTGATCAAAGCATTGGAAACATTACTATCATTCCACAGGATATTGGCCGGGTGATTCTCAATTTAATCACCAATGCCTTTTATGCCGTGACAGAAAAAAAGAAGCAGCAGTCGGATGCGTATGAACCCACCGTTTGGGTCAGTACAAAAAAGGTGGAAGACAAGGTTTTGATATCGGTCAAAGACAATGGCATGGGCATTCCTTCAAAAATACGGGATAAAATATTTCAACCATTCTTTACCACCAAACCAACAGGTGAAGGTACTGGATTGGGATTATCGATGAGCTTTGACATTGTGAAAGCACATGGAGGGGAGCTAAAGGTGGATTCGCAGGAGGGTAAAGGCGCTGAGTTTACAATTTCGTTACAGGTATAAATCAAATATTCACCCCATGAAAGTCTTAGTGGTTGACGACGAAAAAGATATTCAAACCCTGTTTGAACAGCGTTTCAGAAAAGAAATCAGGATCAAACTCCTTGAGTTGGCATTTGCTTTTTCAGGTGAGGAAGCCCTCAGGTACCTTGAACAGGATGATCATGAAGTGGTGATCATACTGTCCGACATCAATATGCCGGGTATGAGCGGGCTGGAATTACTGGGCCATATCAAGCAAAAATATTCGAAACCACCGCCTATGGTAATGATGATCACTGCCTATGGCGACGCTGAGAATTTTAATGCAGCCAAACGTCTGGGAGCCGATGATTTTCTAACTAAACCAATTGACTTTACCTTGTTAAAAGAAAAATTTAAACTTTAAACAGGAGTGGCCGATAGGTCACCCTTGTTCTTTCGTTTTGCGGTGGTTATTGAAGTTATTGAAGTTATTGC
>DASXUZ010000095.1:0-42354 GCA_036504555.1 Prolixibacteraceae bacterium | reverse complement strand
TAGTGCTGCAGAGTTTGCACAAATTGGTTGAAATTGAAGTTAACCAACTGCACGATGGAATCATTGTAATGAGCCAGAATTTGTTGATTTTTTACAATCAGTGAGTCGTGCAAATTGTTTTGCAATGAATCAGAATAGATTCTTACAGCAATGTTTCTGTAGGCTGAAATTTCAGCATCGAGATGATTCTGAATATTTTTGTTGTATTCCACCCGGGCCGCTTCAAGTAATTGGCTACGGAGCTGATCCCGCTTTTTGATCTGGCTGAAATTATTGGCCTTGTGGGATATTGTATCGGGCATTGCATTGACATTGACCAAACTGTCAGGCAATACAATTCCAGTCAATTTTAGAATGTTTCTTTCATCCCCCGGAGCAATCGGCTGAGGTTCGCTATCCAGTTTGGCCTGCATGGACCTGGACAATGGAACGGTTTTTAAATCCACGCCATTCCAGATCTCCCGGTCAAGTTGCTTCATTTTCTCCAGCAGGGCCGGATAGGCCACGTATCCGCGTACCTGGAGCGAATCGCTTACAAACTTGGGTGAACGGCTGATATACCGGGCATCTTTCTGTTTCTGAAACCGGTCCAGCTTCACCAAGACGCTATCGATGTGTTCGTCTTCGGCAAAATGGATCAATCCTTTGACAAGGTTTAAAATTTCAGGATTCTCTGATTGCCACTCCTCCCTGGGCTGAATGTATCTTTTCAGGTAATCAATACCCAATTGGACAGAGTCAAGTGAAGGAACTTTTTTATCTCTTTTCCTGGGGATGGGATAGTTCTCGGCAAAAATGGATAAACTGATCAGGATCAATAATCCTGAGAAAAGATGTTTCAGATGCATAATTTATCGTTAATTGGCTTTCTAAAAACGTTTTTTTTTGGAAGATGTTGTTTTTGCCTTTCAATAATCAAGCCATTTTGTTGCTCCATTCCTGAAAAGGATGCTCCGACAGATAAGAATTATAGTACCTCCCATCGGCTGAAACTTCTTCCAAAAGCCAGTCAGGAGCAGAAAACTCCTGATTCACAGATTCAAGCTCAATTTCGGCCATGACCAATCCTTCGTTTTTGCCTGAGAAAACATCCACTTCCCAGAGGAGGCCTTCATGCCAGATTTTATACCTGGTTTTTTCAACCGGTTCCGAGACCGCTAGTTGGAGCATTTCCATTGCATCCTTCACGGGCACCTGGTATTCGAATTCGGGGTGCGAAATGGTTTCTGATCGACCTTTGATGGTCAGGAATGCCTGGTCGCCCGATATCCTGATTCGTACCGTGGGCGCCGGGAACAGGCCCAGATAGGCCTGCGTCAATCGGGTTCCCTGGTCAGCAGGAGCCCATTTGCTGGTATCTACCAGGAATTTACGTTCAATTTCAAAAGCCATTTGTTTTGTCTTGATTTTTACTAAATTGCAGCAACAAAAATAAAACTACTCCGATGATTTCACATGCAAATGCCATTAAATTTTTAAACCAGCACATTCTGAATCCGAACATGGTGAAGCATTGCCTTGCCAGCGAAGCCGTTTTGCGGGCCATTGCCTTCAAATTAAATGAAGATCCGGAAGAGTGGGCGATGGCTGGATTGTTGCATGACATCGATGTTGAAATCACCCATGGAGATTCCCTTCAGCATGGTCCCCATGCGGCTGGAATGCTCGAGGGATTGCTTTCTCCACAGGCCATTGATGCCATTGTGATGCACAATGAAATGGCGACCGGGATAGAACGCAGCACTGTATTTCAGCATGCCCTGGCAGCAGGTGAAACCATCACTGGCCTTATTATGGCCACTGCGATGGTCTATCCAGACAAAAAACTGGCTTCGGTAAAAACCAAATCCATCACCAAGCGGATGAAGGAAAAAGCATTTGCCGCCTCTGTGAAGCGTGAAAATATCCTGGAATGCGAGCTCATTGGTATTCCCATTCAGGATTTTGCTGAACTATCGCTGTTAGCCATGCAGGATATCAGTGATGAGTTGGGATTGTAAACTGTCTTAAGTTCAATATTCAAAGATTCCGTTTGGCCCTCACTAGAAGGGTCATGTAAATTAGCTTAGCAAAATCCAGTTTTGCAAACTGCTTTTTATGCCTGTTCTTTTAGGCACAACCCAACAAGCTTTCCGAAATTCATCTGCGCAGGAGTAACTGACCAAATTGATCGGTTCTGGAAATGGTACGCCTGCCGGCTGTTTCAAAAAATTATCATTCATTTAAATTCATTCCCCTTATCTGAACCAATTATTTCAAAGTTGTCAACTTTAAAATAATTGAAATTTAATGCTTCCGGAGCAGGAAAGAGCAACAAAAAATCAAGATAAATCGTATTGAGAAAGTCGAGGTATTTGTTTGCAAATCAAAATATTATCCGTAAATTCAATACTTCAAAAGAGTTTAATTTAAACCAATTCTTAATGATTAATAAAAATGAAGTTATTTGAAATAGTAAGCATTCCGCCCATGGATTTGAACCTTTTGGGATTTCACCAGAAGCGACCAGCAATCTCTTCGGGAATTGATTCATTCAATAGGTTCTGTAGCCTTCGGCAGAAGTGAAAATACAAATTGAAAACTGAATAAATAGATTGCCTATGAAATATACCCGATAACAAGTAGCAGAAACGCTTAGACGTCACCTGTCATTTTTAACAAGGTTTTATTATTTATAAATCATCTAAAATTAAAAGATATGAATGAAAAATTTAAAAATGGAGATACAGTGGTGCAAGCAACGATTTTGCGAATTATTCAACTAATAGTTTTGTTGCTATTTCTGGTGAGTAACAGCGTATGGGCTGCACCCGTTTTTTTTCAATCTACCAAAGCTTTGGCCAAGGGTTCCGGAACTGAAAACATGCTGCAACAGCCTGAGAAAAGAATTACGGGTAAGGTTACTGATCAAACCGGTGCCCCCATTCCCGGGGCCTCTGTGGTGGTGAAAGGTACTGCAAAGGGAACCACGACCGATAATGAAGGCAATTTTACTCTTTCAATACCCAACGATGCACAAATCCTGACAGTTTCATTTGTGGGGATGAGGGCACAGGATATCGGAATTGGAAATAAGTCCAGATTCGATGTAACGATGATCGAAGAAACCATCGGCGTGGATGAGGTGGTGGTCATTGGTTATGGTACAATCCGAAAATCGGACGCCACCGGTTCATTGTCCGTTATTGGCAGCAATGACTTCAACAACGGACCCGTATCCTCACCCGATCAGCTTTTAAGCGGCCATATTGCCGGTATCCAGGTGACAACCAACAATGGTCAGCCGGGAGCCAATACCAGTGTCAGGATCAGGGGGGTGAACTCCATTTCAGCTTCCAGCGAACCACTCTATGTCATCGATGGAATGCCCGTTGACAATTCACGATTTACAACCCAGGTGGGTGGCGATGCAGCCTTGAGCAATACCACCTTGAACCCCCTTACCATGATTTCGCCCAATGACATTGAGTCGATGACCGTGCTGAAAGATGCATCGGCTACCGCCATCTATGGTTCACGGGGCGCCAATGGAGTGATCATCATCAAAACCAAAGGTGGCAAGGAAGGTGTCACTTCAGTCAGTTATTCTGGTTCGGTAGGTGTGTCGATGGTTTCAAAGAAAATTGATGTGCTGAGCGCTGATCAATACCGCCAGTATGTACCCGGTGCACCCACCGGCGTTTCGACCGACTGGCAGAATGAAATTTTCCGCGATGCAATGACCCAGGATCACAATGTAACCTTTAGCAGCGGGAATCAGAACACTTCCTACAGGGCCTCCATCAGTGCCTCCAACCAGGATGGGATCGTCCTGTCAACAGGCCTGGAACGGTATACCGCCCGGTTTAATGTGACCCATAAAATGTTTGATCAACGGCTGATTCTTTCGATGAATGTCAACAATACCAAAACCAAGTTTAATAATTTCCTTGAACAACAAACCGAAGGCGCTGATGGCGGGGTAATTAACAATGCTTTAAAAGCGGACCCCACTCTGCCGGTCTACAACCCGGATGGTACCTTCCTCGATGAGTCGCAATCGGTAAGAAACCCGGTAGCACTGGCCAAACAGGTGAAAGATGTAACCAAAGGAGACAGGGCAATTATCAATGCCGAGGCCACCTATTTTTTTATACCAAAGGTTTTATCGTTTAAAACAACCATTGCCTATGATGTGGACAACGCTTTGCGTAAAGCCTATCAGCCCATCACCTCAAAGCCCGCAAGATCAATCGGAGGACGCGCCCTGATTGAGAATAATAAATACTCCAACCGGTTGACTGAGAGTTATCTTACCTATAACAATACTTTTAACCAAAAACACGATCTGAATGTCATTGGAGGATATTCCTGGCAGGAATTTGATAATTATACCCAATCGATCGTAGCTGCCGGGTTTGTGAATGATAATTTAGGTCCGGATAATATCGGCGGAGGAACCAACCAGGTAGCTTCCAACAATCATGAAATTAACAGGTTAATTTCCTTCTATGGCCGCGTTAACTATACCTACGATAATAAATACTTATTTACCGCAACCCTTCGTGATGATGGATCATCGCGTTTTGGATCCAACAACCGATGGGTCTTATTCCCCTCAGCAGCCCTTGCCTGGAAAATCAAAGAGGAAGGTTTCCTGAAGGATTCTGAAAAAATCGACGATTTGAAACTGCGTGTGGGGTATGGTGTAACTGGAAACCAGGAAATCGGTAATTTCAGATACAGCCAGACCTATTCAATCAACAGCAATGCCGGTACCTATTTCGGAGGCTCCTTCTATGCCCCTTACAACATAACCGGTATTGCCAATCCAAACCTGCAGTGGGAAGAAACTTCCCAGTTCAATGTCGGTCTTGATTTTGCCTGCTATAAAAGCAAACTCAGGGGATCACTGGATTTTTACAGTAAGAAAACAACCAACCTGCTGCTTTCGATCGATGCCATTCAACCGGCCGTTAGCTCGACTTATCTTGGCAATATTGGTACCATGACCAATAAAGGGGTTGAATTAAACCTGGATGCTGAGATCGTCGGCCAAAATGAATTCGGGTGGTCTGCAAACTTTAATATTGCCTACAATAAAAATGAGATCACTGAACTATACAACAATAAGGATATTAATTATGGAATAGTCAGTGGTGCCGGGGCTTCAGGCAATACGCAAATTCTGCGCGTTGGCGAGTCGTTTGGATCGTTCTACGGACAAAAATTCACAGGAATCGTCAATGGAGCTGAAACTTTTGCTTCCACAACTCCTGAAATTCTGGGCAAAGCATTACCCGATGTGATCATGGGTTTGACCAATAATTTGAGGTTTGGCAACTGGGATTTGTCCATCATCTTCAGAAGCCAGATTGGAGCCAGTTTATACAACAATACCCGCGCCGAAATGAGCCAGGGAAACCGCTTGCCGGGCCAAAACACCAATCTCGAAGGAGCCGAGTTTCACAAAGCAGGCGGCGGCGGGATTGTTTATCCTTCCTCCCGCTGGGTAGAAGATGCCTCTTTCCTGCGCCTTGATAATATGACTTTGGGATACAACCTGAAATTCTTGCCCAATGTTATCAAATCTGCCCGGTTATACCTTACCGGCCAGAATCTTTTTGTCATCACAAGCTACTCAGGCTATGACCCCGAAGTAAATAATGTTGCCGGAAGTGGTGGCGTTAAATCATTGGGCATTGATTACAGTTCTTATCCTCATGCAAGGACACTTCTTTTTGGACTGAATGTTAACTTTTAAAAGTCATTAACATGAAAAAAATAGCAACAATACTGATACTTGCATTTACTCTCACGTATTGCACCGACCTTGAAATTGCGCCCAACAGCCAGTTAACCGATCAGACATCTTACAAGTCAAAAAGTGAATTCCTAAATGGATTGGCTGGAGTATATGCCTCCCTGGGCAACTGGTCCGAGGTAGTCTACAAAATTGGCGGATCGACCGATGAAATGATCTTCCCGGCTCGCGGTGCAGATTGGAAAGGCGATCTTCAACCGCTGTATTCTCACACCTGGTTAGCAACCAATGGTGAAATTGCAGGCATCTATTCGGGGCTTTCACGAAACATTGCCGTCTCCAATACCTTTATTGATGCCGTCGATGCCAGCAGTTTTAAAGACGACAGCGATGTCAAGGTCATGAAAGGGGAAGCCAGGTTTATCAGGGCCTTTGCCTACTTTCTGATGCTTGACCATTATGGGAATGTCCCGCTGGTGACAAGCTCTGTTTATGATCCCAATAATTTACCCAAACAAAATACCAGGGCTGAACTATTTAATTTCGTGGAAAGTGAAGCCAAGGATCTGATCGCCGGTGCCCTTCCTGCCACCAACAGCTATGGACGTGTCGACAAGTATGCCGCTGAAACATTGTTGGCAAAATTATACCTGAATGCAGGGGTGTACCTGGGTGGGGCCAACACACACCTGGCCGATGTGGTGACTGCTACCAATGATATCATGACCAACAGCAGCTACAGCCTGGATCCCAGTTACCACCACGTTTTTGCCTGGGACAATGACGTCGACAACGTGGAGAACATATTTACCATGGTGGCCGACAGCAAAAATACCGCCGCCGAGAATATCAGTTACCTGTTTTCAATTACCAATTTGACGGCTAAATATGGTCCCTTTGCTGATGGTTGGGGCGGTGCCGCTTCGCTGCCTACTTTCTATAAATCGTTTGAGCCCAATGATATTCGCCGCGACATGTGGATTGCCGGCCCTCAATTTGGCTCAGATGGTAGTCCTATTATGGCCAAGGATGACAAGGGCGTTACCCGGCAATTGGATTACGTGCCTGACTTCACAGCTACTGATCCGGTTAACAATGCCGATCATTGGGATGGTGTTCGCGGGGGCAAATATCTGATGGATGGCATCGGTGGAACGATGGTCCAGCGTAGCTTGAACAACGACATGCCTATCTTCCGTTTTGCAGATGTCCTGATGATGAGGGCCGAGGCACTTTACCGCCAGAGCCCGGGAAGTACGGAGGCATTGAGCCTTGTCAACCAGGTCCGCAATCGAGGCGGCAATCCGGTTGCTCCTTTTGCCAGTTTAACGGATGCAAATTTTCTGGCTGAACGAGGCCGTGAATTTGCCTGGGAAGGTTGGAGAAGAAACGACCTGATTCGTTTTGGCAAGTACAACGATGCCTGGGATTATAAAGCTGCCAGTGCAGATACGCATTACAATCTGTTCCCAATCCCGGCGGCACAAATTCAGTCCAATCCCAATCTGAAACAAAATACAGGTTATTAATCAGACAGCGATGAACCCAATTACGAGAATTTCATTCCTCGCAGCACTTTTAATGCTATTGCTAAATAACATTTTATTGGCTCAGACATCCAAATTCCAACTTTATGAGGCAAGCCAGCGCTTGCCTCATCTTCTTGGAAAGCCAGAAAATGCAGACTACCTGTATGTAACGGCTGGCAACCAACTATACTGCATCGGGAACCAGGCAGGCAAATTCCCCGAAGTCGGATTTCATGTCCCAGGCGAGATGGGAGGCATCTGGCAACAACCCCTTAAATTGATGGATGGCTTCAGTCTTTCCATAAAAAACCCTACAACAGGACTTCCATTTACCTGTATATGTGACAGTTTTATCACTTATTCATTGGCAACAAAATTCCATTACCGAATTTCGAATGAGGGGATTGGTATTATTCAAACCCAGTTTGTACCTGACAACCTGCCGGTATTGGTTGTAGAATACATGCTCCAAAACAACTCTTCACAAGACAAGCACTACGAGCTTGAACTGACTGCTGATATCGACCTGATGCCCGTGTGGCTGGGCGAAAAAGCCGGAATGATTGATCAAAAGGATACCCTGTACCAATTTGATCAAAAACGTTCCATCCTTTATTTCCGCGACAGCGGCAACTCCTGGTATACAGGTATTGGATTTGAAAATGATCCCGTTCAATTCAAAGGCTTAAAGAAAACCGCCTACAAGGGGCAGGGCATTTCTGGTGTTCTATCATTGCCCTGCGACCTGCCAGCGGGTAAATCCTTTCGTTTCAGATTCTATATTTCAGGCTCCCTAACTGGCATCGGTGAAATTGATCGAAATATATCTACAGTGCGCTCAAAGCTCTCAGATTTATTTTTTAGAAAGAAAAACCGGTACACCACCATTGAGCAAACCGCTGAAATCAGGGTGCCTGATCAACTGCTTGAATCAGCCTACAACTGGGGAAAATACTCCACCGATTGGCTGGTGCGCGATGTTCCTTCCCTGGGTCATGGCTTAAGTGCCGGCTTACCTGATTACCCCTGGTTTTTTAGCAACGACCAGGCAAGCACCTTTATGGCGCTCACTGGCACCCTGCAGCCTTCGCTTTTCTATGATTCATTTTCCATGCTCAAACGGATCTCCGACCAGGCCAATGATAGCTGTGGGCGAATCATTCACGAGGTCTCTACCAACGGGGTGGTCTATGACAAGGGACGCATGGAAGAGTCTCAATTACATATCATTGCCGCCTGGCAGATCTTCAAATGGACTGGCAACCTGCAATTTTTAAAGGAGAACTATGCTTTTGCCAAAAGAACCTGGCAATGGTTACAGCAACACGACACCAACCACAACGGATATATCGAAGGGTATGGCGGCGCTGAAATAGAAGGCCTCAACGAAGAGATGCTTGATGTCCAGGTAAATACTTACCTGTTTCTCGACATCCTCAGCCAAATGGCAAGCCTGTTTGATGACAAGCAAGAGGCAGTTCAATACGCCCAAAAGGCGGCGACATTGAAAGAGCAAATCAACAATGACTGGTGGATCGATCGTGAGAACCGCTATGCCGATTTCATTACAACCAAAGACAAGGCCTTGAAAATCATAGACAGTGCCCTTGCCAAAATGGTCCAGCAGGGAAGAAACAACTGGGCCTGGCTTAAACTCAACCAACTGAAGGATAGCATCCATAAAGGTACTTACCCCTATAAGGGTTATGTGGTGTATTACAACCCCTCAGGCCTACAACCCATGATGGAAGGGATGACCGATACCACCAGGGCCATCCGCATGCTGCAAAGCGCCTCGTTCTTTAATAACATGTATGGCACCTATATCGCTGGCATTGAAAGGCCCGATGACATTACCACCGATGAAAGAAAATTCCAGAAAGATTCTGCTTTCAGTTATAACAAGGCTGTGATGCCTGCTGCCACTGCCGGATTGGCCCAGGCGGCTGCACTTTATGGCATGCCCGATACTTCTTTAATTTATATCCACAAGATCCTTAACAGCTTCAGCTATGCAACCCCCGGCACCACCTATGAGGTGTCACCTGACTATGGCATGTTTGTCCAAGCCTGGAACGTAACGGGAATAAATATTCCACTGATTCAATATTTTTTTGGAATTCAACCCGATGCTTATAAAAAAGAAATAACTTTACATATACAAATGCCGAAGGACTGGGAGGATGCCACCCTCAACAATCTGATCATTGGAAATACCAGGCTTTCGGTTCAGTACACAAAAAAAGAAAACAGGGTAAAATGTATCATCCATTCAACAGAACCTGGCTGGAAGATTCATTTTGTTGTCGGTAAACACACGGGCAATTTTGTCCTGAACAATGAACCGGCAAAACCTGACAAGCAACTCGTTGAATTAAAAGGAATTGACAATATCATTGAATATACCATTCACTAACCGATGAATCCAATACAATGAAAAAAGCACTTCTAATCGTACCTCTCTTGTGTGCATTGATTGGATATTCATCTTCAAAAGATACCTTAACGGTACAGTCACCCAATCGAATGATCCGTGTCCAGATATGGATGGAGCATCAGCTGAACTACAAAATTTCGTATAACAATACAGCCATTTCGGGCAGTTCGTCTATCGACCTGGTTACTTCAAACGGGCAAGCATTGTCTTTGCAAAACCGGATAACTTCCTCCAAATTGAATGCTGTCAATGCTCAAATTACAGTTCCTGTACCCGAGCGCAGGAAACTGATGAACGATTCCTACAATCAGCTTGTCATCTCTTTCAAACAGCCTTATAGGGTTACTTTTAGAGTGTACAATGAAGGTGTCGCTTACCGCATTTCAACCATGTTCAAAGACAGCATACTGGTTAAAAACGAAGTGGCCAAATTCTCATTTCTGAACAGCCCATCGGTTTATTTCCCCTTCATTCATAAAAAGAGCAACGCCGATATTTTTCATACCAGTTTTGAGGAGCTGTATCCCTTGCTGGTCATGAAAAACATATCAGATACTACCATGGCCTATTCACCCGTTTTGGTGGTGCCAAAGCAAAATCCGAAGATCGCCATTACCGAATCCGACCTGCGCGACTATCCCGGCATGTTTTTAAGGGGAACAGGCTCTGATGCCCTGGAAGGTACCTTTGCACCTTACCCCTTGGAAGAAAAGAGTACCGGGGAGTTTTATTCTCAAAAGATAGTAGTCAAACGGGCCGGCTATATCGCCCACACTTCAGGGACCCGTAATTTTCCCTGGCGTATATGGATGATCGCCGCTGAAGACAAGGACTTGCCCGTCAATGACCTGGTATATAAGCTGGCTGAGCCCACCAAACTGACCGATGTCTCGTGGGTGCATCCGGGCAAGGGTACGGATGAATGGATCATCAACATCAATTTATTCAATGTGCCTTTTAAGTCTGGTATCAATACGGCCACCTACAAGTATTACATCGACTTTGCCAAACGATTTGGGTTTGACAGGATTATGATGGATGCAGGCTGGAGCGACAACAATGACTTGTTTAAAATCATCCCTGCCATCAACATGGATACCCTGGCTGCCTATGCCAAAAAGCAAAACATCCGGCTGAGCATGTGGACCCTGGCCGAAACTCTTGACCGTCAATTGGAAGAGGCCTTGAACCAGTTTAACAAGTGGGGGGTGGATTTTATCATGACTGATTTTATTGACCGCGACGATCAGAAGGCGGTTAATTTCTATGAACGGGTAGCCAAAGCCTGTGCCCGGCATCAGATCATGATCATGTACCACGGCGCGTATGCCCCCAAAGGATTTAACCGCACTTATCCCAATGCCGTGACCCGCGAAGGCGTGTTGGGATCGGAATACAATATCTGGAGCGATAAGGTCAGCCCACACCACGATGTGACCTTGCCGTTTACCCGCATGTTGGCAGGCTCCTTTGATTACGAACCCGGATTCCTGAACAATGCCACCAAGGCAGGATTTAGAAAAATTGAAGGCAACCCCATGAGTTTTGGCACCCGATCTCACCAGATGGCCATGTTTGTGGTTTATGACAGTCCCATCCAGATCTTTTCAGGCAACCCTTCGCAGGGAAGCCAGGAACCCGAACTGATGAACCTGCTTGGCTCTGTTCCAACTGGCTGGGACCAAACCCTTGTGACTGATGCCCGGGTCGGCGAATACATCATCACCGCAAGACAGAAAAACAGTAATTGGTATGTGGGTGGATTAACCGATTGGTCAGAACGAGACTTTCAGTTAAAACTTGATTTTCTACCTGAAGGAAACTATACGGCTACCCTGTGCAAAGATGGAATCAATGCCGACAAATATGCTGCTGACTATCGCATTACAACATTTGATGTCAACAATCAAACGGTTGTACCCATTCATTTTGCTCCCGGCGGCGGGTTCCTGTTGAAATTAATAAAAAAATAACCGGGTTCGACTCGTGCATTGTTGAAGTGTCTCCGTTATGGTGGGGCGCTTCTGCTTGCTTGCTTCTAATCCCTGAAATCTTGATCGGAGCGTCATCCCGAACTCGTTTCGGGATCTTCTCAAACATGCTCTGCCATCCATTGGAAAAGAGAATTGGAACCATCAAGAGGAGATCCCGAAACGAGTTCGGGATGACGCTCTGACTTTCCGCTCTGCCGGATTTGTAATCCGGCTGTTTTAATTTAGGATCCCTTCCAAGATGGATTTATAATCCTAATCAAGGAGTCAAGCATTACAAAGCCTTGCATCCTTGATTATCAGCTGCTTCGTGTAATTCGTCTTAATTCGTGTAATTCCCTTACAAGGCACAACACATGCTTTCCGAATAATACCTCAGGTCAAGGGATTGAAAAAACAGGTACACATGGCTGGCAGGCTCTGCCATTGGGGGCAGCTCAAAGGTACCAGCCAGGTCTGCCCGGGTTAAGCCGGTTGGCTTCATCTCCGAGAACTTGCCGCCAGCCGAACTGATGACCATCAGCTGATCCCTGGCAGGCAAGCCACCAAGGCTGGGATCCTTATCCCATTGCACCGCGATGGTCGTACTACCTTCAGAAGTCCTGTGGGCCTTCATCCCTTGGGGCAGGGGAAGTTTTCCCATTGACAGGCGGATTTTCATCGGATCTGAAAGGATCCCGTCCATGTCAAAGGCCGGGCTGTTGGTTTTCATGAACAGGTGGTAGCCGCTCGAGGTGGTGGCCAGGCTGTTCCAGATCTGGGGGATTACCACGTCCTTAAACGGGCTGCAAAAGGCACGTATGGCCTTAAACCTTTCCTGGTTACGGACCTGTTGTGGACTCTGCGGACCAGTTCTTTTGCCAGGGAGGCTGCGCATGATGGTTTTTCCAAATAAGGTGTAAAACGAAGCAGGGCCAGCTTTACCGACCACCTTCTTGCCAAAAATGTCTTGTACTTCAGCCATGGTGTTTGAGTTTTTAAAGAGGTTCTGGATACTTAGATTATTCGAAGATTATTCGAAGGTTATTCGAAGATTATTCGAAGGCTTTTCGATGATCTTTCATAAATATACGAATAATCTTCGAATAATTTTCAAATATCCTTCAAATAATTTTCGAATAATTTAAGTATTTGGCTAGTAATCTGTAAATATTCCATCCAGCCATGGGAAGGGGAGTCTATCAATCTTACCCGAAAGATTTGAGCCGAATGATCCATATTTATCTTGTACTGACATCTATCCATTGCCTTGTCCCTGAGCCCATTTAAGGATTCAATTCATGGATAAATTTATCGGAAATATCCTATTTATTTGACCAATTATCATTATATTTATAGATTATGAATCACCAGAATTTATTCCAAATTGGCATGGTTTTAATGGTTCTTCTATTCGCTTCCACTTCAGCCAAGGTCTCTGCACAGTCAGATCCATGGCTCATTAAAGCGGATAAAATAGATCCAACGAACTATTATGGCATCACGGTGGCCAACGGAATGATCGGGATTGTTTCCTCGCCTGAACCCTTTAAGGTGAAGAATGTGGTGCTTGCCGGAACCTACGATTTATACGGCCGTGGCAGGGTGAGCAATTTCCTCAACAGCTTCAACCTGCTTACCATGCGCCTTGAGATTAACGGAAAGGGCATGGATGCCGCCGCTGTTAAAAACTTCAGGCAGGAACTTGATATGCATTCGGCTGCTTTTACCTCCGCCTTTGATTTCCAGGACCAGGCCAGTATTAGGTACAGCTATTATGCCCTTCGCCAGTTGCCATTCTGCGTGTTGATGGAAGTAAAAGTGACGGCCAAAAAAGAGATTACAATCAATGCAGCCAGTGTGATGGAAGCTCCGGATGCCCTGCGCGATGTTCAGAATTATTACAATGAAATCGACCGTCCACATGTCAATATCAGCCTGTTGACCTCTTCTGCCAAAAGCCCCACAGGAAAGCTTCAACTTTGCGCTTCCACCAGCTTTCTGTTTACCGAAATCCATGGTCATGAACCACGTGTGATGCATGAAATGTGGGACAGCAACATGCACCTGATGAAATTCAGCAAGACCATTAAGGCCGGGGATACTTATTCATTTTGCATTGTCGGAACCTCCATCTCCTCGGCTCACCATGAAGATCCGCTGAATGAAGCCGAGCGATTGACCATTTTCGCCAAGCTTGAAGGACGCGACCGATTGATCGGGTTCCACGAAAGGGCCTGGGCTGATTTATGGAAAAGCGATATCCAGATTGAGGGGGACCCCCAGTCCCAACAGGATATTCACAGCATGTTGTATCACTTGTATTCCTTTGCCCGCGAAGGAAATTCATTTGCCCCATCACCCATGGGCTTATCGGGCCTGGGCTACAATGGACATGTGTTTTGGGACATGGATTTATGGATGTTCCCGGTTTACCTGGTACTCCATCCCGAAATGGCCAGATCATTGATCGATTATCGGTTCGAACGACTGGAGGCTGCCAGGCGAAATGCATTCTCCCATGGGTATCAGGGGGCGATGTATCCTTGGGAAAGTGCAGGCACAGGGGTGGAAGAAACACCTGTATGGGCCTTGTCGGGGCCATTTGAGCATCATATAACGGCCTGTGTGGCTTTGGCTGCCTGGAATTACTATTGTGTTACCCAGGATAAAAACTGGCTCAAAGACAAGGGATGGCCCATCCTTTCGGCCACTGCCGATTTCTGGGCCAGTCGGGTGGAACGAAATGGACCGGGTAAATATGACATCAAGAACGTGGTGGCTGCCGATGAGTGGGCCGAAAATGTGGACAATGATGCCTTTACCAATGCCGCCGCAAAGGCGAATCTTCAAAATGCGGCCAGGGCTGCACAGCTGTTGGGCCTGCCCGCCAATGCTGATTGGGAGCTGGTGGCTCAAAACATACCCATCCTTCAGTTTTCAGATGGAATTACCAAAGAACATGCTGCTTTCAAGGGTGAAACCATCAAGCAGGCCGATGTGAACTTGCTGGCTTATCCATTGAATGAAATAGCAGATCCGAATCAAATCAAGTCTGATCTGGAATATTATAGCAAGCGGATTCCCGATGCCGGGACCCCTGCCATGACTCAGGCAATTTTCACCTTGCTGTATGCCCGCCTGGGCGATCGGGCCAAAGCCTATCAGTGGCTGAAGGATGCCTATGTCCCCAATTTGAATCCGCCATTCAGGGTGATTGCCGAAACAAAAGGGGGTACAAATCCCTATTTTGCCACCGGTGCCGGGGGCATTTTACAAAGTGTACTGATGGGTTTTGGCGGGTTGGATATTCAGCCACAGGGAATTGTGCAAATCAAATCAGTACTGCCCGACCAATGGAAAAAACTGACCATTACATGCGTTGGCGTAGATAGGAAAACATTTGAGGTGAATAAATGATGAGTCCACTCTGAAAAGTCTGTTTTTATAGAAGAGTTCAAAGTTTCAAGTTCCAGGTTCCAAGTTACCTGCCGATCCATATGCAACTCTAAAGTTAAAGGATGGGTAGCCTTCGATCGGTACCCAACCTGGAACCTGGAACTTGAAACCTGAAACATGGAACACTTCAAGGTAAACGTACTTTTCGGAGTAGGCTCAACAAAAAATAGAATTATGAAGCGCTTCTTGATCCTTGGTTTTATTGGATTGTTTTGGGTATCGGTATTCTCGCAAAATGCAAGTTTGCCGCCCGATCAACTCTACAAGGAGCTATTTTATGATGTGCAGTTGCGGTCAGTTTTCCCCGATAGCAAAACCTTTGTGGACTGTACGCCCAATCTGAATCCGGATGAAATTGTACGCAGGTACCGATTGTGGCAGTCCGATTCAGTTTCAGACAATTCACTGAAACAATTTGTAAATGAATATTTTACACTTCCTCTCAGCCCACCATCGAATTACCAGGTTGGAACATCAGAATCGGTTGAAAATCATATACTGGGGCTTTGGAAGGTACTCAGTCGTGAGCCAGACCTGAAGGTCAATAGCAGTTCATTGCTCTCCTTGCCTTATCCGTACATTGTTCCCGGTGGCCGGTTTCGTGAAATTTATTACTGGGACAGTTATTTTACCATGCTCGGACTTCAGCAGAGCGGCAAATGGCAGATGATCGAAGATATGATCAATAATTTTTCCTTCCTGATTCAGACCTACGGGCATATTCCCAATGGGAACAGAACATATTACCTGTCACGCTCACAGCCGCCTTTTTTTAGTTTGATGGTTCAGCTGCTGGCCGGGGAGAGAGGCGAGGGAGTGTATGCGCAATACCTGAATTCGCTCCAAATGGAATATGACTATTGGATGGATAAGACGGCTGCTACCAGGCATGTGGTAAAGATGCCCGATGGTTCAGTTTTAAACCGGTATTACGATCAGGATTCAATCCCACGGCAGGAAAGCTACCGCGAAGATTTTGAAGTTGCCCACAAGGTGGCTCAGAGGACAGCAGTAAGCAATCAGGCAGCTGTATTTTCGGGGCTGTGTCGAAATTTGCGCAGCGGTGCTGAAAGCGGCTGGGATTTCAGCAGCCGTTGGCTTGCAGATGGAACGAAGATCAGTTCCATTCAAACCATTGACATCGTTCCTATTGATTTAAATGGTCTGATGTATCAATTGGAACTTACCCTGGCTCAGGCTTACCAGGTTGAAGGTGACACGATTCAACACCAGCTGTTTGTTCAGAAGGCAAAGGATCGAAAATTGGCAATCAATAAGTATTGCTGGAGTGAAAAAGAAAAATGGTATGTAGATTATGACATCAGGTTGCAACAACAGTCAGCAGCATTGACGGCAGCCGGAATATCGCCCTTATTTTTCAGTCTTGCAACCAAAGACCAAGCTTCAGAAGTGGAAAAGACCTTGTTGCGGAAGTTTTTAAAAGGCGGAGGCATTGTGACTTCCTTGAAAAATACCGGTCAGCAGTGGGATGCCCCCAATGGTTGGGCCCCCTTGCAATGGATCGCCATTCAGGGGCTGAAAAACTACCAGCTGAATTCAACCGCACGCGAAATCTCCAGGCGATGGATCCGGCTCAATGTGGATGTCTACAACCGCACCGGTAAGTTGATGGAAAAATACAATGTTGAAAACACCAGCCTGGAGGCCGGTGGAGGGGAGTATCCAGGCCAGGATGGTTTCGGCTGGACCAATGGCGTGCTGTTGAAATTAATTTCAGAATATGGAAAATAAACCGTCCATATAGCATAAAAAAGAGAGGAAAATAGCTATATTTATATTTGAATAAGTCCATTGGGAACAGGGTTTTACCTGGGCTCACAGACTGTTGGCAGATAGTTTTTATAATGCTGATCTGGATGATAAGGTAATCAAATGAAAAAATTAAAGTCCACCCCAAACAGTACGCACAGAAACAGGAAGACCCTTGTGCTTAAGGCCATCGCTCTGCTATTGCCTTTTGTATTTTTGCTCTTGCTGGAGCTCGGATTGCGGGTCTTTGGTTTTGGGAATGATTTGGCTTTATTTGTGGAGGACAAGGAAAATGTCAATTACTGGGTGATGAACCCCCATGCCTCTGAACGCTATTTCACGAACAGTGAAAATGCAACCATCGGGGTATTCGAACCCTTCAGAAAGATTAAATCGCGGGGCGCCTTCCGGATCTTCGTATTGGGCGAGTCCACCACCCTTGGCTTTCCATACATGGCCAGTGCATCCTTTGACAGATGGCTGCTGTATCGGTTGATGCATACATTCCCTGATCGGGAGTTTGAAATCGTAAATGTTGCCTTGACAGCTGTCAACTCGTATACCGTATTGGAATTTGCAAAGGAAATCGTGAATTATGAACCCGATGCAGTGATGATTTACTGCGGTCAAAACGAGTATTACGGCGCCCTGGGTGTGGGTTCAACTTCGCAATTGGGCGGTAGCCGCCTGCTTATCCAAAGTTTACTGTACATGCGATCATTCAGGTTGGTGCAATTGTTGGAACATGGCTTTACATCCCTCAAAGTACTGGCAAATGGGAAGACTGTTGATCCGACTGAGAGCCTGATGAAGCGAATGGCTGCCAGAAAAGAGATTCCAATCAATTCATCGCTGTATAATCGTGGAATCAAACAGTTCAGGAAAAACATGGAGGCGATTTGCAAAGTGATATCCTATAAAAACATCCCTGTTTTTATCAGCAATCTGGTGAGCAATGAGAAAGACCTGAAACCCTTTGTCAGTTCAAAAAAAGACAGCGCAGTATCTGCAGATTATCAATTCTCCTTGGCTGAAAAGGCTTATGAGGCTGGTGATTTTGCCACGGCCAAACAAAAGTTCATACTGGCCAAAGACCTGGATATGCTCAGATTTAGAGCACCGGAAGCATTCAATGCAGTGATTGCCGGTTTGCCCCTTCAATATCGGGGGGTCTACCTGGTTGATACCAAAAAGATATTTGAAGATCATTCCCCGCATCGTATCCTGGGTCATGAAACTTTACTGGAACATGTACACCCCACCATTGATGGCTATGGTCTGATGTCGGAAGCCTTTTACCAGGGTCTTAAGCAGCATGGGCTAATTGTTCCCGACCTGAAATCAGAAATCACCCTGGAGCAGCTTCTTCGCCAAATGCCTGT
This sequence comes from Prolixibacteraceae bacterium, assembly GCA_036504555.1. Lineage (GTDB taxonomy): Bacteria > Bacteroidota > Bacteroidia > Bacteroidales > Prolixibacteraceae > Aquipluma. The sequence goes on along the minus strand of DASXUZ010000095.1, from coordinate 24,064 downwards.
CACGATGGTTGACTCCATTAAAGGAAGCTATGAAATCATGCTATTGAAACAAAAATGGCCCTTCAATCAGCCGGCATCCATTGATATCAATTCACCCAATACATTTGAGGAAAAATTAGCCCTCTCACTGCTCTACCAAAAGACAACCTGGATCAGGGCCATGAGAACACAAATTGATTATTACTCGAAACTGAATGACCAGCCCAATACCCTGAAAGTGGCCGAGGCATCCATCCTTCAGGTGGTCAACAATGCTTATTATCTGTTTTATGTGGGCAAGCTTTGCGTTGAACAAGGTCTTCACCAGAAGGCCAAAGTATATCTTCAGCATGCCTTTAAACTATCTCCAGGACCAGAAGCAGCCCAGCGACTTACCATCCTTTTTCTGCGGGATGATCAGCCCGAAATGGCCATGCCCTACTTAACTTACCTGGAGCAAAACAATGCCACAACAGCAATTTATACCAGCACCATATCGCTTTTGACAAAGATTATTGAATACAAGAATCAGCTCAGCGCAGATTCAAACAATGTCGGTATCATCAATCAGATTGCACTGAACTACTATAAAATGCAGAATGCTGGCATTGCCTTGCAGTACGCCCAGAAATCATTTGCCCTGGACAAACATAACAAGGAAACCAATCAATTGCTTGGAATGATTCAATCGATGGCTTTGCAAAAATTGAACTAAATGCACTGTTATAAAACAAACCAGAGGGCTGATCATCATTCCATCAGCGGCGTTTACTCAGCGGGAGTCTCTTGTAGTCCGGCTATTTTACCCGCTTGCTTTTGCCTTCAATATAGGTCATAAACTTTACACCATCCTGTGACATTTCAAATTTAGTATTGATCGTTTGGTTCTCCAGCAATGAATAGGTGAGGCGGAAAATTGGACCTCCCGGAATCGGATCGCTTTGTAATACGATCGACTGATCTGGATAGCTGACTGAGTAATTGATGGTATGTCCTTCATTGTCAAAGTAGATGGCCTTGGAAGCGATACCTGACTGATCTAAATAAACATACAACAAATCATCGTGTATGGTGGCAGGTCTGTTCCCACTGGCAGGGTATTCGGAATGTGATGTTCTGACCAGTATCTTGTCATTCAATTCAGGCTTGAAAGTAAAGATGCCTCCCCCTTGTCCGGGCTGCCCACTGCCTTCCCCTTTCCATTCACCCATTAACCAGGACCATTTGGCCCAGGTTGAATTTTGTTGTGCAAAGCTGGTGGTCATCACTGCAATAAGCGCGATTGTCAAAAACAGTTTGATTTTCATTCAGGTAGTTTTTAATGTCTTTTGATTGTTCCTTAGCATGAGGATGGCCTTTTCAGCTCTTGACTGCCTGGTTGCTTCCTGCCTGGCAGAGCCCACCCAGTCACAATACCCTTTCATGTAGGATGGTGATAAAGTTTTATAAAAATTATAGGCTTGTTCATCTTTGTCAAGCAGCACCTGGAGTTCATCTGGAATTCCATTTATGTGTTCACCCTTTTGAAGCATAGATATTTCTTTTTGTTCGTGTTACGTTAAGGTGTTTATAAATTTATAAAGTTAATATTTAACAGTGATGTCTGGGCACAATTTTAACACACTGAAACTTTCGTCGGTTTATTCAAATCGCAGCATGATCTCCAGGCACATGCGGCTATTGTGGTAAGGGCATTTCCAGAAACCTGCCTTGTCTTCCAGGGGGTTAACGGTTCCCTGGTCAGAAACGGTCAGGAACCATTCGCCATGGCGGGTGTCGATGTGGTTATCCTGGATATATTTCCAGGCATGCAATGCTTTTTCGAGCCATGCAGTGTTGTTGGTTAATTCATAGGCATTTAGGAAACCGACTACCCCTTCAGCCTGAACCCACCAGTGACGATGTTTGTCCAAATGTGCTATTGCAAATTCCTTTTCATAAAAGAGGCTTCCATCGGGCTGTAATCCATCACAGGCGGCTTCTGCGATCTGAATGCAGGTTTTCTGCACTTGCTCCAACAGCTTTTGATCGCCCAATACGCGGGCTGCTTCATCAATTAACCAAGAGGCTTCAATGTCGTGACCATAGGATTCCATTTCGACTTTGGAGTTCCAGTGATCATCAAAGAATAGATCCAGGTGATGGGTCTTTGGATTGACAATCTTCTGAGTAAAGAGGAGGATCAGGTTGCGCAATTGGCGTGCCAGCTCATCATCTTTCCAAACGCGGTACAAATTGGTATAGGCTTCCAGGATGTGCAGGTGCGTGTTCATGGTCTTCTTTTCATTGGCATCTTTTGCACTCAGGCGCAGGTCTTCAAGCAACACCCAATCACGGCTGTAGGCCTCAAAATATCCATTTAGCTGAGGGTCAAAACTCCTTAGTTCAATCATCCTGAAAAGATCGATGGCCGTCTGTAGGCTGGACTCTTCACCCGATGCACGGTAATGTTCTGTAAAAGCATACAGGAAAAAAGCCTGGGAATAGATTTGCTTTTTGGTTTCGGTAGGTTTACCATCGTATGAAATGTTCCAGTAGGTCCCGCCATTTTCATGATCAAAGAAATGATCCAGGATATAGGTTTTGGCACGGTTGGCCATTTCAAGGTACAGCGGGTTTTTCACCTGCAGATAGGCCGATGAAAATGTCCAGAGAATCCTTGCATTGAGGATACCACCTTTGTCAGCTTTTGCAATGGCCTGGTTTTGACCATTGATCTGGCCATAGAAGCCGCCATTCTGAGCATCAATCATATTTTGAGACCAGAAAGGCAGTATGTTGTTGATCAGTTCAGCCCTTACTTCGGTCTTGAGTTTTTCTATTTGAGCATTCATCATTGTGTGTAATATTATTTTAATTGACAACCTTGCCGGTTATCGTACTTTCATAAATGAGCCGCAGTCCCCAATCCCATTGGTCGGGGAAATCGGGCAGGCGGATGATACCGATCTTGTTGGCCGTCAGTTTGCCCTTGCCAACATCCTGCCAGGTACCTTCACGGGGATTGAACCACTGTGCCCGATATACACTGTTCAGTTTTGCGCCGCGTACCTGGGAGGCAGGGCATCCCTTTTCAAAATAGGCAAGGAAAATCTGCTTGTCGTCGGTGCGTGCACAGTAAGCCCAACCATCGTAGCTGAGCGTTTCATGGGTCTTGTTAGGTGATACAAGATCGGCCAGGGGTACTAGATCCTGGTACCGTTTGCCAATGGAGAGGGCAAAGGTGCGCAGGTATTGCATTTCGGCACCAGAGCGCCACTGGAATGCATCCCACATCTTTACGGGCGCTGTAGGCTCTATATCGGCCCCCCAGATGCCCTCGGCGCCATAGACATGACCGGCCAGCCCCCCGCAAAGGAAACTGCCATACATGCCTGAACGGCAAAATGAGTTGTCCAGATCGGTGCCGCCTTCGGCGCCACGGGTGTAGTTGGCTGATCCGGGGCCCCGGTTATCCTTATATCCCGCATAGTAAGGCTCACCGTTGAGTGCAGGGGTCGGGTTCTTCAGATTGAATATTTCAGTGAGATACCAGTAGTTGTTGTGCTCCCGCATGTTGCCAATCTGGTGCAGGGTCACCCACGAATCATCGCCCCAGTTTTCGAGTGTCGAAGGATTGGCGTTGGCCGAAAGCAAGGTTCCAAATGGGGGAGGGCCGTACTTTTTCTGCATGGTATGGATGGCAGCCGTATAGTCATCGGGACTGACAGTTTCGTCGATGATGTCAAGGTGAATGGGGCTCAGCACCGTATTGTTGGCCTGGTACCGTGCAAAGATGTACTGGATAAACCGTACATAGGAATCAGGCCAGCCGTAGTATTTATACCAGCATAGGCCAGCATCGCGCCTGGAGACTTCGATAAATGGAACAAACCCGTTGGCGTTGAGGTAGTCGATCTTGCGGTCCACGTACTTGAAGTACTCGGGATTGATCCGATCCATGTCGGGGAATTGTTGCTCATAACCGGGAATCTTTCCAGGGAAGTAGAAAGGTCTGCCCCCTTCATTGTCCATATTCTTGGCACTGCCTGTACCAAATTCAAGCCAGGCCGAACGGATGGTGGTCTTTGCCGAATCGTCCATCACAATGTGCCACGACTTGTCATCGGTCATCCAGTTTGGAAAGGCAGCAATCACATTCACCCAGTTATAGCCCTGTGCCTTACGGTAACGGACGTAATCCTTGAATCCAGCAGTTGGACCAATGGGACGTTCAGTATGGTCATCATACCATTTGAATCGATTGGCACCAACAGAATACCAGGTATCCCCGATGGCGAAAAACGGGGTTCCATCGGCATGTTCCAGTGCATGGTGATTGGCAGTAGAACGAACAAAACCATGGCGCAAAGGATTGCTGGTTTTTTCAGCCTCTGTCCAATCGACCGCCTGGAAGGAACCTGACTTGCCAGTCAGTCCGGGGTCGTTGGGCGTTGAACCGCTTTTCCAGGTCCATGTACCAGGCTGGGTCGCCACGATGCGCAGATGAAAGGTCTGAGCACCATCCCAGAAGCCATAAACCCGCTTGTTGAACCCTGGTCCTTCAAGATCCACCCAGACGGTCACATCGGTATAGGCATTCTTGTAGGTATTTGCAGCAGTTAGGGTAAGCTCCTGCTTTTCCCATACATGCACCACACTTTGAGCTGCCAGTACTTGACTGATGGTAAATACAAAGGCAAACAACAATTGCTTCATGGTTCTCATAGGTTTGTTTATAATATTAAACACATAGGAACATAGTAGGCATAGAAATATTTAAAACTATGTGCCCTATGTATCTATGTGTTTATTTTTCATTTGTTTATACTTTCATAAAGTTCGTTTCATCCCTCCTGTAAGGGAATAGAAAGTTAATCTTTTTTTCCTCTCCATGTAGCTAATTCTGCACTTATTTTCACCATCATTTTTTCATTCAATGGATAAATAAACATGAATCCTGCAGCCAATAAAGTTCCGATAGCGGGGAAGAAACTCAGCATCATGCGGATACCATTCTGGGCTGATTCTGTTTGAACCACGTTGGCTTGGAATCCGTAATATCCCAATAACCAGCCAGCCAGGGCGCCGCCAATGGTCCATCCAAACTTTTGGGACATGGAGGAGGCTGAGAAGATAAGCCCAGTTGCACGTCGTTGGGTTTTCCATTCCGAATAGTCGGCAGCATCGGCATACATCGACCACAGCAAGGGGAAAGTAATACCGGCACACAAGCTGATGAAGAACTGGGCCACAAAAATCAGGGATACATTGGTACGGTCAATAAAATAGAATAGTACGCTGAATACAGCTGCCAGGAGCATGGCCGTAAAGAAAGTTCCCTTTTTGCCAATCCTGTCTGAAATAGGTTTTGCCAATACCACCCCTACGATGTTGGCCGCTTGTCCCAAGACGAAATACATACTGCTCAGGGTGATGGTCAGATTGAAGGAATTGATCTGGAAGGCATCCTGTGTCTGAACGTAATATTTGAAATAATAGATAGCAGCTCCGTCCCGGATCGAGTTCCAAAAGATCAGGCAAATACCTGCTCCCAGGAGTATAAACCAGGGGCGGTTGACCCAAAGGTCTTTTAAGTCGTGCCTGAGGGAGGTTTTTTCTGTTACCGGCTTGATGCGTTCGCGGGTCCATGAGAAGGTAAACCAGAAGAACAGGATGGCCACAATGGCAAATACTGCCGCTGCAAATTGCCAGCCCATTTGAAGGTTAGGGGCTCCACCACCCATCTTGCTGAAAATATCAACCAGTGGTTCGGCAGCTGCCAAAACGAGTAAACTTCCTCCAAAGGCAAAGATGAAACGGAAGGTAGCCAGGCTGGTGCGCTCTTTTCCATCCGCCGACATGACTCCCAGCAGGGAGGCGTATGGGACATTGATCATCGAATAGACCATCATCATCAGTGAATAGGTGATGTAGGCATAGATGATTTTGCCCGTTGTCCCCAGATCTGGCGTGGTGAAGGTGATTACACCAACAATTCCAAAGGGAATCATCATCCACAGCAAGTAAGGTCTGAATTTTCCCCAGCGTGTTTCAGTGCGGTCAGCCATGATGCCAACGAATGGATCGAAGGCCGCGTCCCAGATACGGGTTACCAGGAACATGGTACCCACCACTACGGCTGAAATACCAAAAATATCGGTGTAAAAAAACATCAGGTACATCGAGAAGAGTTTCCAGAACATCGACGAGGCAGCATCCCCGAAACCATAACCAATTTTCTCTTTCAGGCTAAGCTTTTCAATAGTCATAGTATTTAGTTTTATTTTAGTTAGGTACAATTTAAAAGTTCCAGGTTTCAGGTTTCAAGTTCCAGATTGCACATTTAACCTGGAACCTGAAACTTGAAACTATTTTCCAAGGATAGCAAGGTTTTTTGTAATTTGTGCTTTCAGGGTTTCCACCGATGCGGCCGATCGATAGCCATCAGCTGGAGAATTCAGGCAATAATCCACCAGCTTGTCGATGGTAGAAGTGGCCACGTGCATGCGGGTGTCTGACGATGCATAATAGATGAATACTTTTCCATCTTCATCAGCGATCCAGCCATTGGTGAACAGTACATTCGAAACATCGCCGATCCGCTCTTCCCCGATGGGGCCCATCAGATGACCTGCTGGCTCTGCAATCAATTTAGAAGGATCCTTCAAATCGGTCATATACAGGTAGATCACGTACCTGAGCCCGGCAGCACAACCACGTACCCCATGGGCCAGGTGAAGCCATCCCTTGTCGGTTTTGATCGGGTGGGGGCCTTCGCCGTTCTTCACTTCCTTGATGGTATGGTAGTAGCGCAAATTGATGATTTTTTCTTCAGTCACTTCGGCATGGGTCATATCGTCGATAGGAGCCCAGCCGATTCCACCTCCACTTCCGGCATCAATGAATCCATCCTGTGGACGGGTGTAGAGAATATATTTTCCGTCGATAAATTCAGGATGCAGCACCACGTTACGTTGCTGGCTCTTGGTTTTCAGATCAGGCAGGCGCTCCCAGGTTTCCAGGTCTTTGGTGCGTACAATTCCTGCTGCTGCAACAGCCGATGATAAATCGCCCGGGGCGGCATTGGGGTCTTTGCGTTCGGAACAGAAGATCCCGTAAATCCAGCCATCCTCATGGGCGGTCAGGCGCATGTCATACACATTGGTATCTGGAGTTTCAGTTTCAGGAATGGTAACAGGGAAGTCCCAGAAGCGGAAGTTATCAACCCCGTTGGGGCTTTCAGCAATGGCAAAGAAAGACTTGCGGTCAACACCTTCCACACGAACCACCAGGATGTATTTGCCGTTCCATTTCATGGCACCTGAATTCATGGTGGCATTCATACCAATGCGTTCCATCAAAAATGGATTGGTCTGTTCGTCCAGATCGTAGCGCCAGATCACAGGCGTGTGGGCATTGGTAAGGATGGGGTTTTTATAGCGGTCAAAGACGCCATTGCCTTTTTTTACCTTCTTGTTCTTGGCTGTCAACAGCTCTTCCTGATTGGCGAACAGTTTCTTTACTTTCTTTTTAAAATCAGACTTCATATTTTAAGTTTTTAGTATTTTTAATTCCGTGAATAGGGTAGTCTCTCCATTCAGACTACTAACCTACAAAATAAAATCAAATTGAAGCGATTGCATAATACTATTTGAATATAATATGATACTATCCGGTCATTATCTAGTGAACTCGCAAGATCAGTTTTGGTGAATTCTGATTGGTAAATCACATTTTCTAATCATTAGCTACATTAAATGGCTTGTTTTCATGCCTGATATAGCAATTGTCGGTAAATAGATATCTAATAAATGCTTCGAAAGCTTAACAAAAAACAGGACGGGGATTAGATACTATTCTTGCCCTGAAGGTGCAGTTAACATACATTGAAGATTTAGGGTGAAATCATCCATCTATTTTATGTGGGGCAAAAATGTAACAAGCCCTAAATAGTTAATTCCGGAAAAGGCGAAAAGGTAACCCTTGTTTTATATGTTTAGAAACATATTTTGTTCATTTTACCATTACGTGCTGTATAACAGATAGTTGTTTTTTTTTGCAGAAATGAAGCCAATAATTTGTTTTGTAATTAATAATTTATTGTATAACTTAGTATTCTGTTTATTAAACAATATCTAATGAATATTGACATCCATCAATTCGTTTAAGTAGCCGCACCGGATCACATAACCCTGCCGAGTATCCAAAACCTGCCGGGATTGGCTCACCAGTGCGGCAATAAGTTGGAATCATCCACCTTTTCAGGAGCCGGCCTTTTGTTGCAACCACGAAACAGCATTTGGTTATTAATTGCGAAAACGTGAAATTGATTCCTTTATGAAATTGATTCCTTTATAAAATTCAAATATATGAAAACAAATATAGTTTTAATCATTGCAGTTATTTCATTATTTTCTGTGTCTGCTTTTGCGCAACTGAAAGTTAATTCAGATGGTAAAGTTGGAATTGGGATGGATCCTAATTTTAGTTATTTTTTGCAAGTTACAGGGACCTCGGGTAATAGTGGATTATATACCACAACTCCTTCAAGTACACCAGGCAATTCAGTTTACGGAATATCTGGCAATGTATCCTTTAGCACGAATGGTTCTTCAATCAATCGGGGGGTATATGGCTCTGTATATAGTGCTACTGTAGCTCAAAGTGGACAAGCTATTGGAGTAACTGGAATAGCTGGCAATTGCACAGATGGTTATAATCAAGGTGTCTTTGGAAATCTTTTAGGAACAAAAAGTGGAGCTGCGGTTTACGGCACTGTTGGTACTTATATTATGCCACCGGCAGAACTTACTAATCCAAATGCCCAATATGCAGGATATTTTGTTGGTAAAGTGAAAATAGCAGGAGAATTATGGACAACAAGTGGAACAGTTACCGGTTCAGATGAAAGGATTAAAAAAGACATAACCGTGCTTGATTCTTCTGATAATATCTTTAAGCTTTTGCCTAAACAGTACAGGCTTAAAACTCCATCTGAATTATTGAGCGGTCAAAAATTAACTTCAGATACCGCAAAAGTTGTATTAGACAATCTTCCAGAATCCAAAGATGCCGATAAATACCATTATGGCTTTCTTGCCCAGGATTTACAACTGGTGTATCCCGATTTGGTGTATTCAAGTGCCGATGGTACACTCGGGATTGACTACCAGGGTTTAATCCCAATGATCATTGATCAATTAAAGAAGATGAAGCAATCGCTAAAGGAAAAGGATGATCAAATTATATCCCTTCAGGATGGTTTGGAAAAATGTTGTGGTTTATCAAGCCTGAAAGGTGCTTCAATACCTAACGGAACGACTATAACTGATAACCAAGCCCGGTTAAACCAGAATATCCCTAACCCGTTCAGTAAAGAAACCCGTATTGGTTGTTTCATTCCTGAGGGGTCTGGCAGTTCTGTTTTGTATATCTACAATATGAATGGCAAACAATTGCAGCAATATAGTATAAGCGGTCTGGGGGAACAATCTGTAACCATCAGCGGGAATAGTTTTGATGCTGGAATGTACCTCTATGCACTTGTTATTGACGGCAAGGAAGTGGATACAAAAAGAATGATTTTAACCAAATAGGCCTGACGGTAATTCAAAATGGGTATATGGTGTTTGAGAAATCTGGTATTTCCTTTTAGTATCTTATCATTATTAAAAACTATAGTTATGAAAACTTATTTGTTAATTATTTTAATTTTGGTTGGTTTTAAGTTATCCGCTCAAACCTATCATCCGTTTCCGACTAAAAATACTATTTGGACTCAGATGAGCCCAAATCCAAACTACTTTGAGCATGATATATTTCATATCTATGCTTTAAAGAATAACGATACTACCATCAACGGCAAGCTATACCACAAACTGTATAACTCCGAAGACACCACTTTTACTGAAAGAGAGCTCTGTGGCGGTATCAGGGAAGAAAACAAAAAGGTATACTTCTATGCACTGACTTCATTGACTTACCCAAGAGAACAAACAATACCTGGAACAGAATCATTGTTGTATGACTTTTCATTAAAAGTTGGTGATATTATAACGAGTGATAATTTTAGACTTGCAGGCCCGAATTTATTCGTGTCGAATATTGATAGTATTTTAATTGGTACAGAATATCGAAAAAGCATCACTTTTTATAATTTACCATATTTGACTTGGGTTGAGGGAATTGGTTCATTAATAGGAATAATCACCATGAATGGACTTTATCCTACAAGTGGCGGTTCAATGAATAATCTAATTTGTTTCAGGCAAAACAATGAAATATTGTATCACAATTCAGAGTACGATGACTGTTTTTACAAAAACGACTACAATTCAATTAACGACAATAAATTGGTAAAAGAAATTACAATTGAACCAAACCCTGTTTTGGCAACTTGTAAGGTGAGTTATTCTGCCAGTTATTATCGATTAGAGATAGTTAACTTGTTTGGCATTGTTGTGCACAAATATGATGTTATTGGGCAAACATCAACTATTGTTGATAGACAGGGACTGCCTTCCGGGATTTATTTTATTAAACTAAATGGACGTGGAGTAGTTAGCGAAACAATAAAAGCAATTTTCAACTGAGCAAATACTACGGCCTTGGTTTTAATTCTCATTATTAACACTTAAACGAATATAAATATGAAATATATTAATTTTATACCGCAATGGTTGATTTTTGCCATTTCGGTAGTATCACCTTTTCTGGTTAGCAGTCAAAGTAGTAACTTGTCATTCAGTATTACAGGTATTGAACGTGTTACGCTAACCGAAGGAGTAAGCAATTACGAAAAGGTTCAATTAAAAGGATCATTCTTGTCACATGATGTCGGCAAACCTTGTTTGCCTGTATTTTATTACAAGTTTTATGTACCTAAAGGGAAAGTTGTAACCGGAGTAACCTATCAAAGTACCGAGATAAGCCAACTCCAACTTATCTACGATTTACTTCCTGCACAACATCCTGTATTACTTTCACAAACGGGTAAGGATATATCATTTGATTCTCCCGATCCTGCTGTTTATGGCAAGAATGCTTTATACCCTCAACCTCAAGCCACCGTGTTTCGTTCAGATTTTATTGATGGCGACCTGGAGGTTGTTACAGTTGAATTTTATCCAATGCAATACAATCCTGTACAGAAGAAGGTTCAAATGACAACTGATGGGGTACTGAGTTTAACAACAAATTCCACAATTAAATTATCCGACACACAAAATCATGCCCATGGAAGCGAATTTGTCGGTCTATTACGGTCAATAGTAGAGAATCCTAACGATGTTTCCTCTTCACTGCAAGATCCGGTTCCACCAATTGGATTAAAATCAGCCCAGGTAGCATGGACTGTTCCATTTTATGAATATGTAGTAATAACATCAAGGGCATTGAAACCTGCATTTGCCAAGTTCATATCATGGAAAAAACGTAAAGGCTACAACGCCGGTATAGTGTGTATTGAAGATATCGTAGCCGATGCAAATGCTGTACATAGCGATCCAATTTCGCCCGATAATTCGCGAACAACTGACGATGCAGGTAAATTAAGAGCCTATTTGACTGCCGGGTTTAACAATACTGCACCTAAAACTACTTATGCCCTGCTGGGTGGCGAACCTCCAATTGTGCCAATACGATATGGCTGGGAAGCTGATTATGCTTTTAATCCTCCCCTCACTTGGGCAAATGGCGCGGCTCAAATACCTTCCGATTTATATTTTTCTGATTTGCAAACCGATTGGACTAAAGGAAGCACAGATAAAACCGGAGCTTATTATAATAATGGGGGAACCGATAAATTCGATTATGGTGCGGAAATATATGTTGGCCGTTTATTGTGCAATTCCGAATCGGATGTAATGAAATGGTCTGATAAAGTTATTCTGTACGAGCAAAATCCCGGCAATGGTGATTATTCCTACCTTTCAAAATCGCTATTTACAGAGGCAGATGGTCTGGGTACTATCAGCTTGAGCGCTTTGCCTCCTATCTTTACAACCGACTCTGTATGGCATGAAAAATCAGGTGATTATGATGGGACTGCCACTGAACCACATTTCCCCAAAGGGGCTGATGTTATTGCCGAGCTTAACAACCATTATGGGTTTTATAGTGTTTTTAATCATGGTTCTTCTTGTTCGTTCGCTACTGCCACTTATGGGACAAATGGTTATGAGGTTCCAGGAACTACTCCTCACAGATACCAGGTAACATCATCTGACTCATATATCGACAATTATAACATTACACCCGAAAATGGTAATGGTTTTGATAACCTGACAAATTTTAATTTTCCCACAATTATTTATTCCATTAGCTGTATAAATATGCCGTATGACAACTATGATTATTGGGGGGTAAATCATAAAATGGCCGATGGAACGAGAACTCTGGGGACATCGTTTACTGTTACAAATAGCGGTGGCGGTCCTGCTTATCTTGGAAATACCCGGGATGGATGGAGTGGGACTGCTAATACATTAGAAACTATTTTTTTTAATTATATAAGCTCATTCCCTCAGCTTGGTATTGCAGAAGCAAAGTCAAAAATAGGGTTTTATGACCACTGGACATGTCTAACCCATAACCTTCTTGGTTGTCCTGAAACACCGATGTGGACAGTTGCACCTACCATATTTAATGCAACGGTTTCTGAGAATGGCTCAAGTGTAACGGTAAATACCGGAGGTGTAGTAGCAGATAAAATATGCGTAATGAGCGCCTTGAATGATGGATATTTTCAGGTTCAACCCAATGTTTCATCATTTACATTTTCAGGTGTTTCAAAACCTTATTATGTGACCATAACAAAAGCCAATTACATTCCTTTCAGAAATACTCTAACCAATGTCTATGTACAGAATAAAAACCTAAGTTCGACAGCTTACCTCAACTGCCAAACAGTTTCAGCAGGTTATAACGTAGATGCCTCTCAATCGGTAGGCAATGTGGTAATTCAAAGTGGGGCTGATATAACCTTCGATGCTACAGGCGATATTGTTCTTGCCAGTGGTTTTGAAGTTCAATTAGGAGCAACATTTGAAGCAAAGTAATTGGGTTAGATATTCTATGTAAGATTTGAAGCCATAGGATCTCAACTATCAAAAAAGAAGTAAGCATTCGGTAATTTACTTTTAGGATAAACATTGAAATAGAAAAGTTCTGCGTTTATAGCAGAACTTTTTCTATTTCAATTAGCAAATCATCAACTGAATTTTAAATGAGCGGGAGACGAGATTCAAACTCGCGACCCTTAGCTTGGAAGGCTAATGCTCTATCGACTGAGCTACTCCCGCAATATAAAAGTTCAAAGTTTCAAGTTCAAAGTTTCACGTTGCGCCCCAACCTGGAACTTGAAACTTTGAACTTGAAACTTCTTTGTTGTGGGGAGAGCAGGATTCGAACCTACGAAGGCGTACGCCAGCAGAGTTACAGTCTGCCCCAGTTGGCCACTTTGGTATCTCCCCAATAAAAATAATCTTAGAACTTGATGTGTGAGCCGAATCACAGATTCGAACTGTGGACCCCGAGATTACAAATCACGTGCTCTGGCCAACTGAGCTAATTCGGCAAAAAAAAGCAAAAAAAGTGGGTAAGCTACCTGCATCGCACCGCTCAACCATTCACCCTTGCTGCCTTCCGACCCTGGGGGAATTCAACGGGAGCTAGTCGTACAGGACTTCCCCGGGGTCAAAAGTAGAAAAAAAAGCGCTCCCTGCAACTCAATTTCGGGACAAGGTGTAATTATTTTCAAGCTAAACAAACTAACCGTTTAGGGTTCAATCATCTATTGAGGAAAAAAAAATTGAACTTTCTTTTTTGACTCAATAAATGCCTTGGGATAATGATGCAATCAATAAAATAAAATATATTTGTTAATCACTAATCGAAAATCTCACTATGGAACAAAAATCTACCTTTTGGAAAACTGCAATGACCTATGGTCTTTACCTGGGTATCGTAATCACCCTTTTTTCTGTGATCCTGTATGTCTCGGGAGAGGCGCTGAACAAGAGTCTGGGCTACATCACCCTTCCTTTGTATGCCGTGGGCATCATCCTGGCACAAATCCATTACCGGGACCGTGAGCAGAACGGATCCATCTCCTATGGACAGGCAGTAGGCTTTGGTACGGCCGTGATGCTGTTCTGTGCAATTATTTCGGCACTCTATAGCCTGATCATTTTCAAGGTCGATCCCAGCCTGATTGAACAGGTGAGAATCGCCCAGGAAGAGGCTTATCTGAAAAATGGAATGAACCAGGAAATGATAGAAAAAACCATGGAGATGACCGCCAAAATGATGACTCCAGGCTGGATGGCAATTATGGGATTATTTAGCACGGTAATAATGGGAACAATTATATCTTTGGTGACTTCAATTTTCGTTAAAAGACAACCCAACCAGGATGTTTTTGATGAGGTGATGGAAGAAGTAAAAACTGATGAATAAGTAACATGGATATTTCCGTAGTTGTACCACTCTTTAATGAAGTAGATTCACTCCCTGAATTAACTGTTTGGATTGACAGGGTCATGCAAACCAATCACTTTAGCTATGAAGTGATCCTGGTTGACGATGGCAGTAACGATGGTTCGTGGGAACTCATCGAGCAGCTGAGTGATCAGAATCCTAGTATCAAGGGAATTAAATTCAGGCGCAACTACGGAAAATCCGCAGGTTTATATTGCGGTTTTGCCCAGGCACAGGGCGATGTGATCATTACAATGGATGCCGATCTGCAGGACAGCCCGGAGGAAATACCGGAGCTTTACCGCATGATTACCCAGGACAAGTATGACCTTGTTTCAGGTTGGAAGAAGAAACGCTATGATCCGATTCTTTCGAAAAACATTCCAAGCAAGTTTTATAACTGGACGGCCAGACGAATGACCGGCATTAAGATCCACGATTTTAACTGTGGTTTAAAAGCCTACCGCAAACAGGTGATAAAAAGCATTGAAGTGTATGGGGATATGCATCGGTATATCCCTGTGCTGGCCAAATGGGCCGGATTTAAGAAGATTGGCGAAAAGGTGGTGCAACACCAGGAACGCAAATATGGGATTACCAAATTCGGCATCGAACGTTTTATCCGCGGACCCCTTGATTTGCTATCGGTCATTTTTATTTCCAAATTCAGTAAACGGCCCATGCATTTTTTTGGCTTGTACGGTACACTCACCTTCATGGTTGGTCTGGCTTCAGCTATTTGGGTGGGGGCCCAGAAGCTGATTCATACCCTGAACAATGAAATTGCACCGCGCATCACCGACAGTCCCTACTTTTATTTGTCACTGACGGCCATGATCATCGGGTCACAATTGTTCCTGGCCGGGTTCCTGGCCGAACTGAATGCAAGGAACTCTTCGGAACGAAACTATTACCTGATCGATAAAAAGACTGCGAACCATTCCTGAATTTTTTAAGCGTTGATTATTCATTTCAATTAACAGTTTGGTAATAAAACCATCACAAACAAAAAGTGAAGGTCAATCGTTTTAGTATTGTAGCTTGAGCTGTTTCTTCTGGTCATTGATAGAAATGGATCCATACGATATTCGTACTTTAAACTTTTGCATTGTTCTATGATGAATTCAAAATCCCCCAAAACATACCGTGAGCTGAAAGCCGGAGAAGAAATTGTCAACAGTATCACCCACGGAATCGGTGCATTGCTGAGTGTTGTGGCCTTGATCGTATTGATTATGGTAGCGGCCCATCAGCCCGATACCTTGCATCTGATCAGTTTCTCTATCTACGGGGCTACGCTCATATTGATGTATTTGTCATCCACCCTATACCACAGTTTTTCGAGTCCCAGGATTAAAAACCTGTTTGCCCGCTTTGATCATGTATCGATCTTTCTGCTCATCGCAGGAACCTATACGCCCATTTTACTGACCAATATCCGCGGTGTCTGGGGATGGTCGCTTTTTGCGGTCGTCTGGGCCATTGCATTGACGGGATCCGTGATACGGGCCATCTACCCTTACCGCTACCGCAAATTAATGGTAGCTGTTTACCTTTTAATGGGCTGGTTGTTTATCCTGGCTGGAAAACAAATTTATTTGAATCTGCCCTCCATAAGCATCATCTACCTTGTGCTTGGAGGAGTAGCTTATTCGGTAGGCGTCATTTTCTACCTTTGGCGCAATCTTCCCTACGGCCACGGAATCTGGCACCTGTTTGTCCTGGCTGGAAGTGTCCTGCATTTCTTCGCCATTTATTTCAGTGTAAACTAGCTGGTCCCGGGACAGTCAATTCCGATCACTTGCCGCATCTGCCATCAACCTTGTTGATCAAAATGCCGAATGAAGAAATGGACATTTTGATATTTTATTGCAAATCCCCCACACTTTTTTCCCATGCCTGGCTCGAAGTTCTGACAGGGATATTTGCGTGTTAAAGTGATAGATGGATACTTACATTATTCGAAGATTATTCGAAGGTTATTCGAAGATTATTCGAAGGTGGTTCGAGTGTATTCGATGAATCTTCGAATAGTTTTCGAATAACCAATGTATAACTTTCAAATAACCCTTGTACCCGGCCATAGTCGTGCAACTATCCGATCCAGCCAACTGGAGGATACCCTGAAAATGGAAGAAGCTGAGAATTGGGAGGAATGGGAAAAGTAAATCAAATGATCAAGTACGGTCATCTGAGTTTTCAGCCTTGACACAACAGTCCTGAGAATTGACTATTGGCCTGAAATTTTCTTCACGAAGTCGTTGTTGTTTTTAATCACCGCTACATTGGCAGGAAGTTTGGGCTTATGAATGGCGATTTGACGCCCTGCAACCAGGATCTTGTTCTTATTGAAAACCCTTGATAAATTGGCCAGGTATTGTTCCAGGGCTGGTCTTTCAATGGCATTGACAAAGGTGGTACAGACAAAATCGAATGGGCTATTGGTCCCGAGATTGGATAAATCATCAAAGGGTACATTCTGACCCAGGTAAATGCATTTGAACCCGTTTTCGGCGGCCATGTAATTGGCATACAACAAGCCCAGCTCATGCATCTCATCTTCCCGTAAAAAGAATAAAATGGTTTTCTCCGATGATTGATTGTTAAATTTGGCAGCCTCAATCACCAGGAGATTTCGTACCAGGTTTGAAACGAAGTGTTCATGAGCTACAAAAATAGACCCGGCCTGCCACAATACGCCGATTCGTTCAAAGAAAGGAAAGACGACATTTTCAATGGTCTTTGAGAATCCATTTTCCTGGATGATTTTGGTAAGCAGTTGTTCAAAGCCCCAGGTATCCATGTTGACGGTATGAAACAAGAGTTGGTCAATATTCTTGTCCGGATCGAGCAGGGTCTTGTTTTGCCTGAGTACTTCGGCCTGAAGTTTGACATCGTCGAACAGGGCGACATTCGAGATTTTGTACCCGCTCTTAACCAGCAGGGCCACGTTTAGAATTCTTCTCACATCTTCATTCGAATAATACCTGATGTTGGTATCCGAGCGCTCAGGATCAAGCAATTGATACCGTTTTTCCCAAATGCGGATGGTATGGGCCTTGATACCCGATAAATATTCGAGGTCCTTGATTGAATAGTGAGCCATGATTCGATTTAAATAATTCTTTGTTGGACTAATTGTTGTTTTAAAACAAGTAATTTACTATTTTGTTTTAACTTTATATTCAAAAAATAAACAAAAATACCACAGCAACTTACAATTCAAAGCAGTAAGTTGATTTCGTTTAAATTTATTTAGCTTTGAAAACCAACAATACAAATTGATTTTAGGAGAAGTCAGTATATGAAACAGCTTATTATTTGCCTGGTAATTGTTTTGTTCGCATCGCTTGCAGAAGCTCAGACAACCAGGAAGTATGCAATGGTCATCCACGGGGGAGCAGGTGTGATGGACCGCAAGGAAATGACCCCGGAGATGCAGAATGAATACCTGAAAGTACTCAACCAGGCGCTTCATGTGGGTGATTCAGTATTGGCAAGCGGCGGAACCGCGATGGATGCCGTTGAAAAAACCATTGTGGTCATGGAAGATTCACCCCTGTTCAATGCCGGCAAGGGCGCTGTATTCACCCATGAGGGACTGGTTGAACTCGATGCCTCTGTCATGGATGGTCAGACACTCAAAGCCGGGGCAATTGCCGGAGTCAGGGATATTAAAAACCCGGTTCGTGTGGCCCGCACAGTGATGGAGAAGTCGGAACATGTGATGCTCACCGGAACCGGGGCTTCACAGTTTGCCAAAGAGCAAGGCTTCGAGCCGGTTGAGAACAGTTATTTTTATACCGAAAAGCGGTACAAGGCACTCCAGGAATTGCTCAAAAAAGAACGTGAAGCCACTGTCAATGACAAACACGGAACGGTGGGATGTGCAGCCCTCGACACTTTTGGCAACATTGCTGCCGGGACTTCAACGGGTGGAATGACCAACAAGAAATATGGCCGCATCGGCGACTCGCCCATCATCGGGGCAGGAACCTATGCCAACAACCAGACGGGCGCATTTTCATGCACCGGTCATGGCGAATACTATATACGCCTGGGATTTTCAAGAGATATTTCAGCCCTGATGGAATACAAAAAACTCTCCATCCAGGAAGCCTGTCGCAAGGAAATCAGCAAGCTCACCCAAATGGGCGGCACCGGGGGAGTGATTGGGATCGACCGCAAGGGGAACATTGCCATGGAATTCAATACCTCAGGGATGTTTCGGGGCTATGTAAAATCGAACGGGGATCGGGAAGTGGCGATATTTAAATAAGGGCCTTTCCCCTCTTGAAATCAAGGATTTAATCTGGCTTTGATGGTAAAATCTCCAAGAGTGTAAGCATGAAAAAAAAATCCGGGCTTGTCATTTCCGGATTCTATTTTCAAAATACTTTGAAAATGTTTGGGTGAAATTAAATCAGCTTATCCTGCAATGGTGGAGGTAGCCTTGTCTTTAGCGTATTCCTGATTCTCAAGAGGGATGATAAAGATCAATCCGACATAGATAAAGAAAATTGCGGGGTTGTAAAAGGTAAGCCAGATAACTGCCAATCTTAAGAATACAGGATCCCATTCGGGATTGATATAGTTAGAAATTCCACTGATAACTCCAGCAATTTGTTTGTCGTTTGAGCGTGTTAACCGTTTCATGTCTGTAAGATTTAAATGTTTCTGAATTGTTGTTCTGTTTGATCGTGAGTTTTATTTTTTCGATGAAAAAGCTTCTGTAAGACCAGTACGGAAAGCCTGGTAGGCCTTGCGGGTGGCTTTTTTTCCTTCCCTGATCGATTCGGATTGATTGATCTTCGAGAAGCTCTCTTTTACTTCCTTTACTTCTTCCTGGATTGTTTTCTGAATGTTGTGGATGGTGGGTTCTTCCCCCCTCATTTCGAGGCGATGAGCCGTGGTGGTGGCTTTTGGCACCACGATCCACAAGATCAGGTATACGATGATTGAAATTCCGACACCAATGAAAACCAGCAGTACAAACAATATGCGGATCAATACAGGGTCGATGTTGAAGTAGGTTCCCATGCCTGCGCAAACGCCTCCCAACTTGCGGTTTTCGGTATCCCTGTACAAACGCTTTTTGATTTTCTCGCCCTTCATTTCTGAGCTGGCACTTTCCTCGCTTTGAGTTTCTTCGGGCTCCATAAAATCTTCAGGCTTTCCCATTCTGGCCATCACCTCATCGACCCATTCATTGGTTACAGCTTCCTGTTTTTCTGATATTTTTTCCTGGAACAATTCGGCAATGCGGGATTCGATGTCCTGTAATATTTCATAACCACCTGGTTGGCTGGCAAAACAGAGGTTGAGCCTTTGTAAATAATCCTGCAGTTTTTCGAAAGCATCTTCTTCGATGTGGAATAACTTGCCGCTGATGTTGATGGTGAATGTCCTTTTCATGATGTCTGCTTTGTTTGGGTTGTTTCTATCTGCTTGTTATTTACGTTCATTGATATGGAAAACAGCATCGACCAATTCGTTCCATGCATTTTCGAGTTCGTTCAGGAATAGTTGACCGGTCTGGGTCAGTTCGTAATACTTGCGCGGTGGTCCCTGAAGCGATTCTTCCCATCGGTAGCCTAAGTAACCTTCATTTTTCAGCCGGGTGAGCATGGGGTAGAGGGTTCCTTCGACAACGATCATTTTCGATTTCTCAAGGTTTTCAATGATGTCACTGACATACTGATCTTGGTAGCGGAGTACCAACAGGATACAATATTCCAGGACCCCTTTCCTCATTTGAGCTTTCGTGTTTTCTGTTTTCATGGCTTTGTCTCCTTCGTTTTCTGTTGGGTGAAAGGTTTTTTCTGCTGACTTATATCATTCGATTGACTATCTGCTGCCTCTCAATGATTCAAGGTTTAATTGTTTTTTAGCATATTTTGCAATTTCCTGAACTGCTTCATTGGCCGTTAATAGGTCGGCTGATTTGAAGAACTTGTCATTGGTCATCCAGCTCTCAACTTCAAGGGCAGGTTCTTGTTCTTCAACCATGATTACTTTCAGGGCATATTTTGCAATTTCCTGATCCGATCCATTGGCCGTATACGTTTCGGCTGCCTGAATGAAATCTTCGTTGCTCTTCCAGTTCTGGGTCTCCAGGTTCATGTCATCATCAACATATTTGGAGGCATTGTATTCAGTTTCGGTCGTCAGAGCTTCAATCTGGAGTTCCAAATCTGCTTCCTCCATATTTCCATTCGCTTGGTTTTCTTCTTCAGCTTCCATTTCTGCATCCACGAATTTTGCTGGATAATATTCCAATGACTCTTCAATGATCACAGGTTCAGCATTCATCAGATTTTCCTTTTCATTGGCCATTTCTTCTTCCACAAATTTTGCTGGATTGTATTCGATGGCTTCTTCAAGTTTGGAGAATTCAGGAAGGGAAATGAAATTTGATTCGTTTGACTTATTTGCCTCTATCGAAACTTCTGTATTGATCGTTTGATACATATCAGGGGTAATTTCGGTTTCTGAATTTTGTTGAGCTTCCACCGAAGCTGACTTTACATTGGGGCCGGTATTTGAAAATTGTCTCCAGAAATCCTGGGCGCTCACTGACCTGCTGATTAATACTAAACTGAACATTGCCACACTGCTATATAATACCATTTTGCTAACTTGACCCTTAGCTGTTGTCTGATTGTTGTTTTGTGTTTTCATGATTTTATACTCCTCTATTTTTAATTGTTTTTTTGTTTCTAAATTTTGTTTTCTATTTCTATGACGCTTGAATTTTGAATTCGTTACAGTTCGTATAGTACATTTTTAAAAATTCTACCTTTCGTTGCATTGTTATTTGTACTGCAAATATATATCTTTTAAATGGTACTATACAACACATAGTACTAAAATATTTTAAAATATTTTTAAAATAATTGGTATTGCATTGAAAGTCAATAAAGTAAAGTTTAAAATATTTTTGGTATATTCGAATATATTTTAATTGTAGTCGAAATTATCATACTTGAAGACCAGGGAAAGGCAAAAAACAAATGAAAAAAAAGATAGTGTATTTTTTAATTGAGCTTATAAAAGGTCAATTTTTGAAATAAGCGATTCATTCAGCCCGATTGTTTTATCTTTGTATAGAAATTAAATAAAACTGAAAAAATAAAACCGGATGCCACTAATTACCGAAGAACAGGACCTGGGAAAATTCATCATGATCGGAGACCGGGTTTTAATCCGACCCAAGAATCAGCATGGGAAAACCGCCTCGGGATTGTACCTGCCCCCAACGGTGATGGAAAATGAAAAAACGCACAGCGGTTATGTGGTCAATGTGGGACCCGGTTACCCGATTCCAGCCATGACCGATATGGATGAGCCCTGGCAGGAAAAGAAAGAGGAGGTCAAGTATGTTCCCCTTCAGGCCAAAGTGGGCGACCTGGCTGTGTACCTCAACAGAAGTGGCTGGGAAATCGAATTCAACAAGGAAAAATACATTATTCTTCCTCATTCTTCTATCCTGATGCTGATACGCGATGAAGGGCTGTTTGAATAATACAAAAGATCTATTTGAATACCAATTTTCAGAACTGTTCAACCTCTTCGTTTTAACTATTCATTTAAAAATACAATTAACATGAATCTAACTAACCTAATTTCGAATATCCATTGGCTACCTGTCATCGGAATGACCATTTTCTCATTTGTACTGGGGGCCATATGGCATCAGCCTTTCCTGTTTGGGAAAATATGGAACCAGGAAAATTATCCCGGCAATATTAAACCAAAGATAAATGCCCCCTTGATATTTGGCGGTACGGCCATCATGCATCTGCTTGCCATTTCTGCACTTAGTGCTGTTGTATCGGGCATGGGAGGGATGGATGGTCTATTGACAGGATTGCTGATTGCGCTGGTTTGGATTCTGCCAGCCATGAGTGGCACCTATTTATTTGCATCGCGTTCAGTCAAATTGCTCGCTATCGATGCAGGGATGTATCTTGTTTTGTTTCCCCTATCCGGACTCGTTCTTGGAACCTGGTAGGAGCATTTTAGTGTGCATAGAAGTTTGATCAATAATGGAATGAAATTCATCTAAATCATTCATCCGAATGTCCCCAAACATACAACTGACGATACAAGGCGAAGGCCAGCCATTCATTTGGTTACACGGAATGTTGAATTCCGTGGAATCGGATTCGCTTTATTCGCTGATCGATTTAAACAAGGTATCGGAAATCGCTTCGGTGATCAGGTACGATGCCTGCGGAAAATCTGTTTCAGGCAATTATCAATGGGATGCCATGACTGAACAATTGAAAGAGGTGGTGGAAGCTTGTCAGATAGATTCCATGGTCATTGCCGGAACTTCAATGGGCTCGGTCACCGCTCTCCATTATGCGGTCATGTATCCGGAGAAGGTAAAAGCCTTGATACTGGTCACCCCTCCGCCGGCCTGGGAAAACAGAGAAGCCGTCAAAGCCGTATACCGAAAGATAGCTTCCAAAGTCAACCAGCGTACCATTCCTGAATTTTTGAAAAGGTTGATCGCCTTGAATGAGGACCCACCAGATTTCTTTGAGCTTGAACATCCGGGCACCCGGCAGCGTTTAATGGAATATCGATTGGAATTTGATCCACTTTATTATTCGCAAATTTACCTGGGAGGAGCGGCTTCCGACCTTCCATCGCGTGAACTGATTGCATCAATTCAGGCGCCTACCTTAATTGTGGCACTTCCGGATGATCAAAATCATCCGCTGAATATTGCCAGGGAGCTTAATGGGCTGATAGGCAGATCGGAGTTAAGGGTGGTTTCAGATTACAAGGGATACCTGGATCTTCAAAATGAAGTGCAGGAATTTTTAATTGAAATAGGGCGTAATAACAAATTGTAAATTTTAAGGCTGTTTTTCTTTCAAATTGAAACAAGCAAGTCGTGGCGATGGGTTTTTTATATATCTTAGCTTCGCAAAATTGAATATTCATCTTTATAAATAGTAGTTATGGAAAGAGTTTCAGACAGAGTAGCATGTTTATCTGCATCGGCCACCCTGGCTGTGGCCCAAAAAAGCCGCGAGTTAAAGGAAAAAGGCATTGATGTAATCAGTCTTGGAGTAGGTGAACCTGATTTTAATACCCCCGATTTCATCAAGGAGGCTGCCAAAAAAGCCATTGACGATAACTTTTCAACTTATTCCCCAGTACCGGGTTATCTTTCATTGCGCAAGGCCATTGTGGATAAACTCAAGCGCGACAACAACCTGGATTACACCACCGACCAGATCATCGTTTCAAATGGCGCGAAACATTCAATTGCCAACCTGTTGCAGGCCTTGATCAACCCAGGCGATGAGGTGATTATTCCAGCTCCTTACTGGGTAACTTACATCGAACTGGTCAAACTCAATGAAGGAGTTAATGTGATCATTCCGACCACCGTAGATAGTGATTTCAAGATTACCCCTGCCCAGCTGGAAGCTGCCATCACCCCCAGGACGCGTGCCTTTTTGTTCAGCAGTCCAAGCAACCCAACGGGAAGCGTATACACCAGGGATGAACTGAAAGCCTTTGCCGATATCTTTGCCAAAAACCCGAATATCATGGTTATTTCGGATGAAATATATGAACACATCGTTTATGGAATCAAACACGA
>DASXUZ010000094.1:0-9281 GCA_036504555.1 Prolixibacteraceae bacterium | reverse complement strand
AAAAATCAGTTCCTGCGGACAATCCACATTGATTTCCACTTTCCCGATTTCAGGTATGAGGGTAAAATTGATGCGTTTGCCTTCATTTTTCTTGTCATGGGTCATCAGTTCATAGAGTGCCTGAAAATCATTGGGTCCAATTTCAAACTTTCCATACTTGTTGATCAGCCAGGATGAAATACTTTCCAACTCGCGCAGCTCCAGTCCGCATTTCTGGTGTGAGAGGTAAAGCTCGGCAATCATTCCATAGACCACCGCATAGCCATGCAAGATGGGGCGGCCGGTTTTCATGGCATAACTTTCAAAGGCATGGCCGATGGTGTGTCCAAAATTCAATGCTTTTCTGATATTTTGCTCCGTCAGGTCATTCATCACATGCCATTCCTTGATGGCTACCGAATGGGCAATAATTTCCTGAAGCCTTTCATAATTGACATTTTCAAGGTCATAGGCCAGTAATTCCAGCCAGTGTTTCCAACTTTTGATCAAACCATGCTTGAGCATTTCTGCATAACCCGAAAGGAAATTGGGATGATCGATGGATTTGAGAAAGCTGGTACTGATTAATACAGTATTGGGTTCATTAAAAACTCCGATTTCGTTTTTCAGTCCATTGAAATTAAATCCTGTTTTACCCCCCAGGGAGGCATCCACCTGGGCCAGCAAAGTGGTGGGGATATTCACGAAATCCATTCCACGCTTAAACGTGGAAGCGGCAAAGCCCCCCAAATCGGTCGTCATTCCCCCGCCCAGATTGATCAGCAGGGACTTGCGGTCGGCTTGATTGTTACTCAGAAAATCCCAAACCAATCCGACCGATTGGATGGTCTTATTCTCTTCCCCGGATGGAATCACACACTGTTTGATATTAAATTCATCCAGCACCGCTTGCACCATCGGCAGACAAAAACCACCTGCCGTTTGATCGGTCAGCAGAAATACCTTGCCCACAGGATATTTTTGAACTATTTTCTGAAGTTCGTCGCAAATATGCTGTGAAAAGACAATATTTGAGTGTAATTTTGATTCAGTCATTGACTTGGCTTTTATGGAGACAAAGTTAAGCTATTTTGCCTAAAGTAATCGTTCAATTGCCCAATGCTCCCATCATTCACAATTTTATCAAATAGCATGGAATTTTCAAATCAAAAAAGAAGCAAGAGGATCAAACGCTCTTTTAACATTACCGGCATAGTCATCGTCCTGATTGGACTTGCCTTTCTATGGATGAAAAAAGACACCTTTGTGATGATCGTTGTAGGGGTGTTCATAGTCTTTGTCGGAATTTCACAATTTGCCAATCTGTGTTATATCTATTTCAGCACCGCCAATGAAAAGGTATTGATAAAGTATTACCCCATCATTTCGATCATGAAAAAAGAATACGATGCCATTGAATTTTCACAAAAGTCACTGGTAGGTTTCCAGGTCGAAAAAGCCCTTGGCTTTGCCGATCTTCAGATTGCCATTAAAACTAAACGAGGAATTGCCGAATACCCCTCCATTAGCCTGGCCGCTCTCAATAAAGACGAAATCGAACAAATCAGGGCTGCCTTGACTGAGATTCTGAATAAGAAAGTTTAAGTTTTCCTACGATCTTAAGTTTTCCCGACACAAAGACGCTCAGACACAAAGGTTCACGAAATTAAAACCTAAATATACCATTTGCGTTTCCAAAGAAAGCTTATATCCTGTACCTATTGAAGAAAAAGTGATGGGCAAGACTGTTATACACCCCGCGCTTTTTGATAAATTTTTCCCTCCCTTATAAACTTTCATACTTCATGAATTAAAGTTGCCTTTAAACGCTTTGTTCATTAGAACTTTGCGTACCTTAGTGTCTTTGCTGCTTAGTGGTATATTTTTCTTTTTTAATCTTCTCCCATGAATACCGAAGATCATCTTGCCCACCAGATCGCCCTTTCACTGATTCCCGGAATTGGCAGTGTCACAGCGCGCAACCTGATAGCCTACATAGGAAGCGTCGAAGGGATTTTCAAGGAAAAGGAGAAGGCATTGATGAAGATACCGGGCGTCGGTGAAATCAGTGCCCAAAGGGTTGCCGGGCAAAACGTACTGGAAAGGGCCAAGAGAGAAGTCGATTTTATCCATAAAAACCATATTCAGACCTTTTTTTATTTGGATGAAAATTACCCCTCCCGCCTGAAGAACTGCAGCGATGCCCCCATTATCTTGTTCTACAAAGGAGAAGCCAATGTGAATGAAAAGAGAATACTCTCGATCGTTGGAACCCGAAGCGCCACGAACTACGGTAAAGAAATATGCGAGGAACTGATCCAGTGCTTTTCAAAACGAAATTACCCCCTGTTGGTCGTCTCGGGATTGGCCTACGGTGTGGATGTGCAGGTCCACAAAGCTTGCCTGAAATACGATATTCCCACAGTGGCAGTATTGGGCCATGGGCTGGATTTGATTTATCCTTCTCTGCATGCACCGATCGCCGCCAAAATGCTCGATAAAGGTGGACTGATGTCCGACTTTCCCAGCGAAACCCCCATTGACCGGCAAAACTTCCTTCGCCGCAACCGGATCATTGCCGGTTTGGCCGATGCGGTAGTGGTAGTTGAATCAGCTGAAAAAGGGGGAGCATTGGTCACAGCCAACATTGCCAATTCATACAACCGCGATGTATTTGCCTTTCCCGGGCGATGCAGCGATCCCTATTCGAAAGGTTGCAATAATTTGATTAAATCGAATGAGGCTGCCTTGATCGAT
Source organism: Prolixibacteraceae bacterium (assembly GCA_036504555.1). Classification (GTDB taxonomy): domain Bacteria; phylum Bacteroidota; class Bacteroidia; order Bacteroidales; family Prolixibacteraceae; genus Aquipluma. The sequence goes on along the minus strand of DASXUZ010000094.1, from coordinate 6,545 downwards.
AGTTACCTTGACATTGAAAAAGCCATGAACTGGGATATAAAGTCTTCGCCCTCCCATGCCATCCAAACCTCCATGTTTGTAGATCTCACCCACGATGAACAGAAACTGTTTAACCTCATCCAGGGAGGCGATCGCTTTATTGATGAATTAACCATTGAAACCCAGCTGCCCATGAGCAAGGTTTCTGTTTTGCTGTTCGAACTCGAATTGAAAGGACTGATCACCAGCTTGCCGGGGAAAATGTATCGGGTGAAGTAATGTTACATTTAAACGTCCTATTTTGACAAATACAACTACATTTGCTCAGGTAATTGGAACTCAGGATATGTATGATACATTGGATGTAATGGATATTTAACCATGGAAATAAAACCCATAATAACAGAACAGGATTTTAATGATTCCTTGAAGAGAATTGATGAACTTTGGGGTTCCAAACCAGGTACACCTCAGGGAGAAGAATTTGATTTACTATGCACCTTGGTTGAGTCCTGGGAGATGGCTCATTATCCGATTGCACCGCCCGATCCGATTGATTCATAACGATCGTTTATTTAACTGTTTTCCTCTTTTAGGAAATCGGAAATAAGCGCCTATCTTTGCACCATGTCAACATTCGAAGATTTAAAGATTAGCAAGTCGGTTTTAAAAGCAATTGAAGAACTGGGTTTTACAGAACCGACCCCCATCCAGCAGAAGGCCATTCCGATGGTTCGCTCCGGGGTGGATGTGTTGGGTATCGCCCAAACGGGTACGGGCAAAACGGCTGCCTATTTCATTCCCCTGATCATGAAGCTCATCAAGGCAGAAGGCAAAGACCCCCGGGCCGTTGTACTGGTGCCTACCCGTGAGCTGGCCATCCAGGTGGGCGAAGACCTGCACGACCTGCTCAAATTCACCAACTTACGCCATGCCACGGTCTATGGCGGGGTGGGCTGGACCAAACATGCCGAGATGATCAAACCCGGCGTTGATATCGTAGTAGCCACTCCCGGCCGTCTGTGGGATCTGTACAAGGCTGAAGCGGTTTCATTCAAAAAAATTAAGACCCTTGTAATTGACGAAGCCGACCGAATGCTCGACATGGGCTTTATGCCCCAGATCCGCAATTTCCTGGAAGTGCTTCCCCTGAAACGTCAAAACCTATTGTTCTCGGCCACCTTCAATGAGAAGGTAGAGGAGATGAGCCATGAGTTTCTCGATTTCCCTGAACGGGTCGAGGTAGCCCCCTCAGCCACTCCAGCCGAACTGATCAACCAGGTGTATTACAAGGTACCCAACTTTCAGACCAAGCTCAACCTGATCAATTATCTGCTCCGCGACGAGGAAACCTTTTCGCGGGTGATCGTTTTTGTCGGTACCAAGGAAAATGCAGAGCAGGTCTTCAAGATCATCAAACGGCGCTCTGAAGGCGAAAAACGCATCATGCATTCAAACAAGGGTCAAAGCACCCGGTTGAATGCCATCAATGCTTTCAAAAGCGGGATTGTCCGCATCCTGATTACCACTGATATCTCCTCCCGCGGTATTGATGTAGAGATGATCAGCCATGTTATCAATTTTGATCTTCCCAACAACCACGAAGATTACGTACACCGCATCGGTCGTACAGCCAGGGCCAACAATGTGGGCACCGCTATCACCCTGGTCAATCCGGCTGAGGAGCACAACCTTCACAAGATTGAAGAACTGATCCGAATGAAAATCCCCCAGCTGGAACTCCCGGCTGACCTTGATCTGATTGCCACCAAGCGGGAAGAAAGCCTGATCCAATTGCGGGAGATCGACCGCCAGAAACGAGTGGCCGATCCAACCTTTAAGGGAGCCTTCCACGAAAAGAAAAAGATTCCCGGACTGGCCAAGAAAAAAGAAAAGCGCAACCTGACCAAGGACAAGGCCAAGCAAAACCAGTTCAGAAAAAAAAGATAAACCCCCCTCCCGAGCGATCACTTCTCCCTCAAGGAATCCCGAGTACATGGGACCAATGGGGAAAAAACTTTTCAAAACAAACTATCGATCCAGGTTTTTTCCCCAGTCCATTTGGAATGGGTTGATGTTTGGGTATCATCAGCTCATCCTTTTCTGATACCTTTCTGATACTTTTCTGATACCTTTCTGTAAGGTAAGTTTACAGAAAGGTATCAGAAAGGTATCAGAAAAGGATGAGCTGATGATACCCAAACATGGCATAGTTGCATTTGCACATAACTGTTATTCGTTTTGATCTTCGGTTCCAAAACTATGGGGAGAACTAGTAATAAAGGTTAAACCCACTTTTAGGGGTGCAGGCATTTTCGTTCAAGTCCCAGGAATCCACTTCAACCATTAATTTCTGCTTGTATTACAATTGCTGAACTGCCATGGGGGTTAGTTTTAAAAGGATGGTTTCTTTGATTGGAACAATGGTCGAGTCATTGTTGCTTCATTTACCAAAAAATATATTTTGAAGAAGTTGGACTGATAGTCAATGATATTTGAGTAGATTCATTGTCTGAAAATAAAAAAGGAAGAGCAACTGCCCTTCCTTTTTAAATTGCCTCCGTAAAGAGACCTATCTATTGTATTTTTAGTTGAATCTGTTATTTCAGTACCTCTTTTGCAGCGAGTACCAAAAACATAAAGTTGGTAGCTCCACCGCCCAAAACATATTCGGTTTGCTGCCAGAAATAAGGCCATTCTTTCAATTCAGGAAAGTCGGGACGGATAATTCCAGTGCCTGAAACCACTCCTCCGGGGATGAACGAACGGTCGGCACGGTTGACACCATAGGCCTGGAGCACAGACCGGGAGCCTACTCCTGATACGAAGGAGCTGGTGTTTTCGCCCGGGTGGTTGCCCAGCACAAAATTCAACGCATTGAGCAGGTAGGTGGAATCATAAATAGTTGGGAAACCTTTCTGAAGGAAATACTGATTGACAGCAAATCCCTGGATGGTCCATCCATCACCCCAAATGTGCGGACGATAAGGCACTCCAAAGGGATTTTCCTGCTGTACCTTGTCCACTTCAGCCTTGTAAGACTTGGCAGCCGTTACCACCATTGCCGTAAGCTGCGGGTCGTTGATCTGTTTCAAAACCCTGCCGAGGAATCCAATCACTTCGTTGCGCTTGAGCACTTCAGGCATGGTATATTTCAAAATATCGGCCTTGTAGGCAGGATTGCCGGTTGTAATCAGCAATTCAACCGCTGCCATGACTTTTGACCCAGCGAGCCGTTGGTTCTTATCGGCATCCACCAAGGCGTAAAGCGCTTCTGCAGTCGTGATAGACTGAGTAGCCAGGGTATCGTTAAAACCTTTTAATACGCGGGCACCTGTGGCAAGCGCCTCAGCAACACCCAGTTCACGTGAAGGATTATCTTCGGTAAATACCAGTCGGTCATCCAGGACGCCCGATTCATGGGCATTGACATCATCTCCCTTGAGCCCTGGGTTGTACCGTCTTCCATCAGTGACGGTTGCACCGTCGCCCAGGTGCACATACTGGCGCAGGCTGTTCTCGATGATCCCGCGGTAGAGTCGTCCCAGGCTTTGGTATCCGGCCAGGATGGAGATGGTTCCATGCTCGATTTGCTGAAGCAAATCATTTTTCCCGTCAGGGCGATGGATTTCAACCAGGTGATTTTGCTGATCAACGGTGGTTTGATCCCATTCGGGATGGAAGAGTTCATAGGCCTGTGAGAGTATCCACACTTCACCTGCCTGCGATTCAACCCGCAAATCGTAGTCCCCGGCATCGTGCCAGCCACCGCGGTTCAGTCCCGGGACCTGGTCCAGGGGTTTGAATTTGGTCAGGGTGGAAGATCCCTGTTTATAACCGTCAAAATGGTTGGTATCAACGGGAGCCATCAGTGCATCGTCCATGTGACAGAGTCCATGCCAGACGCGGTAGCCTTCGTTGATGCGCATGTGGCACATCTGAACGGGCAGAAAATATTCAACCGTTGGCTGCCATACATTGCGGTCGTAAATGGTGGTGCTGATCCGGAATGGTTCAGTGGTATTTCCAGCATATTTAACCTGGTAAATGCCGGGAGTCCTGATATCGGAAAAATCGAACTGGTAATAGTTGAAGCGCAGGAACTGACCCCATTTCCTGGGTTCGATGCTGCGGATTTCCTTTAAGCCGCCATCTTCAGAAATACGGTACAGGCTGGCCTTTTCAAGCTTGTTGTCATTTTTATCCACCTCGATGACCGCTATTTTCTGCTGGGAGGGATGGTATCCAATCTGGCTGACATGAACCACCGGCTTTGATAGGAATTCGGGCACCACATTGCAATCGACCACCCATTCAACAGCCCCAACCGTTTTGCCGGGTGTCACCAATGAACGGACGACAAACCATCCATTGTTGTGGTAGAATCGTCCATCCATCAATTGAAGGGGTTGGCCCATGCTTTCGATGATCATGGTTTGAGCCGAAGCTTCAGGCGCAATGGTTAACTTTTTGCCTGTTGCCATGGGGAAAGCCTGCCAGTTGCCATCCACATCCTTCTCCATGGGCCCATTGGCCTGGGTCGGAAAGATGCCGGATTGCTGGTCGAGATACCAGCTTTTCCCAAACAGGATGGCCGGAAACAATTCGAAGTTGAACCCCACTTTCTTTTCCCAGCCAGCGGGAAGGGGTTTGTCAAGGTCAACCAGGATGCGTACTTTGTTTCCTTCTCCAATGACCCTAACATGGTAGTTGAAATATAGATCGGGATACTCAACGGGGTTAAATCCTTTGCGGTTGATGCTCGAATCGGGATAGGTTAATTTGACGCTGATTTCATTTTTGCTGCGGTCCACCGAGCGCTTACCCACCTTAGGGATGGGTTGCCATTGACCGGGGGTGGGTTCCAGCCGCAAATCGCCATTGGTGGCCACCCGTACCCCATTTTGGATGATTCCCACGGCACCCTGGTGACCTTCGGGATAAATATCAAAAAAAACCATCACATTCAAGCCCGGCTTTTCGAAATACTCGTTCTCGTTGATCTTCAACGATTGAGCATTGACCTTGAAAATAGTCATTAACAAGACAAGAAAGACTGGTAAATAATAAAATTTGTTCTTCATAAATGGTTTAGGCTTAGATAAAATAGTTGAAAGGCTTTGAACCTTTATTGCTTCATGTATTACTTACAAATTAAAGAATTTAAAGATACAGAAAATGTTGGAAGGGACATTTTATTGAGGATGATTTTTTACAAGGCGGGGGACCTGGGACCCACCCTTGAAGGAAACAAAAGCGGCTCACCTGAATCAAGGGAGCCGCCTGGTTGAAAGTTAACAGTTGAGTTATTTCATTTTTTCTAAATACAGCTTGTGTAAGTCCTTGAGGTATTCAGGCTCGATTTTGTTGGAATAAATACGGACGGCTTCCAGTAATCTTCCTTCATGGTAGAAGACGGCCTTTGCAGCATCAAATTTACTTTCCACCCAATTGTATTTGACCTTGTTGGTCACCTCATCGAATTCTTCAGATTTCAGATAACGGGGAATTTCGATATAGGCATGGTACTTTTCGCGCCGATCAAGAAAGATCCCATCGGCGATTTCCTGAAGTGAGAAAAATTTAATGATGCTGATTTTGACCAATTGATCCTTTAATTTTTTAGATTTACGTAAAAAACGGATTCCATTTTCGGTATACGATTGCTGAAGTTTTTCGAGCAGGTCATAATCTTTCAGATGGCGGATGCGTAAAACATTGAATTTTTCGTTATAGATTTCCACAAAGCCTTTTCCGGCATCAAAGGGGGAATCAAATTCGAGCTGCACCTTTTGTGAGGCGCGAATAATGTCGATCAGGGTAAACTGTTCTTCAAGGGCCAGGTACAAATAAACAGGCTTGACACTTGTCGGGGAATCGGAATAATAGCCCGGGAAAGGTCGAAGGGCTTCAAAGACCAAAGTGCCGGGCATAATTTTGTGATCAATTGTAAAGATAGTTTCCGTTTTTGTTAAGGTTCCAAAAACTTCAAATCGTTTGTCCTGTTCCATATGATTAGTTTTTTTGGTTTGATTACTTTAGCCGAATATTCAGTTAGCTTAGGAATGACAACAAGATATGTAAATATAGAAAATGTTGGGCAGATTTCATTGATAATTAATGAACGATCCAGAAGAATTCGGCTAACCGTGAAATCTGACGGTGAAATAGTTGTATCCATGTCCCCCAGCGCACACGTTCATGATGCCATCCGCTTTGTAGAATCGAAAGCCGACTGGATCCGTAAACAACAGACCAAAGTGCGAGCCGGGTTAACAATATTTGCACCTGAAAGCTGTTTTAAAACAAGGTTTCACGAACTGGCGATCACCAAAGGCAATACCGACAGGGTTTACAACAGGGTAGGCAATGGAGTGATTCAAATTTTCATTCCAGACAAGGTGAACCACGAACTTCCAAAGGTACAGGACTTTATAAAGAAAACACTCATTGATGTCATGCGTTGGGAAGCCAAAATTTATCTTCCCAAACGATTGAAAGAGCTGGCAGAAAAACATGGATTCAGGTACCAGGAGGTGAGTATTAAAAACACAAAAACCCGTTGG
>DASXUZ010000093.1:0-9237 GCA_036504555.1 Prolixibacteraceae bacterium | reverse complement strand
AAAGGTATCAGATGGGTATCAGATGGGTATCAGAAAGGCATGAGTTGATCGGTAGGATACAGCGCTCCGGTGAAAGGAGAAAAACAGTTTAAGAGGACCAATCAGCTATGCTTCCTATCCAGAGCTGTTTAATTCTAATGGATCAATATCAACGAATAGATCTAAGCTACTTTAATTTATAAAATCCTACATTTTTATAAATCCTACACAAGTGTATCACACTCTTTTAATTGAGTTCCAATCTCTACGATTAGGAATATTTTCTGTTGATTACCGCAACAGGTACCTCATTTCTTTAAAAATGGTGACAATGGAAAGAAGGGTGAACTTTATATTCAAGGGCGAAGACCAAAGTAAATGGATCAAAATCAAGGTCTTGAACTTTGACCGCTGGCTGAAACAGCCTTGTTGAAGGATTTATTTTAAAAAGGAACTCATTGCATCCTGCCCTGTTTTTTCTTTCTCAGAAAAGGGAACTAGGCAAGAATTTGTGATCTCTAAGCTTTGTGTAATTCAAAAATGTTGATTTGCAATCTGACAGTGAAAGTTAAAAATAGTACTATCAGGATCATCGTAATTCTTTCCATCCCTTAAGAATTTTGAAAATACCTTTGACTGTGAAAGGTATTTTCTACGATATGAAACGGATGGAAATAAATACTGTTTACTAACGATTAATTCTGGCTATTTTTTGATTCCCTGAACGGGCAAATCCGAATTGTAGCAATCCCTGAAAAGTTTCCATGTTCCGTCTTCCACCTTCCACAGAACGATGTATTTTCCTTTGTCAAGCTGTTTTCCATCCTTGTCCATGAAAGTGAATTCACCTTCTTCAGCCAGCATATTTGCGTCGCCCCACAAACCTATGGTTACTAATTCCAGTTTGTTGGCTCCACCCTTCATCACCTGGGCATAATGGGATTGAATTTTACTTCTTCCATAAAAAACTGGTTCGTTCGGTTCCATGGATTCTCCATCGATGGTAAACATGTTGGCCAATCCAACAGAATCGCTTTTATTGAATAGATCTATAAATTCAAGGTTGGCTTCCTGAATGCCAAGTCTGGCTACCTCTATGTCAAAAGCAGGGAAATCTTCTTTCTCCTTGGCCAGTTTATTTTTGGATGAATCGGTGCAAGCTTCGAGAATACATAAACCTGAAAACAGGAGTGCGGCGAATATAATTTGTCTTCTCATGGCTGGTCTTTATTTAAGGGTTATCAATATTCATTATTGGTTCGATGCATCGAATCACTGTTTATATTATTTCTTAGTCATGATAAAATTAACCAATCCATCCATCAATCCGTTTTTTAGGGGCAAGGTTGGATTCTTGTAGGTGGCCATGTTATTACTCGCATTGGCATCCGATTCTTTCATGACGTGATTCATGTTATCAATGATCATCAGTTTTGCATCTGGTTTTGCTGCCGAAAGCAATTTAGCATCCTCTACTGGCACCTGAAGATCGGTGGTGCCCTGGATGATTAAAACGGGAACCTTCAGTTTCTTGATTTCCTGTGCGGGATCATATTTGATCCATGAAATCATATAGGGCTGAACACTTGGACGATACATGGTAGCTAAACTGGGATTTGTATTTGGAACGAGCTCGCCCTTTTTCAGGCTTTCAAGTATTTTATTTGACTCCATCATCAATTGTGGAGGCAATTTTGTTTTCAGCTGTTCCTGCAGAATGAGATCTGCCGATCGACCAGCGCCCGCAATGGAAATATATGCTCCAACTTTTGTTTTTTCGGCAGCGATCATTCCAAGCAATGAGCCTTCACTATGGCCCAAAATGATCACTTTTGAAAATCGATTGTCCGCTTTTAACAAGTTAATCCAGGCCACAACATCGTTGATATAAGTTTCAAAACGAAGTTCACTTTCGCTGGTCATGGCAGGTTTGCTTTCTCCAATGCCTCGTTTGTCAAACCGCAGGGAGGAAATATTGTTAGTAGCAAAGCCTTCTGAAAGCATTTTGTATGCATTGGTTTGGATACCCGCTGGCGAATTGCAATTCCTGTCGGTTGGACCTGAACCTGCTATGATAAGAACCACGGGTGAAGTTTTGACATTCGGGGCAACAGTCAATGTTCCATAGATATTGCCAGTGGCAGTTTTTAATACCAGTTCCGATTCAGAAGCATCCATTTTGCCTTGGGCAAATAAACCCGATGCAACGACATTCAATGCAATGATAAAAGCGATCAATTTCATGATTTCTATAATTTAAAATATTGGGAAGCTACAATGATTAAAATAAGTGCAATTAAGAATAAATAAGAATACGGGCTTGCGAAATTTAAAGTCCATCCCATGGAAGGGTTTAATTTTGGAACCATTAACCGGGGATCTTTGGGATTGAAATAAAAAATTCCTTTCCAGTTACCGGGGTTTTTATTCATCGTATCTTGAATCTCTTTGTTAAGCCTGGTTTTCATCTGTTAATAAATTGATAGTTGTTGGGAACCATTTTGACAATCTAAATGTACATCTAATTATACCATAGTGTGCACCGACACTGGATTTATTCCGTGAAATTAATCCTAATTTATTATTTTCCCAACTGAAAAGTCGGATGTCATAAATGCCCAATTAAACAGAGTTCGCACAATGGAATGTAAGGCCTTGAAAATAAGCAACATCTCAGGATTATATCGGAAAAGCTTCTCCACAAAAAAGTCGTGATCGATCCGTTGAAATATTTCAAGGAATCAGCAGAAATAAAATAGAAATTTCATGTCATTTTAAGAATTTATTTGCTATTTTGTATTGATTTTCGGCACTTTAATCAACAAGCAATTTTAATTGTTTGCACTTAAATGGCTGGATTCAAATATACCTAAACCTAAGCATATTTAATGAAAAGAATTAAATTTTTAATCCTTGCCTTGGTGCTGCTATTTATTGTCAATCAGGCGCATTGCGATACCATTAAGCCCGATCATGCCTTGATTGAATACACAGGTCGGATTGACTTCTCGAACCCGCTCAAGCCTAGGTTCTCCTATTCCGGGGTATCGGTCAGAGCTTGTTTCCAGGGCACCAGCATTTCATTGATGCTGGAGGATGCAGGAACCCAGAATTATTACAATGTAATTCTTGACAACGAGGTTATTTCAAGGATTCAAACCAAAACAGGTCTCAATACATACGCCCTGGCAACCGGGTTAAAAGATACCAACCATGAGATTGAAATATTTAAGCTGACCGAAGAGTCGTTTGGTAAAACTTACTTTTGTGGGTTTGTTCTTGGAACTGGGAAAACAATTGTCGAAATTCCCAATAAACGGGAACATTTGATTGAATTTATTGGCAATTCAATTACCTGCGGATATGGAAATGAAGGAGTCAATGGGGGAAAATTCGGACCAACAACCCAGAACCATTATCTCACTTATGCCGCCATTACCTCCAGAAGTTTCAACGCCCGTCATTTGGCTGTCTGCAAATCGGGGATTGGCATTTACCGCAATTATGATGGCCCCGTTACTGGAAGCACGGATTGTATGCCCAATTATTATCAGCGCATCTTTTTGTACGATGCAGCCCCGCTTTACAAGTTCACCGAAAAACCTGATTTGATTTGTATTGATTTGGGCACCAACGATTTTAGCACAGGCAAAGGCGATTCAACCAGGTTTGTTGACAATTACCTGAAGTTTATCGACCAGCTTCAGCTTAAAAACAACGGTGCCGATATACTCTGTTTGTTGGGCCCCATGATTGGCGGAGTCGATTTGATCAGGGTTAGGAATTATACAAAATTCATTGTCTTGAAGGCCAATGAGAAGAACATGGGAAAAGTCTCTTTCTTTGAAATGTCACAGCAGACCGGCAGTTTGGGGATAGGCATTGATTATCATCCCACTGTTGCCCAGCATCTTAAGAATGCAAAGGAATTAATCAATTACATTTCAACGTTAAAAGGTTGGACATTCACGCCAGGAGCCATGATTGGAAGCATCCCTTTGGGAAATGAAATCATGATGGAGTTTAATACCGAATTGCACGATGACCTGGGCGCCTTTACAGGGTTTTCTGTGATGAATGACAATGTTCCTATCCCGGTTACCAAGGTGACACTTGATGCCAATAAAACTATTATTCATGTGATGCTCACCTCAAGCCTGGTTCCTGGGAAAAAAGTAACTGTCAGCTATTCTCCCGGATCAGTGCAAGGGAAGAACAATGTTTACCTCGATAGTATTTCTTCAAAAGTCATTAACAATACGCTTACCATTACCAATCTTGCCAGTGCGACCCTCGATTATACAGGAGTCAAAATAACGCTTGCATTCAATAAGCTCATGTTAAAGCCATTGGATCTGCAAGGGACTCAAATATTCGATTCCAGCAATAATCTTTTGATGGTCGACCACTACTACTTAAATTCAAAAAACATTGACGTCTTCCTAAAAAATAAAGTCATGACTGGAGAATCTGTTTTTATTAGCATTGCTGACGGATTTTTCAGTACCGATAGAGTTGAAGCTAACACAGTTGATAAATTTGTGGTCAAAAACAACTCAACTTATACGTCCATCAAGGAACATTCAACTGAGCAATTTATACTCTATCCAAGTTCAACGCACACGAAAGTGTTTAATTATAGAATTGATGGAACACATGCCGATGGCAAGTTGGCTGATTTATACAATTTAAAGGGACAATTGGTTGCAAGCAAAGCCATAAGCGGAGCGGCAGGAGCCATCGATTTTAGCAGCAGCGAACTTCAAAGTGGGTATTACATCATCAAAATTAAAACCACCAGGAAGGAATATTCCAAAATGATTTCCATTCCCTAAATCCTCAATCTTTTCCATGCCCCCAATCCCTGCAGCCCTATAACAACTGCGATCATTGGTAGGTAGAAACTATAGAGTAAATTTAAGTTGTTCATTACAAGGCGATAATAGATTACATGAATAATGGCAAAAAGGAACATGAAGTATGACAATCGCTGGATGTTTTTCCACCTGGGGGCTTTCAGTTTTAACAGGGAATAATCATTTGAAGTTACCAGCACAACAACAATCAAAAGGGTCGATACCATTCCCGTGTAATTGGCCAACCTGAAATCATCAAAAGGAATGAAGAATCCATGTTCATTCCTTTCAAAGAAATACTTCCACATATGACCTCTCAGGTGGACAAAGAGTCCGAATATCGAGTGAATTAAAGTGAACACTCCCGCCGTAATGCCCATATCCCGCCTGAAATAAGTAGAGATGGGATTGTTACGATTGATGACAATATTGATTGAGCCAACAATTAAAGAACACGAGATAAGGGAAATGGCCAGGTATCCTGAAACATTGGTAATAAAAGTAATTGAGTCCCATTTTGGACCTTTGAAATAAAATGCAATCCCTGTTAGGAATGTCAATAACAACAACGGCAAATAGTGTTTTAAAAATCTCAATGTCAATGTATTCATTGTTTAAATATAATATTTATTTTCATCCCATCAACATGGAATCCATTTTAAACTATCATTCCCTCAAAGTCTCATTTTTACTATCTTCCCATCCTCTTGCTCCATGCCTTTGGTTGCTCGTTCCTTATCCATCTCTCTGGCTATTTCAATGGCTTCACTGATAATGTGTTCAGGGTAGTCATTGATCTGAAGAATCCTGATTGCATTTCGGGTTTTCAATTTGCCTTCCTTCAATTTGTAATCAAAATCAACGGTTTTTGCATCTACCAGTTCGCTGAAATGATACAATTCATACTCTTGCTTTAACAAGTCGGCCAGTTCGATATCATGGGTCGATACAAATACAATATTATTCGCTTGTATCAGAGATGAAAGTACCGCTTTGCCCGCAGAGATCCGCTCAACGGTATTGGTGCCTTTGAATATTTCATCCAGCAAGAACAAATTTGCATGACCATTGACACTCTGATCGATCATTTCTTTGATGGTCAGCACTTCCTCGAAATAATAGCTTTTATCGTTTAGTAAATCATCACTGATCCTGATGGCTGAAAACAAGCGCATACGGGACATTGAAAATTGACTGGCAAAGCAGGTATTGAGTGTTAATCCTGTAATCACATTGAGGGCCATGGTGCGGATAAAGGAAGTCTTGCCCGACATGTTGGAACCTGTCAGCAAAATCGATTTTCCATTCACGTGGATGCTATTTCTTACGCAATCAAGGATCAACGGATGATAGGCATCGCAGGCCATCAGTTCTTTCTGTTGTTCCACGATTTGAGGGACGCAATACAGCTCGAGCCCTTTACGCAGGGATGCGATGGAAATCAAGGCATCAATTTCTCCTACAAAGGTGAAAATATCTTCAATTTCTTTTCGTTTGGTGTCCAACTGCTTCAATGCCCCAAACAGTAACAAGGGCTCCAGGAGAAACAGTATTTTAAACAGTTCCATGATGCCCCATGCAAGGGCCTGCATGTCACCTTCCAATTTTGCTTCCAACCGGAAGAACAACATGCGGTTCCTCACCTTGTTTACAACCCTGATGGACTCTGGCACATGAGGATTGATTTCCTTCAATAAATCTTCTTTGAGTAACTCGCCGGCAACTGCTTTTAACTTCAAAAGCTGAGGTAATGAGCTTAGATATTGGTACAGGTTCTTTTTATTCCAGTAATGAAGTGCCATGTTGACAATGAACACCGGAAATAAGACAAATGCCATCACGGGATTGAAAATCAACAGGATCAATGAAAGCAGGCTGGTAAACGAAAGCAGGCGAACGATGAAAAACCACTTGGGAGGATTTAAATGTTCTTCCTGGAACAGGGATGTAATATAAAACGCTTCACTATGATTCAGCTTTGCCAATAAGGTCTGGATCCTTTCCCTGAATTCTGGATTTTCATTGAATGAATTGATCAGCTTTTCATTTCGGGGCACATGGTCAGAATGGGCTGGAATTGTCCTTAATTGGTTGTAAATGAATTGCTGACCGACTTTTGAATTCGTTCTGTCAATAAACATGAATAACTCCCCGAAATCCAAATCATTGCAAGTTTTATCGCTCAAGGTCTGTAAAGCCCCTGAATGGTCTTTCTTGCGGTAATACTTTTCTATTTGTTCAAAATTGAATGAATCGTCTTTTAAACTTCCAAAGGCCTGAAATAATTTCTTCATATCAATTACATAGTAACAGAGTACCAAAGTGACAAGGTCACAAAGTAACAAAGTTCCTATGTATTTCATCCCATTTTAGGGGATATTCCTTCTAAAATAATTCACACAAATAGCTATTTTAAGCCTTTTTTGCTTTGTCACTTTGTTACTCTGTCACCTATGATCCTTCAATGCTTTGTTTTTGTTTATTGACATTGTTGTAAATGATACCTGCTACCACCATGGAATAAACCAAAATGGTAATGTCAAACATTCGTTCAATGACAATCACCATTTCACTGTTAATCAGTGCAATTTTAACATCTTTAATAATTAGGTAATTCATTAGGTTGATTGTCAGGACATCAGTTAAGAATAAAAGGAGCCATGTCAGCTTGAGATAGTCTAATCTGCTTTTAATCCTTTTACGGAAATTCAGAAAATAAATGATCACAATACTGATTGAAAATTCAATCAATAGAATGGTCCTCAAATCAGGATACTGGCAATGGAACCAAGCCCATGGAAAGATCATAAAAATGATCATTGTCCAGAATGGAATACGGAATTTTTCATCCTTTGTGATCTGACTGTGAATTGATATGTATAATATCAATAAGAAAATCAGGATGTTGATAACGGATGCAAGGATTGAATAGTTCATATGACAGGGTTTTAGGTATATTCGGTGATTGAATACTTTCTGGATATGTTTCCTAAATATACAAAAAAAATAGTTAAAATTCTATTCAAAATGCCCTTTCCTTTGAACTTTTGAAGCCAATTTATCAACCATTTTATTAACATTCATTTTCACAGAAATTTGAACCATCTCAAAATATCAATTTATCTGGCAAAATCACTGAATATTAGGAGCCATATCGTTGAGTAATTGAAAATCAGAACAAGTGAATATTTATAGCCTGCAAGTTTCTAATCCATCCGTCCTATTCTAAGGCTGAAAGTTAAGTAATCGGAAATACGACATTGTATCATTTCTCTTACTTAATCAAATAAAAATCGTGTAATATATTTCTAAAAGGAATATTTCAAACTGAGTTGAGATTTGTAATTACGGGGAAGGCCAGGGTAATAGTAGCGCGGGGATTGTGTCATAAGAGCAGTAGCATTGATCTGGACCATGGAGGCATAACGCACATCAAAGAGGTTTTGAACGCCCGAGGTCAGGGCGACTGATAGGTGTCTGAAAGCCTTTTCATAACCACCCACCACGTTGGCCAGGGCATAGGCATCGGAATAAATGGAATTGTCATCCCGCAGTGGCATACGACCAACGGTAAGGTAATGTAAGTTGAGGAAGAACCCTTTGGTGTGGGTAGTTTCAAGCATCCAATTGGTTATCAGGTCGGGAGAGCCAGTGAGTTTATTTCCTGCATAATCATTCCCCTTATCCATAAACTCGGCAAAGCGGTAATGTGTAAGGCTTCCATTGACCCTGAACCAGGTAGTAAAAGATGGACGATTTATGAGGTGGTAATCCATCCTGATTTCCATTCCCGGGTGCTTGGTCCCCCCGGCGTTGATGCCCATGTATTCATCTTCGCCGGTGCGCTGTGCTACCAGCAGGTTCTTCACTTTCATATAGTACACCGATAGCTCCACGAACAGCGAAGGGCTGACTGAACCCTTGGTGCCCAGTTCGAAGTTCCATCCTGTTTCTGGCTTGATGGAAGTGTTGCGCTGTCCGCCGGGTAAGAGTGTTTCTTCCAGGGTGGGAGGGGAGAATCCGTGACTGACTACCGAGAAGATCCTCATTTTTTCGTTTAATTTCCACGAGGCAGCCAGCCGGGGCGAAAGGATGGAGGGGAATTGATGCTCTCCACCCTGGTCTCCATCTGACAGGAATTGATCCTTGTAACGGTAACTGGTACGGTTCCAATTCAGGCTTGCCGAAACAATCAACCTCTGATGAATATCCAGGTCAGCTAACAGGAAAATATTGTTATACCAACGGAATTCCCGGTTATCGGATAAAAGGTTTCCGGCTTCCCGGTTATTGTTTTGAAGTGTTTGCCATTGGTAGTTTTCCCTGAAATATTCGTTGCCCAGCATCAGGCGGGTCGTGGTGTTGGAAGAAGTTATTTTCTTTTCTAAAACTGACCGTTCTC
>DASXUZ010000092.1:0-2518 GCA_036504555.1 Prolixibacteraceae bacterium | reverse complement strand
ATATAGACTTTGCATGTGCTGTAGTATAAAATGAAAACGAAACTTTCAGTTTTCTTAGTTCCCACGGGCTCTTGGGCTGATGTTACCTCTCTTGTAAGTTTGCATTAGTTTGATCATACAAATATAAAAAAGAAGTGAAATTTGTATTAAAAAAGATCAAATGCTTCACTTGATCGAAACCCCTTCATCTTGAAAGCCATCAATTATCGCGCTGAAGATTATCCATTTTATTGACCTGAATACCATATTTTTTCATTCTTCGAATCAGTGAGTCCCGGGTGATACCTAATATTTCAGCAGTTTTAATCTGGTTGTAGTTTTTCAATTTGAGAGCCAGACGAATTAAATTTGATTCATTTTCCTCTAAATTGAAGTATACTTTTTCTTTATGGGATTCAGGTTCCATGCCAATCCTTGTTTGAAAATCCATTACTGTTAATGTTTCACCTTTGCATAGGATTATTGCCCTTTCGGTCATATTTCGTAATTCTCTTACATTGCCAGGGAATGAATAACCTTTCAGCATTTTCACTGTTTCCTTTTCAATTCTTGTAACAGGCTTATTCAGCTTTCGGGCAAACTCAGCTACAAAATGGTCAAGCAAAGGTTCAATATCGGCAGTCCGCTCTCGCAATGGTGGAATATGGATATGGATGGTATTGAGCCGATGCAATAAATCGAGTCGGAATTTTTTTTGTCTTATTAATTTATCAATATCATGATTGGTAGCAGCAATAATACGAAAATCGGTATCAATGGGCTCTGTTTCACCAACCCTGGTAATTGTTTTTTCTTCCATGGCCCTTAATATTTTAGCCTGAAGATTGATGGGCATATCTGCAATTTCATCCAAAAATAAAGTCCCATCATTACTTACTTCGAAGAATCCTTTTTTATCTGAAATAGCCCCGGTAAATGATCCTTTCTTATGGCCGAAAAATTCACTTTCCAACAACGTTTCGCTAATGGCACTGCTATTTACGGCACAGAATATATTATCTTTTCTCTCACTCTCATAATGGATGATCCTGGCAATATTTTCTTTTCCAGTTCCACTCTCCCCTGTAATTAAAACACTTGTATCCTTGTATTTAGCTGCCGTAAAGGCCATTTCCAGAATCTCTTTTAATTGAGGACTTTCTCCAATAAAATCACGTTTGATCTTTTCCTGGAGATTTTTTGAAATCAGTGAATTCTTTTCCTCGAAATCTTTAATCGTTCTCTGGAGATCAACGAATTTTCTGGTTTTTTGAATAGCTATTTGCATATCAACAAGCCTGAAAGGTTTTTTCAGATAATCAATGGCTCCAAATCTAAGTGCCTTTATAACGGTTTCCATGTCCCCATGGGCAGAAACAATAATCACTTCCAATTTAGGATATTCAACTTTAACTTCTTTTAATATGTCCAAACCGCTAATCCCTTTTAAACGTACATCGAGGATTAATAGGTCAATATCATTGTTTTTCAATATTGTACGTCCCTTGTGTACATTGTTGGCAGTATATGAAATAAAGCCATGAGCCTTAAGGAATTCTTCAATTTCTTCCGTAAAATTCACTTCATCATCCAGCACTAAAACATTCATTTGCTTATTTAAATGCAAATTATCATTTTTTTCTGAGTCATTTGATATTATAGTCATGCGTTTATTTTTTTGACTTGGTATATATGAAAGGAATTGAAATTCTGATAGTGGTTCCTTTTAATACTTCACTTTGAATTTCCAATTCTCCATTTAATTCTTTTATGATGCCATATGAAATTGACAAACCTAGTCCAGTACCATGGCCAGGAGGTTTAGTAGTATAAAAGGGGAGTAGAATTTTGTCAATGTTTTCAGCTGGAATTCCGATTCCGTTATCTTTTACTTCAATAATAATTTGATCGTTGTTTTTTTTGACAACTATCTCAATTCGCTTTTTGAAGTCTTTACCAAATTTTCGCTTCTTTTCTTCCAAAGCGTCTTTTGCATTGATCAACAGATTAAGCATGACTTGTTCTAACCGATGTGTATTGCCTTTTATTCTGGGTAGGTCATCCTGGCTATTAAAGTCCAAAGAAATACCCTTGTGATTCATTTGTTCCGCAATCATCGAAATACTGCTATGAATGCTGTTATTAATATCAAATTCAGATTGAACGAAATCATTTGAATCTCTGGAAAAGGTTCTGACATGATCTATGATATTTTTTATTCTTGAGATGTTATCAAAAACCTTGTTTATCTTGGTTTTAAGGTAGTCGTTTGTAAGGGTCTTATTATCAATTGAATAAATGATGTTGTCGATGGAAAGAGAAATTGTATTTAATGGCTGGTTTATTTCATGGGCCATTCCAGTAGCCAATTCACCAATTCCTGCCATTCTTTCTGAATGTCTTATCTGCTTTTCCAATAATTTCCTTTCTGATATATTTCTTATATCGGTCATAAAAGCTTTTAATTCGCCATTTTGTCCTTTTATTTGTGTACAACTTACTTCCCCAGTAAATTCACTATTGTCAACTTTCTTGAGTC
>DASXUZ010000091.1:0-6852 GCA_036504555.1 Prolixibacteraceae bacterium | reverse complement strand
CAGAGGGATTGTTGATCAGTGCACGTGCAACTGCCACCCGTTGTCGTTCACCACCCGAGAGTTCATTGGGCTTGTGGTTCAGCCGGTGCGACAACCCAAGGAAGTTTAAGTATTCGCGCGCCTTTTCTTCGGCTTCTTTACGAGATAGCTTTGCGATAAAAGCTGGAATACATACATTTTCAAGTGCCGAAAATTCAGGCAGTAAATAATGAAATTGAAAGACGAATCCGATTTGCCGGTTTCTGAAGTCGGCCAGTTGCCGCTCTTTCATGACCGAAATATTTTGGTTGTTGATTGTCACACTCCCAGCATCGGGCTGACTTAAACTTCCGATGATCTGAAGCAGCGTAGTTTTTCCGGCGCCACTGGGCCCAACGATCGAATAAAGTTTTCCGGCCGGTACTACAAGGTCAATTCCCTTCAAAACCTGAAGTTCACCAAACGATTTAGTTATTTTTTCGACCTTTATCAATCCTTGAAATTCTTATATCGAGTAATCAGTTTCTTTTTTGACCTCAGGGATGGCAGTATCCGATGCCGTCTTTACTTCATCATTGATGGTGCTGGTCATATGGTCGGCTCCGGTTTTCACATCCTTCATGAAAGTGTCCGTACTGCTTTTTACATCGTCCTTGATCTCCTGAAGATCAGTTTTAATATCCCCGGTATGTTTCTTGATACCTTCCTGAATATCGCTTCTGGCACTTTGAATGGTTGACTTAAAGTCGCGCAGATCATCACCTATGCCGCCGCCCGCATCATTGATTTCACGTTTGATTTCGTTGGTGGCTTTTTGAAATTCGCGCATGGCCTTGCCCAACGTTTTGGCAATATCAGGAATCGCTTTCGATCCAAAAAACAACAATGCCACAAAAATGATTAATACTATCTCACCTCCACCCATAATAAGAAAAATAAATGGTTGACCATTTTTAAAATCTTTGCAAATATACAAACTTGTTCATAAGAACGGTTGAAGATGAGAAAGAATGATGAGGGAAGAATCTGATTTAATGCAAAAAAAGCAGGAATTCCACCCCGATCAATCGGGGTGAAATCCCTGCTTCAAATTTATTTTATTGACTTCGAATTACAATTTTGCAACTCCCTTTGATTTCCTGATTGTATCGTATACAATTGGTGCGGCATTAAATACCGATGAATAAGTACCCACGCCAATACCGATCAATAAGGCAAAGGTAAAGCCCTTGATAGATGTTCCACCGAAAATGAAAATGGCGAACAACACAATCAACACGGTCAACGAAGTACTGAAGGTACGACGAAGCGTCGAGTTCATGGCATGATCCATCGTTTCTGCCAATGCACGTTTGGGGTAAAGATGACGGTATTCCCGGATACGGTCATAAATAATTACCGTATCGTTGATTGAATAACCGATCACTGTCAATACCGCTGCAATGAATGCCTGGTCGATTTCCAAAGAGAAGGGCAGAAACCCGTATAGCAGTGAGAAAGCACCCATGGTAAGGATGGCATCGTGGGCAAGGGAAACAACCCCTCCCAATCCATACTGCCAGCTATCAAACCGTACAAGGATATAGAGGAAGATCAATACCAGGGAGAAAAATACGGCAAGAATAGCATCCTTGGTAAGCTTATCCGAGATCGTTGGTCCCACTTTTTGAGAACTCAACAAATTCACTTTTGAGAAAGTTTCGGGAGATACATCGCCAATAAAATTGCCTTTCTTGAGACCATCGTACAACATGCCTTCAACCTTCGTGTCTGTATCTGAACTAACTTCTTCAATCATGTAGCCTGTTGTAATACGCACCTGGTTGGCATTACCATATGTTTTTACGTCTGGAGTTGAATTGAAAACAGGAGATAAAGTATTCTTTATATCATCAACCTTGACATCTTTGTCAAAGCGGACCACATATGTACGTCCTCCCTTGAAGTCGATGCCTTTATCAAAGCCACGAACTACGAAAGAAATGAGTGAAGCAGTAATCAGAATTCCTGAAATGGTATAGAAAATTTTTCTTTTTTCGATAAAAGGAATTTTGACATAACGCAACCAATGTTTGGTGGCTTTGGTTGTAAAGGTGATTTCCTTATTTTTAGCCAACTGACGTTCGAAGATCAGGCGAGTGATAAAGATGGAGGTGAACAACGAAGTAAGGATACCAATAATCAAGGTGGTTGCAAACCCTCTGATTGGGCCTGATCCAAAGATATAAAGTACAATACCTGTCAACAAGGTAGTTACCTGTCCATCGATGATGGCCGAATAGGCAGCGTTAAACCCGTCAAAAACAGCAAGACGGACCGATTTGCCAGCCATGACTTCTTCCTCGATACGTTCATAAATCAATACGTTCGCATCAACGGCCATACCCATGGTTAACACGATACCTGCGATACCAGGCAATGTCAGAACGGCTCCGAGTGATGCCAGGATACCAATCAAGAAGAAGATATTCACGATCAGTGCGACATTGGCAGCCATACCAGCTTTGCGGCTATAGAAGAATAACATGTAGATCAATACCAAGGCGAATGCAATGGCAAATGAGCCCAAACCGCTGCTGATGGCTTCCTGACCCAGTGATGGACCTACAATTTCTTCAGCAATGATGTTGGCAGGTGCAGGCATTTTACCTGATTTCAGAATATTGGCTAAATCCTTTGCTTCTTCAACACTTTCCAGTCCGGTGATCGATGAACGTCCACCGGTAATTTCGCCATTTACATTCGGATGAGAACGGACATAACCATCCAGCACGATGGCAATTGATTTACCAACATTGTCTTTGGTTAAACGGGCCCATACTTTGGCTCCCTGAGAGTTCATGGTCATGCTGACCTCCGGACGGCTACCATTCTGTTCATAATCCTGGCGGGCATCAACAATTACATCCCCTTCAAGTGGTGCGCGACCATCGCGTCCTGTCACTTTAATGGCTACCAAACGGAAGTATTTTTCCTCTTTGTCAAAGGCTTTTGCTTCCCATTTGAAAGTAAGATTGCGAGGCATCAACGCTTTGACCTGGTCCATTTTAAGATAGGCCATGACAGTGGCGGTATCTTTAAAATGCGAGGTTCCAACAGCTGCACCTGGATAGAATTGACCTTGAGCCGTAACGCTTGGTTGCATGATGGAGAACAAGGGGTACTGTTTTGCTGTATCACCTTTTTTATTGACAGCAGCAGAATCTGTTTTAGCTTTGCCTTCCATTTCCTTCAGCAAGCTGTTGGCATTATCTGCATTGGCAGTTTTTGCAACAGTTGTGTCTGAAGCTGTAGTTGAACCATTCGTTTTAAGAGCCAGTATTTCGGCTATCTTCTGATTGGCTTGTGCGAGGTAAGGATATACTTCGCTATTGTCATAAGTTTCCCAGAATTCCAAATTGGCAGTCCCTTGCAAGAGTTTACGAACTCGTTTTGGATCATCCACTCCTGGAAGTTCTACCAAAATACGGCCTGCTGTCTGCATGGGCTGTATGTTTGGCTGTGCAACACCGAAACGGTCAATCCTGGTACGGATGATCTCGAAGGAGTTGTCGATGGCTACTTTTGTTTCCTTGTGCAGTACATTTAAGACATCTGCATTGGTGGAATTATATTTAATCTTATCTTTTAATTCAAGGGTATTGAAAATAGAAGCCAGTTTTGCATTTGGAGCTAACTCTTCAAATGATTTCCCAAAAAGGGTTACAAAGTCTTCCTGACTGCTTAACTGCTTTTTCTTTGCCATTTGAATGGCTGCGGTAAAGGTTGAATCCTTGCTATAATTGGACAATGATTTAACCACATCCACTACCGAAACTTCAAGGGTAACGTTCATACCGCCCTGTAAGTCAAGACCAAGACCAAGCTCGAGTGATTTGACTTCCTTAAACGTGTATTTACGAACTCCCAATAAATTGTACACTACCTCGGTTTGCATTGAATCCAGATAGGCCTGTTCTTTGTGTTTGTCCCCTTTCGCGTATACCTTTGCTGCTTTCTCAACCTGGCTCGCCTTAAAGGTAAACATGAGTTGATAAACGCAAATCAAACCAAGGAGGATTGCAAACATTCTTACTGCACCTTTGTTTTGCATTTGTAAATAATTTAATTTGTTGTTAGTAAAATATTATTGATGAATCTTTATTCATGGAAAACAGAGCTATTCCCACTATGCATGTTGCGTTCTTAAGTCCTATGCAACAATCATTCATACAGTGGAAAAATCTAAGAAAGCGGAGGAATGTCATCGGGACTAGAATATAGCACCCGGTTAAAAGGAAGGGAATGAAACGAACAGATTACAGGGAAGAATGAATGCAACGATTCAGCTTTCATTAACTGGAAGGTCCGTAAATTATAATGTTTCAACAAAAATTTATCCTGGGTGTAGGCAAGCCTGAAACGAACAGAAAACTCGCCTGCCGGTGTTTTAAGATTGTAAGTATTTACCTGGTTGCAGAAAAACATTTTACAACCATCCATATCCTTTCTGACAGGGACTTTGCTGAGCGAATCGGCTAATTTCTGACTAGTGGTATGGTACATATCAAACACTGCAGCAGAGCCGATCAACGAGATGAGCAGGCATAAGCGCAGAATAAAATGCTTTGAAATGTACTTCTTGAAAACCATAAACAATTTTTTTCAGTCGCCAAATATAGAATATTTTTTCAAATAAAATAATTCTGCATCTCTGTTGTTGAGCAGCCTATGGGAGCTGAAACTGAATCGTTTTGTGTTCATAGTCGATGCAGCATTTGTATTGCATCAGAATATCACCCCCTAAAAGCCCCGCAATCCGGCAGGATGTATATTTCCTATAAATTTCATTGACATGATCCAGGTCGATCAAAGCCACTTTATGGTTGATAATTTCCAATTTGCCAAACTTGAGAAAAAACATTTTACCCACCGATGTTTCCATCATCCCCTGGTTTATGCCAGCACTATGGTAGTCGTCCTCATTGTCTGAATCCAGGATTTCGTAGTAAGCCTTTTGGTTCACATCCATCACTGATTTAGAAGCCCCAGTGTCAATGATCCAGCTCGATACAGTCTTGTCCTGAAATTCACCTTCAATAAGGATATGAAAGTTATCTTGTTCTAGTTCAATTACTTGAAGGGAAAGCTCAATCATAAGGCGGTTTAGCAAACGTGAATGGATGATAGGACAATAAAAAAGCTCCTGCCTAAAAGCAGGAGCTCAAATATAAGATTATTTGCTTTGCAGGGCTAGAATTAAAGAATATTCATTGCGTCAACAACATCCATGATTTCTTTTACTGCACCGGCTGATTCAACCAACAAAGCCTGTTCATCGGCTGTTAATTTAACTTCAATGACTTTTTCAACTCCGTTTTTGCCCAATTTAACTGGAACTCCAACGAAAATATCATTCAAACCATATTCACCTTCCAATTTCACACAGCAAGGGAAAACACGTTTCTGATCCATTACAATGGCTTCCACCATTTGAGCAGCTGCCGAACCTGGTGCATACCAGGCAGAAGTTCCCATCAGATTAACCAGTTCGCCACCGCCCTTTTTGGTACGGTCAATAATTTTATTAAGGGTTTCCTTGTCCAATAATTCAGTCACAGGAATACCGGCAACTGTCGTGTAGCGGGGTAGTGGAACCATGGTGTCGCCGTGTCCGCCCATCAATAAAGCCTGAATGTCGCGTGGTGAAATATCCAATGCTTCAGCCAGGAAAGCACGGTAACGGGCAGTGTCCAGAATTCCAGCCATTCCCAATACTTTATTTTTTGAAGTTTTCGAAACCGCGTAAGCAACGTAAGTCATGACGTCCAATGGATTTGAAACAATGATGATAATGGCATTGGGCGAATATTTGATTACATTTTCAGTAACACTTTTCACAATGCCTGCATTGATTGAAATCAAATCATCACGGCTCATCCCTGGTTTGCGTGGTACACCTGAAGTGATCACCACAACATCAGAATCTGCCGATTTTGAATAGTCGTTGGTAGCGCCTACCAAACGGGTGTCATAAAAATTAATGGGGGCAGTCTGCCACAAGTCCAATGCCTTTCCTTCTGACAATCCTTCTTTGATGTCAAGTAAAACAACTTCGTTAACAATGTTCTTTTCGGCTACGATTTGTGCGCAGGTAGCTCCTACGTTCCCTGCACCAACAACTGTTACTTTCATGATTGTATTTTTTATTTGATTTATGTTTTTTTTAATGCGTATGCAAAGATAAACGGTATTTTGAATTGAAACCTCTTTTATTAAGTGGCTTAACAATTTGGTAAAGAAACAATCAGTCAGTTTGTTACAATGATCCAGATAGGATTAATATTCATCAGGTTAGCCTACTGGATGGATTCTTTCTTAGTTGTTGCAAGTACCATTTTCACTCCTACCTTATTTCCCAATTGTACAACATCTACCATGGACTGCACTTCAATGGTGTTATCGCACCTGACAATGACAAATGCATCCTTGTTGGCCTGTTTGAATTTTATTAATTCAGGTTCAATTTGCGAAAATTGTATTTCCTTGTCGTTGATGTAGTATTTTAAATCTTTGGTAATTGAGATGGAAAGCTTTTCTGTCTGCTTGTCAATCGCCGGAGACTTATTGGCTTGAGGAAGCGCTAGCTTGATGGCCCCTGGTGTGACCATGGTTGAAACAATCAGAAAAAACAACATCAAGAAAAACATGATGTCACTGAATGAATTTGAAAATATCTCAAATTCCTGTTTTTTAGCTCTTCTAAAATTCATGCCATTTTGTTATTAATCAAATCAATGAACCGGACTGAACGAAATTCCCAGTTCTGTACCACCTTATTAACCCTGTTATTTAAGTAATGGTAGCCAATATAGGCGATAATACCTATGGTTA
>DASXUZ010000090.1:0-21550 GCA_036504555.1 Prolixibacteraceae bacterium | reverse complement strand
TATTTGATCAATTCATACAGGTCATTGGCCCCTTTATCTGATTCAGGAATGTTAAGGGAGTTTTTCTGAACTTTGTTTTCGAATTGCCGAAGGGTTTCCAAGAGCCACCAGACCGCTTCGAAAGGAGCATGGGCATCCATGTGGGTATCACCGGCATCAAACCATCCGCCTTTGATGTCACGGGTGCCGGTTTTATAATCATAGGTGGCGGCCACTCCGGTTTCATAAAGTGATGGGCGGGTATGCTTTTCGGCAAAAGGTTCCAGGATGGCCTCCCCTGACCGGGAGTAATAAAAGAATCGAAGGGCATCCCTGAACACCTGGTTATAGGCCGACTCAGAGATTTCAAAAGGGGGAGAGGCCTGCTTGAGTTCATCAACAACCATTCGGTATTTACCGGGTGTCTGAAAGCTTGTAAAATCACCCTGGTACACCTCATCGCCATCCTGCCCCCAGTCGGCAGGGTTGTTGACTATTTTTTTCAGGAGGGTGCCTGTAAACCTAAGGGAGTTGTCACTTCCAACGATGGTGAATTTGGTAGGAATTATGGAGGAACCACCTTTTTCAAAACTGACCAGGCCGATCTTCGATTGTTCAGGCAAATAACCTATCTGGTTGATTTTAACGGCATCGAGGTATAGATTTAATGCCGAAGGAACAATTTCCATCTTTTCAATGTACATTTTGTTCAAAGTTGAATAATAGCCAAGACCCACTATTTTCAAGAGGGGCACCCTGCTAAGATTGATCTTTGGATTGACCGCCTTAAAATCACTTATAGGAATATAAATATCTTTCCATTCCAGGGAAGGTTGTGTGTATTTGCTGAGGAGCACACCTGCATGTTGCTCAGGAAATCCTGCCGCAATATTATTGTCCTGTGTAAAAACCTGGATCTCAAGATCAGCCTGCGGGGCCACCGATTCCCACTTTAGCCTGAGGTGCATCATCGCGTGGGGTCCCATCCGCAGGTAATCAACCGGCATTCCCCAGCCAATTCTGAATATGATGTTCCAGTATCCCGAGGGTTTGATTGATTCGAAAACAAGCGCACCGCTTCCCTGGGTCATGTCAACGGGTACATCTCCATTGCTATTGATGAATAATGAACCGCCACCCTGGTAGACATCCGACTTGTAACTATTCCATGTTTTTGGAGAGGTGTAGGCATTAAAATAGGGTATATTTCGACCATTCTGATTGATTTGGGCAAAGGAAAATGCAATCAAACCCAACTGGAATAACAGAAATAATTTATATTTCAATGTCATGATTTATTATTGATTCAATTTAGAGTTTAAATAAGTCTTTAATTCCTGGTACTGTGCCCATACCCGCTGGTTAAGCGAGCTCAGGACTCCCAGTTCGCCGCGTGAGTTGACCCGTTCAACATAGGTATCAAACATTTCCTTCATCGGTGCAGATTCAAGTTGAAGAAGGGCTTGCTGGAAATCATTTTTTGAATAAACAGCCCCGGTTTCAATCTCCAACTTTTTCATTTCATAAGCCTTGTCCATTGCACGACCCACTTTGTCTAACAGTAATTCAAATTGGAACATGGCTCTAAAACGGACTAAGCCAGCCTTTTGCAGTCCATTGACCTTTGAGATAAGACGGTTGGTTTCATTGACAAGCGATTGCCGGATGGCGATGTTGTTCTCATCCAGTTTACCCCAGGCAGGTGTGTACCCATAAAACTCAGGTGAAGGTACATTGCCATGAATCTGCTGCTGATCCATTTTTACTAGTATCGGGACCAATGTTTTTACAGCCTCTGCCCCAAACTCTTGCTCAATGTATTCTGTGTAAAGTTGTGCGGTTGATTTATTTGAAGAAGGATTGGAAGCCAGGTAGCTGAACGCATTCATATTGAAACGGGTTTCTTCCGTTCGCCAGTGAATGGCCACAACGCCGTCGAGCTTTTGTTCAGAGGCCAGTTTCACCTGTTGAGTGATCATATTTACCCGAGGTTGGAAATGCCACAATTGGTGGTCGCCTTCTAGCCAGGGCATGGCCCAAACTTTACGGTTTTTACTGATCTCGCTTAGGAAAAGTGGTTGGGCCTGTTTGCCCAAATCTGGATTCAGGCAGGAGAAGACAATCTCTTTAGGCAATGCCTTATCCAGTCCACGGAGCAGGCCAGGAAGCTGATTTCCGCCTCCCCATCCGCCCAGGATAATGCCAGCCTTGGAACCTTTTTTCTTTAGGTAATCAACCGTCAGACGGATATATTCCAGAGCCCACACACCAACGAAGCGCTCCTCATCGGTTTTGGCTTCGGTAAAAATATCGGAGTTCTTTTCATAGGCATCCCTGAAAGGTTTGTTATTCAAGGCTTTTTGAATGTCCACGCTCATAAATGAATGTTCATTGAGCCAAAGCCAAATCCAGTCAATGTCGGGATAGGTTTCCAGGATATTGTCAAGGGCTGCGTAATGAAGTTCAATGGCCACCTGATTTTTGGGATTGGGAATCATGTTCGATTGTCCAGCCCAATAGAAACAGTCGCCTGGCATATTCTGCGAAAAGTATTCAGGGGGCAGCACTCCAAATTCAAAGCCGATGGCCATTTGAATTCCTCTTTCGTGAGCCATGGTCAATACTTTTTTCATCAGTCCCTGAGCACTATCGTAGTTTTCCTGGTTCGTTTCAGAAGTAACTGATCCATTGCTGCCAAAAGCAGTTGCCCCGGCAGGCAGTTTAAATGCACGGGAACTGTTGAAGGCAAACTCCGATACTTTCATTGGCAGGTAACCCCATCGGGCAGTCGTCGAATTGTCAAAATAAGCCTGTGGGGTAATATTACGGTATCCAATTTTGATCATCGGCTCGACGTAAGTGGCATATCGTTCACCACCTCCCGTGTAATTGTGAAAACCGATAAAGTTGATTTTATTGCGCTGGCAATCATCCAGGTAATTTCTATAATCCTCTTCATTCCATGCGCTGGGCCCGGATAAGAAGTTATGCCATGGCAAGACACCACGGATATTGAAACTATTCTGTGCAGGTAATGCCTGCACCAGGGAGAACAGGATAGCGAAAATTAAATAACGTTTTATCATCATTTGAGATTCTATTTAAAGCGTTTTTTCAAGCCCTGATACCATTACCTTTTTGATGTCAATCTTTCCGAATACCATGTTCACAAAAGGCTGGCCCTTCTTTAATCCTACATTGCCGAAGCCTGTTTCAACCGATAAAAAGCTGGTAAAATCGCCTACCTTAGAGTCGATGTATAAGATTTTGTCAACGGCATCGTATCGTACACCGGTAAGTCCTTCCAGCAAGGCATAACTTGACATGGCCCTTGCGTACCAGTGACCGCACTCGTATTCATTGAATGGGTTGCGGACCGTTCCGGCATATCTTTCCCTGCATTCACGGACAATATCCAGGCCTTTTTCTACCTCGCCCTTGAACATCAGGTGACTAGCCACCTGGTATTCGATTCCTGTCCATACTTCGTTGCTGTAAACAAATGGAAGGGAAAGTTTTCCCCCTTTCGGCCAGGTACAAAGTAACAAACCGCCTTCATCGCCACAGGCATAAGTGGGGCGCTGAGGGTTGTCATGGTCGGTTAAATCAGCTTTTAAATTGTATTTATGAACCGCATCAAGGTGACTCTTTACTTTACCGTTGTCAATCACTTCATTGAGCCCGCAAACAGTGGCCATCCACATACCCAGGATACCATCCGACAGGCAGCCTGTTCCATATTGATATTTAGGGCCTTCGGTCTGAAGAATATCCAATGCCTCTTTGGAGTATGTCCCTGCGAATGATTTCCTGGATGCCTCCACCGGGTTGTCAGCCCTTAGCCCTGTCCATTTGATTTTCTGAATAAAATATTCACCATCATAAAGATCATTTTCCATGAATTTCTTGCCTTTTAGCAACAAGGTACTATATGACTCCGATGGTTCATTGACAGCTTTGCTCATTTCAACAAAAGCAGTAATGGCCCCCAGGTAAAAACTGGTACACATACCCTCTGGTCCCCAGAATTCAATATCATAGGTATTGTGGTGAGGTTCTTCCAAAAAGCCCTGGTGTTTGGGATCCCAGGTTTCAATGCAATAATCAAGGCTTTGCTTGACCAGTGGATAAAGTGATTTCATCCATTCCGAGTTGCCGCTGATTCTCCATTCACGGTACACTTTCATGATACCACCCAACTGCCCATCAGATGCTGCATGGAAGTCGTGAATGGCTGGCGAGATAGGAAGGTTGGTCCTGAAAATCTGATGTCCTTCCTTGTTTTGACTCACCTTGAATTCTGTTTCCCGCAGCGTGCGCTCCAAAGCGGGGAAGAGGTGAGGGATTGCCTGGGCATAGTTCCACACATGGGTACAACTGCCGGCACAACATCCGAAGTTGTCACCACAGCCTTCCCAAGCCCAAAGCCGTCCATCCAGCTGCCTTAAAACGGTCGGCGATTTCAGGATGGTTAGATTTGCAGCAACGGCCTCGGTCACTTCCGCAGGAAGAGTGGAAGCAAAGAAAGCATCGCGAAATAGTTCACTGTTTCTTTTTAAATCGGCATAATGTAGCGACCAGTATTTTGACACTTCCTCCAGGTTTTTAAACCTGCTGGCATACCAGGGTTTATAATAAGGATCGGTCGTACATGCGCCACCAGGACAACATTCTTTTTGAGCTTCAGGTTTCACTATTTCCCAGTTGCCAAAGTTGGCTTTTTCAAAATCTTCAATGACTTGTGCTTCGGCAGTGAGGCTGTTGAGGTTCTCAGAGGCATTGTCAGTCAAAACAAACTGGTCGGCCATGATATGACCCCAGCCACCGGTGGCATTGTCAACGATTTGAATGACGGCTTTCTTTCCTTTGTATTTTTTCAGATCCCAGGTCTTTTCCAACAGGGTTTCTGTCGAGTTACCCACAGCTGTTTCAACGATCTTGCCACCAATTAGTAGTTTTACTGCCGTCTTATCAGGATCGCTTCCCCCACCAACGAGGAATTTCAAATACCGCTTATTAATTAATACAGGGGGTGATTGCAATACACCCATTTGACCATCTCCGGAGGGATCAAACGTATTGATCAGTTGTTTTCCTAAAAAGCCTGAAACCTTTTGTTGGTTGGAAACATTTCCTTTGGATGGTTTTTCCTTGAAGGCAGGTCCGTCAACAGGAGCCCCGGCAGTCAGTTTTGTGTCAGGCAGGTACCAGCAGAAATTGACTGTGATGGTTTTTTCTTCGCCCGGCTTTAAAGTAAAGGGAACATAAATAGAAGCTCCGGGGGAGACCCCATCAACCGGTGGGTTATTTACCATGTTCCCGGTCTGAATATTTTTCCAAAGAATGGTCAGGGAGTCAAACCAGCCACCCCTGAACCAGCAATGGTCCACAACTGAATTGTTGTTATCTACGAAAATGGTGAAGCCGCTTAAATTATTAATGGAACCGTCTTCACTGGCTTTTATCATCGTGAAGCCATTGTCGGCTTTCAGGATGCTGCCTTTATCGTCAATGAAATTACGGGCATTGTAGGAGAAAACAGCTTCAATGGTTTTAGGGGAAGTATTTTTGAACTGGTATTCCATGGCTCCCGAAGGAAGGCTTGAATTGTCTTCATCGGTAGGGATAAATGGGCTCCATCCCACCACTTTTACCTGGAGCGGAATATCTTTATCTTCCAGATCCAGGGTAGCAAAAGGGAAACGGGGCAAAAATCTTCCATTTTCAAAACGAGGCAAGCCAAGGGTACCTCCCCCGCCATTCCCCGTTCCTCCTGAGCCAAACAACTTCCACGTTGGAACAGGTGCTTCCAATACCTTGGCTCCGTTTTCGAAGCCTTTCACACTGATGGCTGCAAAAGCAAATGGGGTATTGTAAACGTCCGGCTGATTTTTAACTGACAAATGCGAAATAGCGCCAGTTCCTTCCATGCAAAACATGCCAGCTCCAATTCCCCCGATTGGGAATGCCACCCGGTCCAGGTTCTTCCCGGTATAGTAGCTGTTAAAGGGATGAGCCGATGCTTTTTCCTGACTGAATCCTGAAAATGGAGATAACAATGATCCCAGGAGGATGATTCGTATCACATTGAGTGCATGGTTCTTTTTCATGGTTAAAAGGTATTGGTTATCGTTGTTTAGATGTATTAGCTTGTTTCTATTTTATAAATTATTTGTAGCCCCTTTGTTTACTCCAAAGATAACTAGAATGAAATTAAAAACCTGCATTTGGGGTATTTCGCGCATTCATTTGCCTGATTTTGCATGTTTGATTTTTTCAATCCTGTTATCTTTTCTGAAATTCGAAAGCGCCCATATCCGTTGCCTTTCCAGCAGGTAGGGGTTTTCCCAAAAAGTCAAGAACGTATTTCCCTTTCAGATTTATTCCGGTATCTCTGGCCGGACTTTTTCTTCGGATGGTACAATCACTTTCATTTTTTCGTTTTTCAGCAAACAATGGATTCATGTTGTATTTCTCCGTTGGATGAAGCGTTGTCCCCAAATTGGGTAAACTGCCATCAACCGACCAGTACAGATTGTTGGTATGAGAATGTTGGCCTTTCCCGGTATAAACCTGGGTCATGGAATCAACCCCAATGATGTTGTTTCGGATGCTCACCCCTCCGTAGTCACACAAAAACACTGCAGGCACAATGGCATTTTTAATCTGCTTACGGCGAAAGATCGTGTTGTTTTCGATAAATGTTCCATGGGTGGGCGCCCAAAGCATTACAAAATCCTGGAAGTCATCGCTTACATTGTAGGCAATGCGAAGATCGTAGGTTTCTGTTTTGGCAATATCAGCAAACCAGCTCACTTCAAGAAATCCCATGTTCGAACTGCTATAATTGTGGTGGATATAGATGTCCTTTTTGGGATTTCGACCATCGTCCAATTCCAAAGCCCCTCCATCGGCACCAAACTCTCCACCTACAAAATAATAGTCCTTGATGATGTTCCAGGATACTTCCTGGTGACTGTTGCCCATGTGAATGGCAATTGGCCCCCAGCCCGGAGCAGACAGCGGACGGGTGTTAGCGCTGTGAAGATAATTCCTGGTGATCAGTGAATATTCTCCGGTCGATTGAATGCCTTTGGGGCAATTTGAAAATTCGCAGTTGCGAACTGTACAATGATTGGCCCCCAGCACAATCCTAACGGCCCCAACTTCCCAGATAGCGGTGTAGGTTGCATCATTCCCGGCGGCGGCAGCACAATCAAAAAAAAACAAACCATCCACCACCAGGTAATTGCCCGACAACCTAATGGCATTGCCATTCAAGATAGATCGATCGGGATTGCTCAGCTTTGGAGCCAGCCCCTTGCCATAGGAAGTCAGCACAATGGGATGATCAGCTGAACCGGAGGCCGTTATATACAGTCCGCCTGTAAATAAAGATCCGCATGCAAAAAAGAGGGTGTCTCCTGCCTCTAAAGAAGCTGTTGTTGCTTTATTCAGCGTTTTCCATGGAGCAACTACTGAGCTTCCTAAGTTGGTATCAAGGCCACTCTGTGAATTGAGATAGATTCCCTTTGCTGAAAGGAGCATGGAAGGGCTTAACAATGTTGTTACCAACAAAACCCTTGCAAAGTAAGACTTGACTATGCCTTGCAGCACCTTGTAGGAAATAAAGTTCATATCTATCATTTTAAAGGTTCACACATTGGCCAGACGATCAATCCTATTATTTCTTTTCAAGATAAATCCGATGAACCATAAACATGTTGTTCTCTGATTTTTGCGATTTGTCCTTCAAGGTCACAGTGATGGTGTTGGTTCCTTCCTTGATAAAAAGTAATCCCATATCTTCTTTTTCAATGAACGTATTTTCAGAGGCATAACCATCAATCCTTTTTACTGGAACCTGCCGTTGGGTAATTTCAAAGGGGCAGCCATCAGGTCCTTTAAAATAGGACATGTACAATTGATAGGTTCCGTTTGAAGGTACTTCGAGTTCAAATTTGGCAAACCCATCTTCAGGGGCCACCAATTTGAAAACCTCATAACTCTTGCCCGTCTTTACATCCTTACAATTTTCATTTGAAATGGCTGCTCCACTGCTCAATGCTTTAATGGGAAGCAAGGCCAGCCAGTATTCCTGAAGGGTAGGTGATTTTACTTTTTTCAACAATTCCACCGGTGGCAGATTGTTTGAAACCGGTGCCCTGTCGCAATAGTAATAGGCCACGGAAGTATAATCGACCGGGATCTTATTCCCTTCCGGGCCATGTTCAATCGTCATGTTAATGGTTCGTTCAAAGGAAATTTTATCACTCAGGAAAAAACGATAGGCACCCGTATGGGCCAATGGAATTGAATAAGCCAGACAACCATGCACTGGCAAACTGAATGCTTGATCCCATCGATCTGCAAGCGCGTACCAGCCACCATTAAATGCATCTTCAGAACCCGTTCCGTGAAACCTCATCTCGCCATCAACTGTACATACATCATCCCCTTCAAAAAAGAGGGTCATGCCTGAATTCAGTCCCTGTGCCTGTAAAGCAGTTCCTACATAATGGCCGCGACCAGATTTATTCAATATCAAATAAGGTTTGCCCATTTCTGGATTTATTTCCCTTCGCCATTCAGCATAGAATTTTCCCTCATCCGAAGCACGTTTTACTTCGGTATAATAAACCGTTATAGTAACAGGAATCTCGGTGGACCTATTGAGCGGATTTTTTAAAAATTCCAGTTCAATGTTTGCTTTCTGATCAAAAGGCATAGGCATGTAGCAATAATGTACGCCATCCTTCACGCCAACCAAAATTGACTGCATGGAAGGTTTCCCAAAGGCATAGCCAAAAAAATCAGAAAGCGGACTGTTAATCGCCGCAACGGTTTCATCATCCCAGCGGGCACGGAAAATCAAGTCTTTCAACTCACTGTTCAACAGCAATTGAGGGGTTATTTCAATACCTACCACACGTCCTCCGGTAGCTAAACTGAAAATCGATTTACTATCACCGGCTTTCAAAACTATATTTTTGGTGGAGGTTTTAACCTTATCCATCATGGAAGGGAAAAGGGTCTTAATGTTTTCCCCACTGTTTTTCCAAACTTTTATTACCGAAGAAAGGGCTTCATCTTCATCTTTGGAAAGCTTCTTAGGGAATGAAGAGATTGTCTGATCGCCTTTCAATTCTCTGTAATGAATCTGGTAAAATTGCATTCGTTTTCCCTTGTATACTATTTTGCAGGAGCTTTGATAGGGGATGGGCAAATAGCAATAATAGCCTCCCACTTCATTTCCCACAATGGGCCTCGAGAAGGGTGCCTTCTCTCCGGAAAATAGATCAATAAACTTCAATTCAATGCGGGGTGTTTTTTCCCCGTCAAAGAAAAACTGGATGGTATCATTGGAGGGCGTAGGCGTCCATATTCGCTGAATGACTCCCGGTCCTTTGAGTTCGGCAATGATTGAATTGCTGCCTTCTTTTCGCAAAAAGGAATATTTTCCTGAAAAACCATCATCGTTTCCGCCCGTTGTATCGTAGCTCGAAATTTGCCGAATGATGACCTCCTGCTGAAATTGAGGTAATAAGTCGATCCTGGTCAATTTTAATATTTCATCCTTGTACCCAGCCAGGCAAAGTAATCTTTGACCAACCAAAAGAATGATCAACGCAGCTTTAAAGACAGATGATTTCATAGGTGTGTTTCGTTTTAGGTAACTACTCTTCGAATTTAGTCAATTTAATTATTTCTCGTTCCCCCACAAAGTTGGTTTATTCCCCATGCTTTTTCTCCATTCATTTCTCCAACGGAGCATCTCAACAGCACCGATAAATGGCATGAATTTGCGGTGTTCCTTGTCTGGAATGGGGTCTACTGCATGGGCTTCTTTGGTATACCAATAGGCAACACTCGAGAGGTCAAGGGTTAAGGTGTTGGCGTGGCCATGCTCGATGGTTGCTTTCAGTGATTTGTTAAAATAAATAGGATCGGTAATATGGAACCTGTAGAGATGGGTTCGGTATAGCCATCCGGTTTCATAGTTGGAAACCCTGGGATAACCATAAAAGGCAGTGGTGTATATAGACCTGGGACACCAGGAAGTATTGAAATAATCTTCGGTCCCGGTTCCATGGATGGAGGCCTGTTTTTCACCATCTACGAAAAACATGTCATCCCCTTCGCCATACCACATGATACTCGGATTCTGCACGTAGTAGTTGACACCCACAAAATGCCCGCTGCCCTTGATATTGGCAAAGACATAATTGTCGGCTCCATCAGGGTTCTTCTCAAATTTGTGCAGGGCTTCCCATTCATTTTCACCCGTTTCAGGAGCAGCCGTTACCTGTCGGTTAAACCATGCATGGAAACGACCTGTATTGGGGGGAAGCTTGTCCATTTCCACATAATCAATATAGAAATAGAAGGCATCAATGTTGATATCAGCCTGGTTTTCAATGACGATTTTAGCACCCTTGGAAAAGGGCATCTGGAAATAGGAAACCATTCCGGTGCCACCGGCAGGTCCCACAGAGAGAGGCATAGAGGTATAATCGTAACTTTCATTCCATCCCTGGCCAAAAAACGGACCAATGGGTGAATTGACTGATGGCTCTGCCAGGCCGTCCCAGTACATTTTCAGGATGACATCCGTACGATTCAATGTTTCGGGTCTTGGGGCAATGGTCACCCATATGTGATTAATAATCCCGGATCCCTGGACTTCGAAGATCGTTCGGCTTTCGCCAGGCTTAATCATACTGATATTATCGCCATTGCCTCCTGAGCGGTCATAACTACTCACCCGTTTTGATCTCAAGCCTTCCTGGATGGTTGTGAGTCCTGATAAAAGATTGTTGGTCTGTGCCTGTCCAACCAGAGTGAATAAGCTTACGATGATGAAAAATAGATGCCTTTTAATCATGTCTTTATTTTTAATTTGATGGATGTTAACGGATTAGATCTTTTATTTACTATTTTGGATTTACTATTTACGATTTAACCCTCCTCGAATTGCATTGCAAATCGTAAATAGTTAAATTGTAAATCATTTAAATTTCTATTTGCTGTCCAATAAAACCTGGACATCATCATGCCAGAAAAAGGGAGCGAGGTATAATCCACCACGTTTTAATCCGCAATGACTGATAAACCACTTGCCCGTGTCATCCTGAATGATCTCAGCGGCATGCGTTTCCAGTGTTCCAACTTCATCGGTCTGATCCCAGCTGAAAAGATCCCTGCTCTTAAACACCTTGGTGGTGACATAACTTGCCCCGGGACCGATAAAAAGGTAGTACCAGTCGCCCCGCTTGATGACCACCGGAGATTCGGTGTTCCCTCCCCAGGTACCTTTCTCCGCATCCCTGAAGACCACATAACGGTCTTTTGTCCAATGGACCAGGTCGTAGCTGATCCTGGCACCCACAATATGATTTCCGCCTTCCGGCTTTATCGTTGCTGTGTAATACATGATCCAACGCTTATTGATTTCATCACGATAGATGAATGGATCACGCCCGTCAAATCCATCGGTGAACAATGGATTCCCAGTATATCTTGACCATTCATAAAGATCTTTGCTGGTTGCCAGATTGATCTGATAGCGACGGTGATCAGGGTCGCCGGCACAATAATACATGTAATACGTGTCATCATGTTTTATGATATGAGGCGCCCAAAGCACCATCTCGTCCAAGTCATTGCGGGCAGCCATGGCATAGGGTTTTTTAACCCATTTCCCGGTCAGGCTGTCAGCAACCGCATGTGCCAGGAAATTTTCAGCCCATTTTTTTGGAGCGTCCCTTCCAGTAATCCCGATCATGTGCCATTTTCCCTCTGGTCCCTTGATGAAACAGTGGTCGTTCATGTACCAAACGTCATCTTCACCTATACTTTGATCAAAGATCCGTTCAAATTGACCCATGGTAACTACTGGCTTGTCTGCTTTATCCTGCCCGAATCCTGCTGTTGTCAACAGAAGAGAAACTATTAAATAAATACTTTTTCTCATTACATTTATTTTCATTGGTATGTTCAATTAATAGGTTAACGACTTACATTTAATAACTATGGTCTGCTGAAGATGCATCAAATTCATTGATCCCACCGATCAGCTGCACACCTGAAACCGATGGTGCTGCAACGATCAATGCCGGGATACATCAACAATTGTTTGGCTGCAAAATCCAAGGCTTGAGGACCCCCATCGGAATACCAATCCGATCCTTTGGCCTTGTAAAATGAACCTCCTTTCAGGATACAGAACCGGGATCTTCCATCACTGTATTCACTTTCGGTCATTTCCCAGGTATTGCCGCACAGGTCGTAACACCCAAAAACGGATATTCCTTTTGGATAGGCTTTTACCGCGGTTGTGCCTCCCGATTCCCCGGAATTGCAGTACCCATTTTCCATCTTTTCACCCCATGGATATTTTTTATTATCATTTCCCTGACCTGCGAATTGCCATTCCTGCTCAGTAGGCAGCCTTTTACCGGCCCAGGCGGCATAGGCCCGAGCATCATCCAGGCTGACATAAACAACCGGGTGGTCTTCCTTCCCCGAAGGGATCTGCCCATTGTCCCAGTGTTTTAAAAAATTCAAAGCCACTTTGGGTACATAACCAGATTCCTTTAAAAATTGTTGGTATTGATAATTTGTAACGGGCGCTTCGTCCATTAAAAATTTGGGAAGATTTACTTCCACTGTGAAGGAAGTATTTTGATGGAGGCGAGGCGCTCCGCAATTGATAAAATACGGATCGACCGAACTGTAAAATCCAACTTCCCGTACCCTGAAATCTACCTCCAACTTTCCTTTGAATGAAGGAATTTCAACCATTCCAGCTAAAGGTTTATCAGTTCGTTTAGTAGGCATCACAAGGACTCTCTTCGCCTGAAGAGCAGGAAAACTCGTTTCTGGGTTCCATTTTTTAAACAGTTCTGCCTGTTTGGATAAAAATAACTGAAAATCGTTACCCATAGGCCCTGGCTTCCCCGCAATAAAGCAAGCTATACCGCGGGGAGCTATTTTTCCCGAAAGAACCACTTTCCCATTTTTCCCTTTGACTATTACTTCTTTTCCCTGGATTAAATCGTAGTAATGATCGCCATCTTTCTTGTCAACCGACAATAGATCACTTTCAATCGTAGATTCAGAACGATTTACAAGTGTCCACAACCTAAGTTCATCATCATACCAACGATTCGTATATACATTTTGCACGGGTGTTTCATCTGACATGGGTAACCATCCTTCCCCTGAAAATAAAGAAGTATATCGCTTTTGAATGGGAGACATGGACCGTAAGATGGATTTGTCCCTTTCATTCCAGCCTACCCACTGTCCAAATACATTTTCCCAAATCATGATGCCGCTCCCATTCATCCAGGCTGTATGCAGTTCTTTGGTACGATCGCGTTCCCACCGGCTGATGCCATGCTGAATGTGGCGACGTTCCAGCCATTTATTTCTTAAGATACCAGGTGCCTGGCTATCGCCAAACCATTGAGCCCACGACATGTGGTGGTTATGAATATCTTCTATAGGCAGGGCGAGTTCGCTTTCCAGCACCACCCCATGTTTCGCCTGATCCAGTTTTTCCCTGAACGCATTGGATCCGTGATTCAAAGTATCTAAAAAGATTCCATCGGCTCCAATTTCATGCACAATCTGGGACAGGTTGTCAATGTCAGAAGTATTTTCCCGTTTTGTACCCGTGTCCCAGGGGTTATAATTAATATAGACTTTTACTCCCCGACTGTGCAACTGATCTGAGACATTTTTGAGCCCGGTCAACCCTCCCGGCATCTGGTGGTAAAAATCAAACTGGTTCCTGTCATCCAGGCCAATACGCGGATAGGCATGCCACAAGACTACAATATCAAGCCTTCCAAACTCTTTTTCGCTCTCTGAAACGAATTGATCAACCGTGTATTTCCCTTCTTTGCTATTGTAGAAGCGTTGGTCATACATCATCAAAAAATAACAATTGTAGGCAGAAGAAACCCATTGAAAATCAGGGTTGTTATACAATGTGTCATCATAATTGAGCCTTGCCTTGGCTTCTTTTCTCCAGTTGAATAACAATTCCTGGAACTTAATCCATGATTCCGGTTGATCAGGCACCGGGATCAAATCAGGCTGATGAGGGTCGGGTGAATCCGTGCTGTACGTTTCACTTCCCTTTCCATCCTGGAGCCCTGCCCCAATAGATAAGGGTGAAAAGTATAACAGGCTAACTGTGCCCAAGGTGCCTTTTAAAAATATTCTCCTTTTCATGTTCAATAAGAATCTCTCATTTCATTTGATATTATTCTTTGCCCCGGATCAATTTGCCAAGCTTGATGATGCTGTCCCTGTCCGATGAACGGTAAGTTCCTGATTTATCAGGAGCAGTGGATAACAAAATATTACTGCCTCCCCGATCGTAACTTTGTTGAATGTACTTGTACAAACTATCCACGGGATAAAATTGACTATCAGTATAGGTGAACCAAACTGAACCTTTCATCAAGCCATTGCCAAGTGAGCGGTGATCGCAGCGTTGGGAGGTAATTTCGTATTCAAAAGGAAGATAATAAGTTGCATTGCCCACTTTACGCACCGGGTTATGTCCCAAAACCGGGGGGACGCGTTCTTCCCCGTTGACCATATCGCTTGGGAAATATCGAATGTCACTTCCATCCTGAACCTGCTGGTTAAAATGGACAAATGCTTTTGGATTCTTGCTTTTCAGCAAGTTGTAAGTTTCCTGCGCGGTTAGCGTCGTATCGGCCCAACACTGCATATCCAACCAAAATTCATAAATGTCACCATAGTTTTCCGCTAATTCCGACAATTGCTCCAGGATGATTTTCTTTGGAGTGGTTCCCTCCAGTTCAGTTTTAATCGTTGGATTCCAATTTTTCGGATTCCAGTCTTTGCCTCCCCATAAACAATAATACAGGCATGGTTTGATGTCATATTTGCGGCATGATTCAACAAACAATCTGACCACGTCTTTTTTGAATGGACTATTGGCCACATCAAACTGAGTGGTTTTGCTATCCCACAGGCAGAAGCCTGAAGTATGGCGTGAAGTGAGGACCGCATATTTTACCCCCGCTTTTTGAAAGGTTGACATCATGGCATCAAAGTTGAGACCAGCGGGATTGAAAACTTTGGTGTCGATGTTTTTAGAGAGTTCCTGTTCAATACAGGTGTTGTCATTAAAATGCACAAAGGCACCGAAACGAAGTTTTTCCCATTCTTCCAATGACTTGTTCTTTTGATTTGCAGGCGAATAGCTTTTCTGCGCATTTAAAGAACAGGCGGAGAGAAGGAAAACAATCATCCAAAGTGAGAACAAGATGTATTTTAATTTCATGAAGATGGTTCTGTTTAAGGGTATTTTTATTTCAGCTTTAAGATCATCTTGCCAAGGTTGTAAGAGTATGTAATCAGGGGCTTTGAATTTTGTCCTGAGACGGTAAACCAATAAAAATCAGGCCCAGTACCTTTGGAGAGGATGCCGGGTTGGTAGCCGCCCTGCCACTCCCGATTGCCCGGACGGGTTTTCCAGTTGGTCCAGCTTCCGGCATAAG
This sequence comes from Prolixibacteraceae bacterium, assembly GCA_036504555.1. Lineage (GTDB taxonomy): Bacteria > Bacteroidota > Bacteroidia > Bacteroidales > Prolixibacteraceae > Aquipluma. The sequence goes on along the minus strand of DASXUZ010000090.1, from coordinate 6,023 downwards.
TCCAGGGACCCCATGGATGAGGGGCATCAAACACATCGAAATCGGTCATGAACAGGTATCGCTTAATCCCGGGATGATAAATCGCTGATCCCTGGCCAAAAGTGATGGGCCCTTTCACCGGTTTGGCCATGGCCTGCCGGGAACTCCAGGTTGGTTCATCGTTTTTTGAATACCCTGCAAAATATTCATAGTGGTCATATTGGGAGATATTTTCCTTTTTCACCCTGGTAAGAAATACCCTTAATCCCATCCAGTGCCACTCGGATCCAATGCCAAGGGCATAGACAAATCCATCGGTATTCAGGTTGTAGTTTTGACCCATGTTGATAAAAAATAGACACCTGAAGGGTGAATGATCTTTTCTCAGCCAGGGGGAGGTACCTTCCCCGAGTACTCGGGGTTGTTCATTCTCTTCAAAATAGCCGATTCTCTTCCAGTTAATTCCATAATCTCTTGAAACAGAAAGATAACCAACTCTTGCATCACCCAGGGGTGAATGAAATTGCCCATACAGCAATGAATCCAGGTAGATCAGGCTTGAAGGTTTATCGTTGATTGCCAGTGGAGGCTTTTCATCTTCCCGGTATTGGGTTTGAGGTTTTAAATCTGGGACCTCACCGGTTAATTTGACAATCCCACAATCGACCCATGAGGAGGACAGCTTGTCATAGAGAGGGCCCCTTCCGTCGCCCCAGCCTGAGTAGATATTGTTGTCATCGGCCCAGGTAGATAACCACAAATCACCATCTGAGGCGAACGGTTCAAGGGGTGGTCCATCCACCATAACATTCTTGATAACCGGGCTTTTCTGGGCTGCCTGCAAAATAAATACAGGCGCCTCGGTAACCCGGATGTTGTTGTATCTGAAAGGTTTATCAAGGACTACCTGTGCGGTATCCATGACCCAGTAAGTACCTTTGGGGAGTTGAAGTTTCTGCGGAGATTCCGTTTTTGACCAGGCCACATAAACCGGCTCCTCCGCCACGGCATCCATATAACGATAAACAGCCAGTCCATTGGAGGTCTTCACTTTACCTGAAAACGATGCGTTGACCAAAAATTCTCGAATCGTTGGGAATTTATTTAAGATCTCCCTTAGCTCGCCCGGCTCGTTGTTGGCGGACTGCGAATAGCCCACCAACATACCCATTAAAAGCAGGGTGGTAAAAATGAATTTCTTTGGTTGTATTGCCTTGCTGTTCATCTGTTACTTCAATCCTATAAATATTAAATGTCAATCGTCAATCGTTAATTTTTTAAATCTTTATTTTGATTAACGATTTAAATAGTCTTTTAAAACTTGGTTGAAATCTGATTCAAATCAAGTCCAAAGAGTTCATTGACAATACTTGCCAGTTTTGCCTGATCGCCCTGGATATGAACAACACGCTGAGAGTGTGTCAATGACTCGGTGGGGCGCAATTGTGCAGCGGGTGAGGAAGTCTCGATTTCATAGAACGGACCCATGATCGAACCATCTTCCACCGGCCCGTCATTGTATGAATTGATCACATCACCCTTGAATGGATCGTCCTGCTTTCCCCATTTGGAATTCACATACGAGGCAGGCTTGTCAGGCATTGAACACCATAAAATGGTCAATATGTTTTTTTCTGAGTCATAGCTTCCGCAGATTCCTTTGGCCCTTTCAGGTGGCAGCCCGATTTTACTGCGAAGTTTTCCGTCAATTTTAAAGTAAACTGTTCCATTGTCCACCAACAACCTGTCGGCCGGAACCTTTCCAAAGTATTCATCATTGACAATTACCCCGTTTGCTTCTGATTTGAAGGGAATAAAAACAGTGGTAGTAGGTGATGGATTAAACATGCCGAGCATCCAGATCGAAAGTAAACCCTTCTCCCTGGTCCATGCCTCGATCCCTGTATTGGTTATGGTATTATCCGATTGATAAGCGACCATATCAAGCCCTGCAGGAATATTTACCTTGAATAGCTTTGAGAGTGTATCGGGTGACAAGAGGAATACTTTTCTTTCAATACCGATTTTAAATTCGGTACCCGAAGCATTTTTGACCACCGTATTTTTCACAAATGTGACGCTGCCCGAATTCTGAGCCTTGACTTCATAACTCTCGGTATCCAACACAGGGGGCACTACCCAGTTTTTAAACTCCTGTTCCTTGCCCTGGGGGAAATAAACAGAGAATGGTCCACCTTCTGGCCCTAGCCAAAAACGTTCTTCCCCGCCGTAGGGATTAAACTGACTGCTCACTTTCCCAGATTCAAACAGCTTGTAATTGATCCAGCCATAGCTCTTGCCTTCCTGGCCATTGGCCGAACTGGTCATCACCCTGCCCTGTAATCCTGGTACGATCACCAGGCTGGCCTTGGCCGAAGAATCCTTCAACTCGATGAAATCAATGTGATGTGCTTTCAAAAAGTCAAGGTCATAGCCATACGTCCCCGTTGTGAAAGCTTCTTTGATAGTGGAATCCATATTTTTAGATTTTTTGTTGCCCGGTGATGAACATCCAGCCATCAGGATGGCCAATAGCACAAACAGTGTAGTTGAATTTTTCATACGATGAATCTTTATGTTTTAATGTTTTTTGAATTGAACGTTCTTATAGCTAAATTGCTGACCGGGATCGGTCTTGTATTCATTGATGTAGGGCGAATAGGTCTTTACTGAAATGGTACCCTCGTGGGTATCAATGGTGATCTCGCGTAGAAATCCATTTCCTCCATTGACAGTTCCTTCCACACCGCCCTGGTAATTGGCCAGCATCTGATAAACCTTGTTGCCATGTTTTCCTTCGCTTACCAATGCCCCTGCGCCGTCATTGAGCACATGGCCGCTGAATACAAATAGGATGTTGGGGTAGATACTCACCAGCTTGTCCCAAATCTGCTGTCCGTTGTTAACTGCCTCTTTGCCCGTGTCTTTTCCTACCCCGTAAGTCTGGGGAAGCCATTTGTGGTCCCTTTCCTTACTCATGCGTGTATCATCGGAATACAGGTAGGCATGGGTATTGATGATCACCTTGTGTTTGGGATGTTGTTCGATGATACTGGCTGCCCAGGTAAGTACCGTGTCACGCGGGCCGAATTCCAATGCAAGGATCAGCCAGTTGAGGCCACCTGCCTTGAAAGTATGCCAGGTATTGTCCATCTTCCCCACTTCAAATGCCCCTCCGAAATTGGGAGTCTTGCTATATTTTTCATAGGGCATATAGCGGTTGTACAAATCGGTATTGCGGGTTTCGGTCCTGCCGCCTTCGCCGATATCGTGGTTGCCTGGAGCAAACGTATAGGGTACCTGGCCATCCATCAGACTGAGCGCACCCGAGGCTACTTTCCATTGCAGTTCCGAATTGTTGTCCGTGATATCTCCCTGCTGAAGGACAAAGGCAATATCGGCCTTGTTTTCCACACACCAACGGGTCTGAGAATTGAAGATTTCAGGGAAATTGGAGCAATAGGTCTGTGTATCAGGAAGTAAAACCAGCTTAAAAGAGGATTTACTCTTGCCTGAACTGATGACAATCACCAGTAATGCACAAAACAATAATTTAAACAATGATCTTAAATTTTTCATTTATTTTAATTTCTAAACACATAGACACATAGGCCACATAGTTTAATATGTTTCTATGTGTTCTATGTATCTATGTGTTTATTTTTCATTTGTTGATAGTTAATTCACTTCCAGATGTTGCCAGTCGGGTAGCTTTGGAAATTTAGTATGCGGATCTGACTGGTACCAGAAGCCGACCGATGAAATATCAGATTGCTGGGGCAAATACCTGCCTCCCTGCCTCCAGCCCAAATCCTGGATGGTGATCTTTAAATCTTTTTCAAAACGTACAGGATCTTTGATGTGCCAACGGTAAAGACCAAAGCGCTGTTGTGATTTATAAGTTCCATCAGGGTGAATAACCTGGACCAGACCCACGTAGGGTGTGCAGAATTCCTTGTACTTTCCGTCCCTGTCAAAATTATAGGAGCCGCAGAAATAATCCTCAGTGCCTGTTCCGCAGATCGTGGGAAATTTGTTGTCCCCATCGATGAAAAACTTGATTTCACCTTCACCCCACCAGCCGTTGTTGTTAACTCCCCAGGCCAGGTAGGTGCCCACATACTGACCTTTGCCCTTGATGTTGTCGACAATGGTGTAATCGGAAGTGGTATTGGGGTTTAACCTTCGGAACTGGGCATGAAAATAAGCTGCATCGGCAGGGACGTCGGTTAAAGTGTAGTCAATCTGGTAGTAGAGCGTCATGGCATCCTTTTCATTGATGTTCTCCATGGTGATCTTGCATTTCTTTCGGAATGGCATGGTCCAGTAGCAATTGAAGGCGCTTCCCGGGTTCACGCAAACGGCCAGTGAATTCAGGGGGGCATACTCATTCCAGCCCATGCCGAAAAAATCGCCTACAGGGCATTCTACCGAAGGTTCAGTTTCGTCATCCCAGTAAATGCGCAAAATCGAATAACGCCAAACGCCCGTTGGGGTCATCCATATATGCTGAATGGCACCTGAACCTGAGATCTCGGCGATGGTGATGGTTTCACCGGCCTGAATACGGATAAAAGGATTCACTTTCCAGCCCTGTCCAAGGTCCCTTGCCGCCGAAGCTGCATTGGCCACGTTGACCTTGTCCTTGTCTTCGAGCTTTGCCATGCCACCCTTGCCCTTCTCGCCCGTGAAATTTTCGGGACTGATCGAGCGGGTTTGGGCGTTGGACATTCGGTATAAATTTCCCAGATCGGTATCCAGACCATTAAATGCTGACTGTGAATAGACCTCACTGCCAACCAGGCAAACCATCAAGAGAAACAAGAATTTTTTCATATGCTTAGGTTTTAAATGATACATTCAGTCAAAAATTTGGTAATCAGATCAACCACAAGATTCACGCAGGATCAATTGATGCGGCAATTCTATCTGGATGATTTCATGCGACCCTTTTATTTGATTCATCAATATGCGCACCGACTCTTTGCCCATTTTTTCAATGGGCTGTTCAATGTATGTTAAGGGCGAATAGAAAAAATCGAAGGCTTCATTGCCGTCAAATCCAATGATGGCCAATTCTTCAGGTACTTTGATGTTGTGATTTTTGATCGCATACAAACCGGAAATGGACAGTGCATTGGTGGCAAAAAGCAGGGCGTCAGGTTTTTGATTTCCATCCAGTAATTCGCTGATCCCTTTTGTCATGTCCTCCTTTACGCGGTTATACAATAATTCTTTCACCTGGATGGCCTCTTCCATCAGGTTGTCTTTCATGGCCTGCCGGTATCCACGGATGCGCTCCTGCATGTGGATCAGCGAGGATTGATAGGCGATGAAGGCAATGCGCTGATATCCATTGGATACCAAATGGTTCACCGCCTCATAGGTTGCCTTGAAATTATCAAGGGCGATGTAGCTGGTTTTCACTGCTGGAAGAAAGCGATCGAGCAAAACGACGGGAATCTCCTTTTTGACAAGCGATTCGATCTCCCTGTCACAACCTTCTGAGGGCACTATAATAAACCCATCTACCTGCCGGTCGAGAAAGGTTTCAATCAAGGAAGCTGACTTGATGGAATTCTCATCAGAGCTTCCGATAATAACCGTATAATGATGCCGGGCCGCTTCATCCTCAATGATACGGGCCAGTTGACCGAAAAATGGGTTGGCAATGTCGGCCACGATCAGTCCAATGGTGTTGGTCGAACCTTTGCGAAGGCTGCGGGCAATCTGGTTGGGCTTGTAATTCAACTCACGGGCCACCTCCTTGATCTTGATGACAATTTCAGGCCCGACTCGTTTCTCTTTTTCAAGCCCGTTCATTACATAGGACACCAAGGCGGTTGAAACCCCGACTTTTCCCGCAATATCCTTTAAAGAAATTCTTTTCCCCATTCTTCCTTGATTTGATAAAGGCCATTAAAACATTACAAATATATGCTTAATCGTTTAAACTACTCATAGGCCGAGTATGTTTTATGACATTTATCGTAAAAAAGAATAGTGTCGTGTAAACCTCCAATGGTGATTGTCCCTGATGGAAG
>DASXUZ010000089.1:0-12437 GCA_036504555.1 Prolixibacteraceae bacterium | reverse complement strand
ATGACGCAATTTTGGGCAATCTCATCTGAAATTCCTGCCAATGGCGTATGGTGGAAACCTTCAAAGATCAAATCGGAATGAATTTCATCAGAAATGATCAGTACATTGTTTTCAAGACAGATTTGGGCCAATTCACTCAATTCTTTTTCGCTCCAGGCCATTCCACCCGGGTTGTGGGGATTGCTTAGCAACAACAAACGAGTGCGGGGGGTGATTTTATTTCGAAGGTCTTCCAGGTCAAAATAATAGCGTCCATTTTCGAGGCGGAGTGGGTTTTCAATCAGTTCACGGCCCAATCCCTTCACAGAATCGAAAAACGGGAAATAGACCGGGGGCTGAATGATCACACCATCACCCAGTTTTGACAAGGCTTCAATGGCCAGGGTCAGACCAGCCACCACACCGGGGCTAAAACTGATCCATTCAGGCTTAATTTCCCAGTTGTGACGGCGCTTTAACCAATTGACAATGGATTGATTGTAACTTTCGGCGCGAAAAGTATACCCGTAAATATCTTTATCAGCACGTTCTTTGATGGCCTGCACAATGAAATCAGGAGTCCTGAAATCCATATCGGCTACCCAAAGCGGCAGGACATCAGGGTTTCCGAAAAAGGCCATCCGGCCATCGTATTTGATGCAATTGGTATTGGTACGGTCAATCAGTTCGTCAAAGTTGTATGTTTTCATCGTAGGATATTTAAATCTTTCTCAAGTAATTCAGATGGTTAATTGATTCCACTTTCAGGACAAAATTAAAGCGGTTGAGCGAAAGGCACAAATCAAAATCAGCAACAGGGGCCCATTCCTGTTTCTCGGGAGCAAAAAAGCGAGCCCCGTCCCCAGTTCTTAACTGCTCAACCATGGCTGGGAAATCATTGGGTATGCCTTCCAGTTCATTTTTAATATAAACGGCCAAAAGGGTATCTTCATCGGTTGGATACTGGCAGCTATACCCCATACAAACCAACGAAACGATCTTTGGTTGTTGTATTCGGATATATTCAACAATGGCCCCGGCATTCACAAAGCTTCCGGTGAGTATTTCATCGGCATGGGTCGCATTGGCAATCCCCTGGGTTCCTGAACTGGTTGTATGGACCATGGTTTTGCCGCTCAGGTTGGCTTCCAGCAGTTGGGAGGGCGAATTTCCATAGTCGAAACCTTCGGGTTTTTGCTCAAACCGCTCCCCTACCAATATATAATCAGCATGCTGTTCTTTCATCTGGTAGGCCATTTCAAGGTCTCCAACGGGATAAATCCGTTCGATTCCATTGCCAAAGGCGTAGCAGGCCGTTGAAAAAGCCCGGAAAACATCAATGATCACCGTTAAGCCCTTGGCTTTTTTGGCTCCTTCGAGCAATTGCAGTATTTCAATCTCCATGAACTTATATTTGCGATTAGAATTATTTAACGTTGTATCTGCCTATTTGAATGAAACATACGACCCAGCTTTACATTGTATTGATGTTACTGAGTTTCATTAACACAAGGTTAATGGATCAATAACGTATGTTTTATAACATGTATTCTGCATACCGGTATGTTTGTAGCGTATTTAAAACAAAGAAAAATGAAAACAATTTCAAAATTAACAATGTTGTTCGCATTTGTAGCATTTGCAAACACACTAATGGCATCAGGCAACTTAAAAGTTAACATCGTTCCGCTTACTTCCGAAAAAGCAGTGATCGCAATTTCAAATACCACTGCCAGCAATTTCCAGATTACCATTGAAAATGAAAACGGAGAGACCGTCTACTATAAAGAAACAGGATCTGAGAGCAAAGATTACCGCAAGGTATTTGATTTTTCAAACCTCGAATCTGGCGCATATAAATTAACTGCTTCGATCGATGGTGCTACCACTGAACGTTCGTTCAGCATTGACAAAAGGCAAATCGCTGTAGGAAAAGAAAAAGTGAGCCTGGAACCTTACTTCGCTTATAAAGAAGGTATTCTGGCACTCTCCTTTCTTAATTTTTCACAGGAAAGTATGGTGTTGAATTTCTACGACAGAAACAATGAGTTGGTCTTTACAAAAGAAATCGGGGACAGCTTCGATGTCAACAAGGGATTTGACCTTTCGAAACTGGCAAACGGCGAATATTCAGTGGTCCTTTCAACCGAGAACAGGAATTATACCTACAATGTAAACGTTGAATAATCAATTCAAATAACCTTTTACTACAACAATTCGGCTTCCAAAAGGAGTCGTTTTTTTTTGCCTTGAACAAAGAATTCATTGAGTTGAGCATTAGGAAAAGTGGCTCCTGATTCCCGACCAAAATAAAAGCTAAATTTGCAGTTCAATTATTGAAAAATTCATGAGAAGGGAAGAAGTAGAAATCATGGCTCCGGTTGGTTCATACGAATCGCTCATTGCGGCCATCCAGGCAGGTGCAGGATCAGTTTATTTTGGAGTGGAGCAACTCAATATGCGTTCACGTTCATCCAACAATTTTTCGATTGAGGATTTAAAGAATATTACAGAAACGGCCAATTCGAAAGGGGTTAAAACTTACCTGACGGTCAACGTGGTGGTGTTTGATACCGAGTTGGATCAACTTCACCAGATCATTGACGCGGCAAAGGAAGCCGGGGTCTCTGCCATCATCGCCTCCGATATTTCTGCCATTGTATATGCCCGCCAGGTGGGTGTCGAAGTGCATATATCGACCCAGGTGAATATCACCAACATCGAAGCTGTCAGGTTTTACGCCCAATATGCAGATGTGATGGTGCTGGCCCGGGAAATGAACGTGGACCGCGTAGCAGAAATCTCGAAACAAATCAGGGAACAGCAGATTACAGGCCCATCGGGTGAATTAGTCAAACTTGAAATGTTTGTGCATGGTGCGCTGTGTATGGCCGTATCGGGCAAATGTTACCTGAGTTTACATGAAATGAATTCGTCGGCCAACCGCGGTAGCTGTATGCAATCGTGCCGGAGGGCTTACATCGTTACTGACAAGGAAACCGGGGCCGAACTGGAGATTGACAATGAGTATATCATGTCACCCAAAGACCTGTGTACCATTCATTTCCTGAACAAATTACTTGATGCAGGGGTGTCTGTTTTGAAAATTGAAGGAAGGGCGCGGTCTCCCGAGTATGTGTATACCGTAGTAGAATGCTACCGTGAAGCTGTTCAGGCATACTTTGACGATACCTTTACTGAAGAAAAGATTGCCAATTGGAATGAGCGCCTTGGCTCGGTCTTTAACCGCGGCTTCTGGGATGGATATTACCTTGGCCAACGACTTGGCGAATGGAGCAATAATTACGGCTCAATGGCCAGCCAACGAAAAGTATATGTGGGGAAAGGACTGAACTACTTCTCAAACCTGAAAGTAGCCGAATTCAAGCTTGAAACAGGTCCTTTAAAGGTAGGGGATGAAATTTTCATTACCGGTCCGACGACCGGTTTGGTGAAGACCATCGTGACAGAAATCCAGCTTGACAAACGATCGGTGGAGGAAGCCCCCAAGGGTGCATGCATTTCAATTCCGATCGATACTAAAATCAGAAAATCGGACAAACTGTATAAAATTGTCGATGCAGCGGATATCAGGCAACAATAAGTTAAAATACTGAACGAAAGAGACAACAATCTTTGTATTTTTGAGCAAATTTTAGTTTCTATGCGAAAAGTTATTGTCATTTCCGGGATTGTACTTCTGGTAGCCGCTGCATTTGCAATGGGTATTAAATATTACCTGAAAGGTAAAGAAAAGCCTGTTATTCAGACCTTCGCCACCAAGCAGAACCCGGCTTACAAGGCTGTTCCTCAAAAGTGTCCTTTAATCATCGAGATAAAAAATACGGTAGGCTTCGACAAGGAACTGGAGGGTAACCAACCGATCATCGCCGAACTAAAAGGAATCCCGGAGATTAAAGAACTGTTTGCAAAGGTGAGCCGGTTTTATGATTTTGCAGGCAATCATTCAGGAATCCAGAATTTGATGGCCGGAAAATCAATCATCCTCTCGATTAATCCCACGGGCAAGAACCAGCTTACCAGTCTTTTTCTTATACAATTGAATGATCAGAGTGAATCATCATCGGCCGCTGAAACCGTTTCACAGGATCTGGGTTCGGAATACACCATTACGCGTAAAAATTACGACCAAACGACCATTTTTAATGCCCGGTCGGCTGAACTCAGCTTTTTTTATGCCTGTACCAACGATATTTTCATGGTGAGTGAAGATTTTATCCTCCTTGAACAGGCCATCAGACAAGCCAATTCAGACAACCTGCTGAACAATTATGAGTTTACTGAACTCTATAAAACGATTGAAGAAAATGCATTTCTCAATATCTTTATCAATCATCTGACGATCCATCAGTTACTGGCTAAATTCATTTCTCCCGAAATACGCAAAACAGTGGGCCAGCTCAGTTCATATTCCAACTGGTCAGGGCTCGATCTTTGGATCAAACCATCGGAGGTGGAATTGAACGGCTTTAGCATCACCAAAGATTCGACCGACAATTACCTCAACATCTTCAGGAACCAGGCGGCCCAAAAAATGACCATCGAAAAAGCCATTCCAATCACTGCCTCTTACTTTGTAGCCCTGAACCTGAAAAATACGACCAGCTATCTTGACCAGTACGAGACTTACATCAAGGCCAACGGCAACTATTATCCACGGGAAATGAACCTGATGGAATTCCAGAAGAAGACAAAAACGGATGCCATCCGCCTGTTCAAAGAGATCGGGGGCACCCAGTTTGCAGGTGTTTATACGACGATCAATAAATCGAACCCTGAACAGAACCGCTTTTTTGTAGCCGAAATATTGGATGAATCAGCTGCAAAGGATAAGATCGCCAAGGCGGTATCCGAATTTGGCCGCACAGGAGAAGAGCAAGCTGACAAACTGCTCACCAAGTTTACGGTAGATAGCAAGAATTCATTCAACATCTATCGCCTGCCGATCAGTAACATGGCTCAGTCGCTGTTCGGCCAGGCCTTCTCAGGCATCAATGGAAATTATTTCGCCGTATATCGCAAATATCTGATCTGGGGCGACAATCTACCGGGCATGAAAAGTTACCTGGAAAACCTGGCCTCAGAAAAGACACTTGCCAACGACTCTGTTTACAAGCAATATATAAAAAATGGCCAGCCCAAAGCCAACTTCTATGTCTACGCAAGAGTGCCCAAGGTATTCCGTTTAAAAGAAGTGTTGCTCAAGCCAGAACTCAGCGCCAATATATCCACCAACGAAGAGGTGATCCATAAATTCAGCACTTTCTCCTGGCAATTTTCTGTTTCAGGGAACATGATTCAGAACAGGATCAACCTGAAATATGATCCGAATCTAAAAGAAGAACCCCAAGCCATCTGGCAGGTCAAACTGGATGCCCCACTGGCACAAACGCCCAAGCTGGTGCTCAATCACAAGGATTTGGCCAACCGTGAAATGATTGTTTGCGACAAGGAAAACAATGTTTACCTGATCAACAAAGAAGGTAGCATCCTCTGGAAGATGAACCTACCCGATCCGGTCATTTCTGAAATATACCAGATTGATATTTACCAAAATCAAAAGTTCCAGTACCTGTTTAATACCAAGTCGCAACTCTACGTGGTCGATCGCATGGGAAACAAGGTAGGCAAGTTCCCCATCATATTTAAATCGATGGCATCTAATGGGGTATCGGTAGCTCAATATGGGCAAAACAAAGAATGGCGCTACTTTATAGCCGGTGAAGACAAAATGATTTACGTTTACGACCGTGATGGTAGGCTCATTCCGAAATGGAACTTTGAAGGCAGCCAGGGCGTAGTTACCAAACCCATTCGCCATTACGACATTGAGGGAAAAGATTACATCGTTTTTTCAGATCAGCAGAACACGTATTTCCTCGACCGACAAGGCAAGAGCCGGGAGATTCAGCCCACTTCCTTCAACCGTTCAGCCAACCCAATGAAGTTCATCCAGGAGGGAAATCCCAGGTTAATTTCTACGGACCAATCAGGAAAAATTTATATTCAAGACTTTGCCGGGCAGACAGAAACCAAAGATGTTGGCAAATTCAGTGCTTCCCATCGTTTTGCAGCAGAGGACCTGGATGGGGATGGAACGCCCGAATATCTTTTTGCTGAAGGTAAAAAGCTGACCGTATTTACCAATGGGGGCCAGAAATTATTCGAACACTCCTTCCCCGATGTAATCAGTGAAACCCCGTTTGTCTGCAATCTTTCGCCGGGGCTTACTAAAATCGGGATCGTGGTCAAGGGAGAAAACAAAATCTACCTGTTCGATAACAAGGGTGTGGACTCCTGGGGATTCCCCTTGCCCGGAAACACTTCATTTACAATTGGAAAATTCAACGATGCTTCCTCCTATTACAACCTTTTGGTGGGCAGTGAAGATGGTACGGTGATCAATTACAAGATCGATTAATACGAATTACACGAAGTTGAACGAATTACACGAAGGGTCTTAGTGGAGGATTTAAAATAATAGCCCCGGTATCTGAATAGAAACCGGGGCTAAATTTTATTATTTTATATCTGATTAAGCATTGGCATCACCCGGAATGGCGACCTTGGCTGTATCAACAATACCAACTGGTCCCATTACGTAGGTTGTTGGTCCAAGTTTCATATCCGAATTCATCATTTCATCCCAGGTAACTTCCTTACCCGTATAAGCCGAAACACGACCCATAATAGCGGTCATGTTTGAAATGGCAGTCTGCTCGGCCTCGTTGATTGGAATATTCTGACGAATACAAGTGATCAGGTCAATGTGCTCCTGAACGTAAGGACTCACCTTCACATTTTTCATGGGTTGCCCGTTGTCGTCTTTTGGATAGGTATAGGCAAATTTTTCAACGCCTTTCAAATCCCAGATGGTTTTCTGGCAATCGGTCTTTCCTTCAGTTCCCATGATAAATTCAGAAACGTTGTTCGCAGTACCATTGATCTGACGGCACATACTGTGAACATGCATTCCACTTTCATAGACGAAATCGACACTAAAATTATCGAACTGGTCACCCGTTACACGACGCTGGCGTGAACCGAAGGCCACTGCCTTGGTCGGATGCATTCCTGTAAACCAACTAATTACATCAATATTGTGTACATGCTGCTCAACAATGTGGTCACCCGATAGCCACAACCAGTTGACCCAGTCGCGAATCATGTATTCCATTTCAGACCAGGTGGCCTGGGGGTTGCGGTACCACAATTGATTCTGGTTCCAATAGCAGTTGGCCGAAGTGATTTCGCCAATGGCGCCACTCATGATTTGTTTGTATACTTCCACATAATCGAGTTGGTGACGGCGTTGAGTTCCCGTTACAATTTTAAGGCCCAGCGCTTCGGCTTTCTTGGCGGAGGCCATTACTGAACGGATTCCTACAGGATCAACAGCAACGGGCTTTTCCATAAAGATATGTTTGCGAGCCTGAACAGCTGCCTCGAAATGCAGGGGACGGAAATGAGGAGGAGTGGCCAGGATAACCATATCCACACCTGAGGCCAGTACTTTTTCATAGGCATCGAACCCAACGAATACATTCTCGTCGGCCACTTCCATGTTCTTTTCTTTTTTCAGTTTATCACGACAGGCCTGGATGTTATCCTGAAAGGCATCACCCAAAGCATGGACGGTCAGGTTTGGACCTGCATCCAGAAAGTTGATCATGGCACCCGAACCGCGTCCGCCACAGCCGATGATACCCACTTTCAGGGGAGCACCATCCGGAGCTATTGTCAGAAGCGGAGGCAGGTTTAATGCAACTGCAGGCTTTTTAGGTCCTGAACATGAACTCAACACATTTACACCAATGGCTCCAACAGCACCGATGGTAGCTGCACTGGCCAGAAATTTTCTTCTTGAAAAGTTTGATTCACTCATGGTTTCGATAAGTTTTATTGTTCGGTAATTGATTTTCCAGTTGTTTGATCTAATTCACATACTACCCTGAATCCCACCATATTACAATCTGAATACCACCATACACTTTTGGGTATCTGGGGATCGGTTCTCATCCAGGCTTCATCATTGGTAAAATCGCGGGCTGCACTCCGTACATCGGTAGGTTCACTCTTGAACGAACCACCACGGATTACATGTTCAGTTCCCGATGCAGGGCCTTTGGGATCTTTCGTGCCAGCCGTTAATGCTGCATAAGCATCCGGGGAATACCAGTCGCCGCAAAACTCGGACACATTCCCAAGCATATTTCTCAACCCAAATGGATTGGGCTTCACGGCATCCGGCATTTGTGTTTTGGCCATGCTGTTGGCCGAATAAACAACGTAGCGGTTGATATTTGTAGTATCAGCGCCAAATATTTTATTCATCAAACGGTCTTTCGAATACTTTTTCGGATCCCCTGCAAAGAAATAAGGGGTTTGTGATCCGGCGCGGCAGGCATATTCCCATTCGGCCTCGGTGGGAAGCCTGTATTTTTTACCTGTTTTCTGCGACAGCCATTTACAGTAAGTTTCGGCAGTGGCATAACGCATGGTAATGGCTGGGCGGTTTCCCATTCCCCAGTTCTGGTCAGGCTGTCCATAAGGAGGCGTAGGTCCGCTGACAGCATCCACGACCTCTGGTGAAACCGATGAAACCGGGATCACTTTCACATCGGTTGTACGTCCCTCCCGGCCTGTCTGTCGGTAGAAAACCAGGAATTCATTCCAGGTAACTTCCACTTCAGCCATGTAGAAGGGGCTGATTGCCACTTCCTTTGCAGGCCCTTCATCAGCCCGGCGATAAGGTTCATTTTCAGGACTTCCCAGTGTAAATTTTCCGCCCGGTATGGCAATCATACTGAATGAAATGGTTGATCCGGGAATCGTTTCCTTAAAGCTGGCAAATTTCTCCACCCTGGCGCCTTCGGTGTAGACAATCTGATTGGCTCCCGAACCCTTTCCGAAATCGGAATTGCTGGCATGTTTGGCATTCGGATCGTAGTGGCCAACATGGAGGTGACAATTGGTACATTCGAGTTTTGCTTCATTTTGAGTATAATACAGGTGCGCGTCCTGTCCTTCCTTGTTTAGTTTGAGCGGGAACAAATTGGCATGGCATTTCACACACGAAACTTTATAAGTGAAATGGGGGGCCTGTTCAACGGTACGCCTTGCTTCCCAGTTGAATTCAGCGGAGTCTTTGGTCATGAACCCATATATATCCTTGAGTCCCAACCTTGCTTTTTGTACCATATAACCCTGACCTTCGGGGGGAAGATGGCATTCGACACAGTGTACCTTGATACCGCTTTTATTGTCGAAATGGGTAGATAATTTCCATGAGGCAAAAACATGTGGATGAACATGGCAGGAAGCACAAAATTCGTCGGAGGAACTATATTCGACAGCTTTATTTCCCCAAACGGCCGCTAAAATTCCAATGGCAAAGGAGATAAATAAAATGAGTAGTATTCGTTTACGCAAAAATGCAACTAACTTCTTCAGCATACGTGGTTTAATTTGATATGAGTTAATTTAAGTCGTTCAAAAATAATAAAAATACAGGGACAGCAGTCGCTGTTCGGGAAAGAAAAAGTGTTGCAAAATAAAATAAGGCCATGTTTCTCGAATAGGATGGCTGGTCGGCTGATGGTTTTGATGAGGCGGTTCATTACCCGTGGGTTCGATTTGAGCAAATTTATCCTTGATTTGACACTTAAAAGGTTTAATTATATACAAATGAAATATACCTTTGATGGATTGTATGCCCTTCCTGTTTCGAGGCACGATTGAATGTCATTTTAAAAGCAAGCTTATGAAAGTATTTGAAATATTGCCCGGCTTTACCAATCCCCCATTGGAATTGGTGAGTGAAACAATTGACCTGGAAATTGAAACTCTTCCCCTTGAAGTGGTGAACTGGAAAGACTTCCCCTACAAACCCGATGTTTCAGTGCAGATTGCCTACAACGAAAATGAACTCTTTCTGCGCTACAAGGTGAACGAACAGTCGGTAAAAGCTGAAATCACCGAACACAATGGCCCTGTCTGGACCGATAGCTGTGTCGAATTCTTTCTTTCACCCGAGGGGAATGACGAATACTACAACCTGGAAATGACCTGCATCGGAACAGCCTTGCTGGGGTTCAGGAAAAAAGGAGAACCGGCCACCCATGCCAACATCGAGCAACTGGCCTCTATCCGGAGAATTTCAACCCTGGGCTATTTACCTTTTCCAGAAGAGAAAGTGGCTACCCAATGGGATATGACCATCGCAATTCCCTGGGAAGTATTCTTTCAACACAACCTAAAACCCCTTCAGGGGAAGAAAATGCGCGGCAATTTCTATAAATGCGGAGACGACCTGAGCGTTCCCCATTTTGTTTCCTGGACCCGGATTAAAACAGATAAACCCTCTTTCCATATGCCAGAATACTTTGGCGGACTGGAATTTGAATAAGGTTTTTCCTATTTCAAACTACGTAAATTGCAATGCTTGAATCCGACAATTCTGTCGTGTAACAGCTGAAGCCAGACAGCAAAGGATAGTGGTAGAGTATTGAAGGCGTATATCTGATACTTTTCCGATACTCATCTGTAACCTTTCTGTATCGCGAGGTTACAGAAAGGTTACAGATGAGTTACACATGGGTTACAGATGATAATGACAGAGGGATAGGAACAAGGAAGGAGAATGGCTGCCAGCCGACCCCACGCCCCATGCCCGAAGCCATTATCTCTCCGCCCGACTTATTAGCTGCCACAAAAATTCAAGAATCTTAGAAACAGAAACAAAAGAATAGGCTATGAAAGTTTCTATTCTGATCTTACCGGCAGGCTAAAGAGTTTCTGGAATTTTAAGGGAATGGGGGTATCAAATCGAAGGGCCCTTCCTGTAACCGGATGCTTAAAGGAAAGCACCCTTGCATGAAGCCCCATTTGGCCAACGGGATTCAATTTAGCGCCGTATTTTTTATCACCTGTCACCGGGAATCCAATATCTTTCATGTGAACCCTGATCTGGTTCTTGCGCCCGGTTTCAAGCTTCACATCGAGCAGAGAGAATAGTTTATTGGTTTTCAACACCTTGTAATGGGTGATGGCTTTCATGCCGTCGTCAGGTGTCTGACTTGAATACATCACCATGGCCTTGTTTTCCTTGAGCCACGAAGTGATGGTTCCTTCCGGTTTTTCAATGCTTCCTTCTACAACGGCCACGTACGATCGTTCGATGATGGCTTCATTCCAGTCTTTCTGCAAAGCCTCCTGTACCCTTTTGCTTTTGGCAAACATCATCAAGCCAGAGGTTTCACGATCGAGCCGATGCACGATAAAAATCAGGTTCTTGGGATCAAACCTTTTGACATATTCGCTCAGCATATGGTAAGCCGTCTTTTGCTTCTCGGTTTCTGATGCCATTGAAAGCAATCCGCTTGCCTTATCAATCACGATGATGTCAGCATCTTCATGGACAATGCGCAAACCCCTGAAGCGGGGTTTCTCTTCCGACTTTTTTTTGTTGACAAATACCATCTGTCCACGTTTCAATGGGAAGTCGAATTTGGTGGTCACCATGTCATCTACACAGATCTGTTTGTGAGCCAAAAGCGATTTAATGGTAGTGCGGCTCTTCTCTGGAAACTTCGCGATCAGAAAGTTCATCAGCACTGAAGTTTCAGTCACCTTCATGGCGATCTCTTTTAATTTATCAGGCTGAAAAGTTGTTTTTCTATTGGGTTGAAACATGAGTACAATTTTGAGTTAAAAGTTAAAAGTTGAAAGTTCCAAGTTTCAGGTTCCAGGTTCCAGGAGCGCAACCTGGAACATGGAACATGAAACCTGGAACTCACTGTCGGATTATTTTTATTTCGCCGCCTCTTCCCAGTTTCATAATGCTTGAGGGCGTTGCTTTGTGGGTGTCATCCTGCCGATATTTGACCACATAGTCAACCGCATCGATGATTTGCTGGTCAATTTGGTCAAAGCAGGCAGGCGAAGGTTTTCCGCTCAGGTTGGCGGAGGTTGAAACAATGGGTCGTTTAAAGCGGCGGATCAAGTCGCTGCTGAAGGCTTCAGTAGTAATGCGGATACCAATGCTTCCATCTTCGGCAACCAGGTTCTTGGCCAGGTTCTTGGCCCCATCGTAAATGATGGTCAATGGCTTGTCGGTCACCTCAATCAAATCGAAGGCAATCTCAGGAACCTGATCCACATAGCGCTCAAGCAATCCGGCATTCTCCATTAAAACAAGCATGCTCTTTGAGTCTACGCGGTTCTTGATCGTATAAATCCGTTTCACCGCTTCTTCGTTGCAGGCATCACATCCAAGTCCCCATATTGTGTCGGTGGGATACAGGATGACGCCCCCTTTTTGCAGCACTTCAAGTGCCGCCTTGATATCGTTAATCATTCAAAATGGTATTATACAGTCGTTTCATTTGTAGTGCATAGTATTTCCGTGTAAATCGCTGGGCATTGATCTTACCTTT
>DASXUZ010000088.1:0-4449 GCA_036504555.1 Prolixibacteraceae bacterium | reverse complement strand
TAAGTTCGGAGCCATCCTCGAATACATCGCTCCCAAAGGGAAAGAAGAGAATGGCGCCATTCAGTTTGAAATCAAGGCCAATGTAGTGCTGAA
This sequence comes from Prolixibacteraceae bacterium, assembly GCA_036504555.1. Lineage (GTDB taxonomy): Bacteria > Bacteroidota > Bacteroidia > Bacteroidales > Prolixibacteraceae > Aquipluma. The sequence continues at coordinate 4,356 of DASXUZ010000088.1, read as the reverse complement.
AGAAAATCAGTTCATCAGGGCCGGTTACAGTGCCAATGCCAATATCGTGCTTGAAAAGAAGGACAGTGTTCTTGTCATTCCAGAAGGAATGCTTAAGTTTGAAAAAGACTCTTCATTTGTAGAGGTAGAAACGGCCACTCCGCAGGTGTTTGAAAAACGAATGGTTAAAACAGGCATCTCAGATGGTATAAATATCGAAGTAGTCAAAGGATTGGCCAAAACCGATAAAGTAAAGGGTGAAAAGATTGATCCGAAGAAGATCAAAGAAGAAGAAAAGAAGAAGGCTTAAAAGTTCAAAGTTTAAAGTTCAAAAAAGAATTAGAAATCAATTTTAAAAATATACGAATGAAACGAATGTACAGCCTCATCATGGCAGCTTTCATGCTTGTCATTTTTACCGGTGCTCAAGGACAGGAAACATGGTCATTACAGAAATGTATTGATTATGCACTTCAAAACAACATCCAGATTAAACAGCAGGGGCTGAATAGTGACTATTACAGCAACCAGCACCAGCAGGCAAAAAATAACCGTTTGCCCAACCTGAATGCCAGTGTGCAAAACAGCATGAATTTTGGAAGGTCGGTTGCCTCTGACAATACGTATGTCGATATTAATTCCAATTCTACGTCGGCCTACGCAAGTTCAAATGTGACACTCTGGAACGGCTTTGTGCTGACCAATTCGATCAAGATGGCAGAAATGGATTTACGCGCCAGCCTGGAAGACATGAAAAAGGCCAAAGATGATATCATGCTCAATATTGCGGCCTCCTACCTTGAAATTCTTTTCGCCCAGGAATTGGTCACCGTATCTGAAGAAGTCCTAAGAATCACTCAGCTTCAGATCGACCGAACGGGCAAATTGGTGGAAGCCGGGAGCCTTGCCAAGGGTAGTTTACTCGAAATAGAGGCTCAGTTTGCCCGTGAAGAATTGGATGTGGTCAATGCTCAAAACAGGGTTCAGCTGGCATATCTGAATTTATACCAGTTCCTGGAATTGCCATCTACCGAAAGCTTTAAAATTGAAAAACCGGTACTTCCTGAAATCGGTGCCAACATGACCATGATCAATTCAATGGATGTATTCAAAAATGCAGTTCAAACCAAGCCAGCAGTCAAGAGTGCAGAATTTAAACTGGAAAGCGCCCGTAACCAGTTGAAAATTGCGAAAGGAAACTTGATGCCCACCCTGTCCTTTGGGGCCAATTATAACAACCTGTATAATAACAAATACACCATTCCTTTCTCTGTTGAAAAAATGTCGTTCAGTGACCAGCTGCAAAGCAACCAGCGCTATGGATTTGGAGCCACCCTGAGTATTCCGATTTTCAATCGTTTCCAGGCACAAACACAGGTGAAGAATTCGCAAATTCAATTGGAGGATTCTGAGTTAAAGTTACAGAGCACCAAGAACCTGCTGCGCAAAGACATTGAACAAGCCTATACCAATGCCCTTGCATCCTACAAAAGGTATATTGCCAACCAGAAAGCAGTTGTTTCATCCACCGAGGCTTTCCGTTATACGGAAGAGAAATTCAACGTGGGGATGATCAATTCAGTGGAGTACAACCAGACCAAAAACAACCTGACCACCGCCCAGAGCAATTTGCTTCAGGCCAAGTATGAATATATATTCAGGACCAAAATCCTGGATTTCTACAATGGGCAAACCATTGAATTATAATTCAATTCAATCTGCATTCAATCAAAATAAAGAAAATCGTATTCCAACCCGCTTGAGTTTTCAGGCGGGTTTTTTTATGTATAAAATTAGAGGGTTGCATCCGCCCAATAGTTTCAATTAAACGAATTCAATATCAAAGGGTTCGTTCATCCAAGCTTGACGTTCCGCTTCATACAACCCTTCCATATGATTTGAATTTATATCTTGGCAATATTTTTATAATTGACCAATTTGCTTAGGCCAACCGTTTGTTCGATCTCTCCGGAATAACAGACAGTCGTATTTCTGATTTTTTGTGGTAGAACTTCCCGAATATGATTCAATCCTTTGGTAAAACTTTTGTCAAAAGTCTGCGACGATTTAATTTCAATGGCATCCAGGTGAGTAAAATGATCCACAATCAAATCAACCTCGTTATTGTTACTGTCACGATAATGGTAAAGTTGATATTGCTTGAAATGGTTGTACTTGTTTTTGAGCAATTCCATCACAACAAGGTTTTCGAACAAAGGCCCTTTTAACGGACTTGTAGCAAGCTGATAGGCCTCGTTGATTCCTGCCAGGAAGGTGGCCAAACCCACATCATAAAAGTAAATTTTGGGTGATTTGGTCAACCGTTTATTGATGTTGGCATGGAAGGGCTGTAGCAAATAAACGATGTAAGAAGCCTGGAGAATGGAAAGCCATGATTGAATGGTAGGAACTGTTACCCCTACTTCGTTGGCCAGATTGCTTGCCACAAAAATCTGCCCCACCCTTCCGGCACACAATCGGACAAACAATTCGAACTGTCGTAAATCCTTTACATTAATCAACTGCCGTAAGTCGCGCTCAATGTATGTTTCCAGATAACTGTTGTAATAGCGCGATGGATTGACCATGGGTTGATTGTATATCCTGGGATAAAACCCTTTAAAGATCAATTCATCGACTGTCGTATCAGGTGAAACTACTTGGACTTCATGAATTGAAAAGGGTAACAGGCGCAAGATAGCAGTTCTTCCTGCCAGCGATTGTGAAATGGTTTGCGAAAGTTCAAATTGTTGACTTCCGGATAAAATAAAATAACCGGGCTTTTTAAGCTTGTCTACAATTCCTTGAATGTATGAAACCAAATCAGGAACCCGTTGAATTTCATCAATGATTAGCCCCGTATCCGATTGGTTCAGAAATGATCTGGGATCAGATATTGCCAATTGTCGGGTATCAGGATCTTCCAACGAGATATATTTTTTGTCAGGAAAAATATTTTTTAGTAATGTTGTTTTGCCCGATTGTCTGGGCCCTGTAATAGTAACAACCGGAAAGCTGTTGTAGGATTCGATTACTTCATTATATATTTCACGTGAAACAAACATTTTTATGCAAATTTAAAATCAGAGTTTAAAATTACATGAATTTATAGCAAAAAACAACCAAATCTATGCATATTTAAAGTTCAACTTTAAATATGCATAAAAAAGAGTTTTTTTTGCCCGATTGTATTTGTTCTAAACGCATTTAATTACCTTTGCACCACAATAATAATAAATCCAAAATGGACGATTATCATTCGACACAGTTAGAAAAGTTATTAATCCGGTAAACAGAGCGGTTCATAGTCTCTGTTTGTCGTAAAACGGAGAAACTATGATTACTTATTGGGAAACCGGTAATTCCTTTACACGTCTGAATGAATTCCAGCCAAACTGCTGGATCAATTCCCAGGAACTTACCAACGAAGAAGTAGAAGTTTTAATCAATGAATACAATGTCCCGAGGGATTTTGTAATGGACGTTCTGGATACCGATGAACGATCGCGTATCGAGGTGGATGAAGGGGTTGTACTGATCATTCTTCGTGTTCCGCTCAACAATCAAAACAGTGGTATTCCTTTCATAACGGTTCCTTTGGGAATCATTGTATCCGGCAACCAGATCATTACAATCTGTTCGCGTCGTACCGAAATCATCACTTCTCTGATCAAGGCGGTCAACGAAAACAAGATCACCATCACCAATCAATTCGATTACGTTTTAAACCTATTCCTGATTTCTGCCGTGTGGTTCCTTCAATTCCTGAAAGAAATCAACGTGCAGACTGCCCTGATTGAAAAGGATTTGGAAAATGCGACCAAAAACAAGGAATTGCACCGTTTGCTGCACATGGAAAAATGCCTGGTATTCTTTATCACCTCGCTGAAAACAAACGAGATGGTGCTGGCCAAGATGCGCAACGGCCGCAATATGAAGGGCATTGAGTATGATGAAGATCTGATGGAGGATGTGATCATTGAAACCAAGCAGGCTTTGGAAATGGCCAATGTATACAGCGATATCCAAAGCGGAATGATGGATGCCTTTGCATCGGTGATCTCGAACAATTTGAACGTGATCATGAAACAGCTCACCTCGGTGACCATTATCCTGATGATCCCCACACTGGTGGCCAGTATGTATGGGATGAACGTTCCCAACAGCTTCGAGCAATCACCCTACGCATTTGTCTATGTCATTGGCATTTCCGTTTGCCTGTCCCTGGTGGGTATCTTGTTGATTAAATGGAAGAACTGGTTTTAAATATTCCAGGATTCAAAGCCTGAAAAAGCGGTATTTCTATACCCTGCCATACCTGAAGCTTTCCAACCCGGAAAGCTTTTTTTTTGTGAAATACAGGCACCTTTCAAGCTG
>DASXUZ010000087.1:0-18649 GCA_036504555.1 Prolixibacteraceae bacterium | reverse complement strand
AAGTGCTGCATTCCCTTTTTAACATTAAAATTAAAACTTGTTTTGCCGCCACCTTTCTTGGTTTCAACAATGACGACTCCATTTCCTCCAAGGCAACCATACAGTGCTGTAGAGGAGGCATCTTTCAAAACTGAAATGCTGTTTACATCGTGTGAATTTAAATCCGCAATTCCCAGGGTCTTGAAGTTAACCACAGGAATAATTACTCCATCAACCACATACAATGGATCTGTGCTTCCCAAAATGGAACTGATCCCTCTTATTTTGATGTTGTGATGGTCGCCGGGAGCACCTGAAATCTTGGTGGTCCAGACCCCGTTTATTCTGCCAAGCAAAGCGTCGTTTACGTCATTGGTATTTAAATGGTTGACCACTTTTGAGTCAATTGTTTCAATGGGCCTTCCTGTTTCAAGCGATTTAACTTCAGTAATGTTCCCGGTAATGTTCACTTCCTTTAATTTGTTATGCTGGATTTTTAAAGAAAAGTTCAAATCAACATCCTGTGAAAGATTGATATTGATTTGCTGTTCCTGATGCCCCATGTAACGACAGACCAATTGATAGTCTCCCGGGCTCAAGTCCATTGAAAATGTTCCATCCAGATCGGTTACCGTACCAATGGAAGTGCCCTTTACATAGATGGCAACGCCAGTGAGGCTCTCCATTGTTTCAGCCTCTTTCACCATGCCATGGATTCTATATTTCTTAGTTTCCTCTTTGCTTTTTACAATGACATGGTCTTTGTTGAAAATTACAGTGACAGGAGCCTGACTTTTAATTTCGTCCAAGGCCTTTTGTACCGTCAATGTTCGAGATGAAAACACGATGTTCAAATTGAGGAACGGTTCTTGACTGCCATAAAAGATACTGATGTCTGACAGGCTGTTAATCTCGTCAAGGGCCTGTTTGACTGTGAGTTTTTTACTACTGAATTCGATGGTTGCATTTTGCAGGTTGATCGTCTCTTTGGCAGATGAAATAAAACAGGAAAATAGTATGATAATAGCTGTTAGGTTAATTCTAAATTGGATCATATCAATGAAAAAAGGTTTAGGTGTATGGTCTGAAGATTAATTGTGAATAATTGTTTCATTTCCAGATATTTCAGCCTGAACATCTAGTGTGAGTTCAATTGTTTTTAATATGTCTTCAAGTTTTTCATTTTTGAAAGTACCCGTCAATGATTTGTTTGAAACAGGAGCCGCTGTTTTTACACTTTTCTTATAGTATTTGCTTAATTCAAAACAGACCTCGTTAAGGGGTGTATCATTGAAAGTTAGAATACCTGTTTTCCATGTCAGATAATTAATATTCAGATTTGCTGAACGAATTATTTTGCTGGTTGAGCCAACAAAAATTCCTTCGTCGGTAGGCTTGAGAATCAATTTCTCTGATTTGTTGATTGAGCTGTAAAAGGCAACCTTTCCGCTGTTGACGATTACACTGACATTCCCGTTTATGGTGTCCATTTTAATGTTAAAGCTTGTCCCCAATATTTCTGTAAATGTATTTCCGGTGGAGATGATGAAAGGTTTGGTCTCATCTCTTTTTATTTCGAAGTATGCTTCTCCCTTGAGGGTCACTTTTCTTTGTTTTTTTGTGAAAGCATTGGCTACTTGCAGCGAACTATTTTCATTGAGCCAAACATGTGAACTGTCGGGCAAAACAATTTCCTTTACTTCATCCATCCCTGAATTTATCACAACAATTTTATCGGTATTGAAGGGATTGTAATAATAGGTCAAGCCAATCATCCCGATAATCAATGCAGCAATAGAAGCGATCTTTAATATCGGGGCAAATCTTGATTTTGATTTTTGCATTTGGGTGATGCCTGCACTCTTGTGAACATTTGCCAAAGCTTTATGGACGTCGGGATTAAATCCCTTTGGATAGTTATTTGTTCTTTCCCAAACGGCTTTGTATTTGTTCAGCTTTTCTAAGTTTTTTAGATCCGAGCCTATCCAATGTTCAAAAGCAATAGCCTTCTCAGAACTTAATTCATTAAGCAAATATCGGGATATAAGGTTATTTTCTTTTGTCATAATCGTTGGTTATTTTAAAACTCCTACGCTTATATGACACTAAAAAATTAGACTTCCCCCCTTAGAAGATAAAAATAAAATAATGAGAGCTTTGTATTTTATATTCAATCAACTCGTTTCGCAGGGAGGTAAGGGATTTGCTGACATATTTTTCAACCATCTTTTCAGACATGTTTAACTCAACTGAAATTTGTTTGTAGCTTAAGCCATCGAAACGCTTTAGGATAAAAACATTCTTTTGTTTTTCTGGAAATGAGTTAATGGTCTCAAAGAGTCTGAATTCGAGTTCATTGAATAAAATATCGTTATCTGCATTGTCATAGCTTTTGAAGTCACTACAATTTGAATCAATTTCAACTGAATTGTTCAACTTCTTATTATCACGTAGGACATTGACCGATAGGTTATATACAGAGCGATAGAGATATGATTTGATAGATTTTTCTATCTGTAAGAATTCTCGATTGGCCCAGATTTTAATAAACACATCCTGAACCACCTCTTCGGAAATTTCATTTTTACGAGTGATCGTATGGGAGTAATAGCAGAGTTTTTTGTAATAACGGACAAATAAAGTGTCGAATGCCAAAACATTACTTTGGGCGATTTTTTCATATAAAACATGATCCGACAACTCAATATCTTTCATACCTTGAATGTTCTAATCAAAGGTTGAATGTAATTAATTTTATTCACACTTCAATCCTTCATAGAAAAGGCATCACCACCTTATAAACGTCGACTCCGGCAATTCCTGGAGTGGCGGAATTGGCGGAGTTGACGGAAATGCAGCTAGTATGAATGCCGTTGCCCTTTTTATCAGGCGTTGATCATCATTGGCATCAGAAGCATCAAAACATTTTCTTCTTCATGCTCGTTTTCAGCGGGCAATAACAATCCGGCACGTGTCGGATCAGATAATTCCATCTTCACATCGGTGGCAGATAGGTTCGAAAGAATTTCCTGAAGGAACGTTGATTTGAACCCAATTTCCATGTCTTCCCCTTCATATTGACAGCTCAGACGCTCAACAGCTGAAATAGAGAAGTCGATGTCCTGTGCTGAAACGACCAATTGGTTTTCAGTTAATTTCAGGCGGATCAGATTGCTGGCTTGGTTTGAGAATACCGAAACACGACGAACTGTGTTGTAAAATTCAACCCGATCAATAATCAACTGATTGGGATTATTGGTTGGGATCACAGAATTGTAACTTGGATAATTACCTTCCACCAAACGACAAATGAGTTTAAAGTTGCTTAAAGTAAAAAAGGCATTCTTATCATCAAAATCCAATTTTACGTCAAAATCTTCTTTGGGAAGCAAGCTTTTTAACAAAGCTGCCGGTTTTTTTGGAAGAATGAACGAAGCATCTTTGTCAGCCTTGGCATCGAAACGTTTGTAGCGAACCAGTTTGTGGGCATCAGAAGCCACAAACTTGATATCTTCGGTTGACAATTCAATAAAAATACCATTCATCACCGGACGAAGTTCATCGTCAGCAGTGGCAAACAATGTTTTATTGATTCCGCTCAACAGTACACTGTGATTCACATTGATGGTGGATGCAAGCGTCTCATTCAAGATAGGTTGCTGAGGAAAATCCTCACCATTCTGTCCAACAATGCTGAATTTACCGTTCTGAGAGAAAATCTCAATGGCAAAAGTATCAGGATCGATCTGGAAAGTCAAAGGTTGCTCTGGAAACTCCTTGAGTGTTTCGTTCATCAACTTGGCAGGAACTGCAATGGCACCTGTTCCATTGGTGTTCTCAAGCTCCAGACTTGTAATCAAAGTTGATTCAAGGTCGGATGCAGTGACTGTTAAACGGTTGTCTTCCAGCAAAAACAAATAATTATCCAGAATAGGAAGTGTATTCTTTGAATTGATCACTTTACTGATTGCAGAAAGATGACTAAGTAATTCGGTACTTGAAACAACAAATTTCATTGGATATTTTTTAGAGTTTTTAGTTTCTTTTTAATTTTCATGCCTTGAAATCAGCTTCGCATCTTTTCAACGAGAAGATCACGAATATACAAACTTTGATTTTTTCTACCTAATTGATCATTCAAGAATTATACAAAAGAAATCAACATTTATATTTGCGTCGACGAAGATATACATACCCCCCACCAAACAAGGCAATTAGCACCAATGGCATCAACATATTCAGCATTTGCCAGAACGTTTTTTCTTCCCGAATCCTGACTTTATCGAGCAAGCGGATTTTAAAAACACGCGATCGTAGTTCCATTAACCCTTGATCGTCGCAAAGGTAATTAACTGCATTCAATAAAAAGGCTTTGTTTCCTAAGGACTGTTTCAAATACCGATCATATCCCATTGGCAGAAATTCAGGTACGCCAGCCACAAAATGATACTGATTGGCGATCAAATTTCCGTCTGATAATACGATCATCCTGGTAGGTTTACTCTCCGTTTTTACTTCTGAAGCTTTTACCCCAAAAGAATCGACCATCCGGTTTTGAAAAACTGAAGTGAAGGTACCCTCAAGTAAAACACCCACCGATTGAGGCGGCTGATTAAAAAGCCGGCGATCAGGCGGATTATTGATACTCGCCAGACTCACTTCCATGGGAGTATTGGAGACCAATGAATAAGGCGAGGTCGCCAGAATGACTGTTTTATGCACTTCTCCTTGTCCTTTAATCGTATCAATTGAGCTCACAAATTCAGCTTTCACCTGGTTCAGATTGCGGCTGATCACATGATTCTCAGAGGGCATCAGCAATGGCGAAAAATACCAGGGTGCTGGTGTAAACTTGGCTGGTTGACCTTCTGGTGCAGTATTTACCACAATTCTCAGGCAAATCGCATCCTGAACCAGGTTGGCATTCAAGCGGACTCCATATTTGAAAAACTGGTCATCCAGATTCAGCTTCTGAGGGAAGGCAAGGGTGGTTAAGCCAGTACTCAAACTATCCAGGCTCACCGACACCGGATCGACCAGCCACATAATCCTGCCACCATTCATCAAATACTGGTCGATGTAAAATTTGTCGCTTTCAGCAAATGCCATGGTTGGATTAGCAACAATCAATGTTTTGATCTGGGTGCCTATGGAAATAAGCTGTTGGGATGAAACCTGCAATAATTTATACTTTTCAGCCAAAGTCTCCCCAAAATCATGGGTTTCATACTCGTTTAATTCGCCCTGCCCGGTCAGGAAGGCAACTGTTTTCTTTTCTGTTGTCATTAATTCAGAAAACGCACCAGTCAATTCGTATTCCAGTCCTTCTATTGAATTATTCCAATTCACTTCTGGATTCAAGGCTGGATTATTATTTAGCAAATTAACACTTAACTGCTTTTCACTATACTGAACGATCGCCCCTGGAAAAATACGTCGGGTAATAGTTCCCTGATCTGTATTCTGTCGGATTTCAGTTGGCTGAAGACCCTTTTCGGCCAGCTCGATGAAGAGCTGATCACGTCTTTTGGCATCAGTAATTTCATAAGGATCAATCACTGTCAGGTTAATCAACTGAGACGAATAAGCATTGTAATCTGCAACTTTTTCCTCAATTGACTTTTGGAGCTTGCGAAACCCAGGGGGCAATTCCCCTGCCAGATAGAGCGTGACATTAATAGGTTTGTCCAGTTTATTCACCAGATTTTTCGAAATGGGAGTAATCGAATACCTTTTTTCTGCCGTCAAATCGAGTCGAAAGAACATCCTCCCGCCAATAAAAAGGAGCACAATAACAAGGGCAAGAACCGATGCTCCCAGTTTTAATTCTCTCCGAAGGTTGATCTTATGAAAATGAATGATACGGCTGGTTAGAAATAGTAAAAGGAAAATGGTGGACAGGAAATAAACTAAATCGCGTGAATCAACTACTCCACGACTGATTGAAGTATAATGTTCGTTGATTCCCAATCCTGTAATAAGCTGTTGAATTGCTGAGGGAAATTGCAAGGAACCCACCAAATCGAAACCCAAATAGGCCATAAACGACAAGCCCATGGCCAGGATAAAAGAAAAAATCTGATTATCCGTGAGCGCAGATGCCAACAATCCGATTGCTACATAGATGGCTGCCAGAAAAAACAATCCGATATAGGCGCCCCAGGTTCCTCCGGTATCAATAGAGCCCACGGGATTTCCGAGGGAGTAGGCCGAATAAAAATAAACCAGCGTGGGTAATAACGAGATGGTAACTAACAGTAAACCTGCCAGGTATTTGGCAAGAACAATGCGAAAGACAGAAATTGGACGGGTAAGCAGTACCTCCATGGTTCCAAGCCGCTTTTCTTCTGCGAACAACCGCATGGTGACTGCCGGAACCAGAAAAAGGTAAACCCACGGGGCCAGGGAAAAAAGTGCATCGAGTGATGCATATCCCCCTTCCAGGATATTATAGTTTCCCGGAAAAATCCATAGAAACAGACTTGTTGCCAACAGGAATACAAAAACGACGATGTATCCTGTCAACGATCCAAAAAAACTGGTGATCTCTTTTTTCAATAAACTGAACATACGCTAATTGGAATGACTGAATAATTGAATCTACACTTTTGTTTTTGAGCCCTTTAATTTTGCAACCATTAAGTTTGCAGCCCTTTGAGAAGCCCCCTTATTACCCAACAGGATCATCATTTCCCTATAATCATCCAACATCCTTTTCTCATTCTGTGGATCATGGACAATTTTATTCAATTCGCTGATTATATTTTCAAGCTTAAAGTCTGATTGAATTAATTCAGTGACTGCTTCCTTCTTGAGAATAATATTCACCAACGAGACCCATTTGGTTTTCAGAAAATATTTCTTCAGGTATTTAAACAACCAGTTGGGGGTCATTTGATAAACGACAACCTGCGGAACATTTAAAATGGCCGTCTCCAGAGTCGCTGTTCCTGATGATACAATGGCAGCCCGGCTGTGAATCAATATTTCGTAGGTTTTATTCCAAATAATCGGAGCAGAATGTGCTGTCATGAACGGCAGATAAAATTCAGTTCCCATATTTGGGGCACCTGCAATGATACATTGGTATTCAGGGAAATGCGAAGCAGCTTCCAACATCGTGGGAAGTAAAACACTGATCTCCCCTCTCCTACTCCCTGGCAATAAAGCCAGAATAGGTTTATCCGGCAATTGATTTTCACTCAGAAAGCGTGGATAATCGGGTGCTGTTTTCTTTTGTAGAATCGCATCCAGCAATGGGTTTCCAACGTAATTGACCTTGTAATCAAACCTGTCATAAAATTCAGATTCAAATGGCAAAATGGTAAACATCTCATCCACATAAGCTTTTACGCGATATACGCGCTTCTGTTTCCATGCCCAAATCTTGGGAGAAATATAATAATACGTCCGTATTCCATTTCCTTTGGCAAATTTAGCCATCCGAAGGTTAAAGCCGGGATAATCTACCAATATCAGCACATCAGGATTAAATGCAAGCAAATCTTCCTCGCAGAACTTGAAGTTTTTTTTGATGGTACGTATGTTCATAAGTACTGGTACCAAGCCCATGAAAGCCATGTCACGATAATGTTTCATCACAGTCATGCCTGCTTCCTCCATCAGATCACCGCCAAATCCACGAAACTGTGCCTGGGGATCAATCAAGCTGATTTCCTTGATCAGGTTGGAGGCATGTAAATCTCCCGAGGCTTCACCAGCTATGACGTAATACTTCATGAGTTTAATGTTCAAAGTTTAAATTTCCAGGTTCCACGTCATCACACCAATCAGTGTTAAGGAGTTCCTTATTTCTTATTAATATTTCTTATCTCTTATTTGATAGCTTTATATTCTCATCTTCTCATCTTCTTTATTCTATACCATTTTGGCAATCAGAACTACAAAGGCATACATAAACGTTGCCATCAGGACACCACGGGTTGCCATATCATATTTCAACCGGTAAAAAAGCAAAAAGAAACCAAGGTTGGGAAACACACATATACTCAACAATTTCAGGAATATTTTCATTCTCCACATATTACGGAGGAAGGCCAAGAATTCCAATTCACTGTATTTCACCTCGTAAGTAATCAAAAAGATGATCAATGGAAGGATGGTTCCGATTAACCAACCTATCAGAATACGATCGAACCGGTTTCGTTTGTGAGTAAACATATCAGAACCTCCAGCTTTTCATGGTCTCAAAAGTCTGGTAGCAAGTCATATCTGCATTCACCGGAACAATGGAAACAAATCCATTCTCCAGGGCAGTAATATCGGCATCCACCTCATCAACTTCGTAGTTTTTGAAATAACCTGCCATCCAGTAATACTCCCTTTTATGTGGATCAGTGCGTTTGTCAAATTCTTCAACCCATTTACCCGAAGTCTGGCGACAGACCTGGATGCCTTTGATTTCTCCTTTGGGGATATTCACATTCAGGCAAACAAAAGGAGGAAGTCCATTTTGGGCCACTTGCTGAAAGACCCTGGCCACATATATTTTTGCACGCGAAAAGTCAGCTTCATGATCGTAGTCATTCAAAGAAAATCCGATCGATGGAATGCCGTGAATGCAGCCTTCAAGAGCTCCACCCATGGTCCCGGAATAAACGACACTGATGGATGAATTTGATCCATGATTGATTCCAGAAACCACAAAATCAGGGTATCTATCCAGCAGTTGATTGAAGGCCAGCTTCACACAATCAACAGGCGTTCCGGTGCAACTATACACCTGATAGCCTTCCTCGTCAACGATTTTAGTTACACGAATTGGAAAATCGACCGTTATGGCATTCGACATCCCCGACATGTGCCGATCGGGAGCTACAATCACCACATCGCCAAAAAGGCGCATTACTTCGGAAAGCTCGGTGATACCCCTTGCTGTGACACCATCATCATTGGTAATTAAAATAAGTGGCCTTTCGCTCATTGCTTGTTTTTTTTAATGATCACAAAGATAAATGAATGTGTCTGACAATATCGTTCCAAATGAATATTTTGAATAAAAATACATGGCTTTTAATTTGAACTTATCTAAGTCTTATGCGTAATTGTCTTTAAAATGAGATTCAAAAATATATACCATGGAAAAAATGACAAATGCAATCAATTGGTTTGAGATTCCGGTGTTGAATTTCGAACAGGCGAAGGAATTTTATTCGCGTATCTATAATTACGAAATGACTGAATCCACCATGAATGGGTTAAGAATGGGCTTTTTACCCATGGATCGTGACTCGGACGGGGTTGGTGGTGCCATTGTTCAGGGAAATGGATTTATTCCCTCTTCGCTGGGAGTTAAAATCTACCTGAATGGAGGCAAGAATTTGGACAATATTTTAAACCGTGTGATTGCCGCCGGGGGTGAAATCATTGCTCACAAAACCAAGATCAACGATGAGCTTGGTTACTATGCAGTCTTTGAAGATACCGAAGGAAACCACATCGCACTTCATTCACCCGAATAAAATGCAATAGGAATAGATCTATTCATTGAAATCCGACGGCAAAGAATCATGCACACAACCAATGGCTGAGCGATTCTTTGCCGTCGCAATTAGACGGCAGACTTTAGATTAATTTCTGAATACAACTTTGATCTCATCGCCTGTTTGCCATTTCTTTGAAATCTGTGAATATTCACCAGGCCGGGCAACATATTTCACATTGCCATGACTTACAGAAGGATTGACTGCCCAGGAAGGAATTCTGATAAAAATATCCATGTACCGCAGGTCGTTACATTCACATTTCAAGGTCATTTCATTGCTTTGTGGATAACTTGTTTCCTGGATGAGCCTGACATTTCCTCCTGTCGTATGCTGGTAATCCATCGTCGAAGCGCCAATGACATTGACAAATATCTGGTCGAAAACATGGGTATATATCACCGATTTCAACAGGTCCTCTGGAAAAACAAAGTTTTTTGTCCGATACAAAAGTATTTCCAAAGCATCGCCAAATCGAACTTCTCCCGAAAGTTTGACCAATTCAACATTCAACTGGGCCCATTTGAGGGCTGCTTCAGGAAATAATTCACCCTTTAAAGAATCAGCCGTAGATTCATTTTTTGCAAAAGGCGTAAGGCCAAGGCCAACGTAGGTGGAATCGAATTCTGTCCACTTCCTTGTAAGAACCCGCCAGAGGGTATCAGAATGTGATTGAGTAATGTGTTCAGTAATTCTCAGCATTTCATCCAACTCTTTTAATACAAGACTCTGCTGTTGTGTAAATGTAGTAAGCAATGAATCATGTGCACCTGACTGAGTGGGCTTAAATTGAAGCTGAATCTGCTTTTCATGAAAAGAGGTCGAATCAATGGCAGAAAGACTATTTGGATCCTTTAGACACGATGAGAAAATCAAAACCATACCTATTGATATATACAGAAGTGTTAATTTCATTATAGTTTTTTTATTCTCAAACATTTTTATCGTCATCAGGTTCATTGATTAAATCCAAAATCCTTAAATTTACCTCAAATTCAAAAAGACCGGTTCATGAAACTGACTAAAACTACGGCGGTCTGTTATTCCGCAATCCGTTAATTTCTACAAAGCAAGAAAGGATTTCAATTCATTGACCCTTTTCGTTTATTTTTAGCCCTAATTTATTTTTATCATGACGGATAAAAAAGTGATGACCTTTATTGACCAATTAAAAGCCATTCGATTAAAATCGTTGTGGATCGACATAAAAGAAGCCATCGCGGGAAGCGACCGCGATTTCACCAGCGACAGCATTGGCAAAGCACTGCTCATTCTTTCAATCCCGATGGTACTGGAAATGATCATGGAATCGGTATTTGCAGTAGTCGATATCTTTTTTGTTTCGAAGCTCGGGGCTGATGCGGTTGCCACCGTAGGGGTAACTGAGGCAAGCATGACCATTGTCTATGCCATTGGAATGGGTTTGAGTACCGCTACAACTGCTTTGGTAGCCCGCCGGATCGGCGAAAAACAATCCGCCAAGGCCGGCATCGCTGCTTTTCAGGCCATCGTCGCCGGACTTTTTGTTTCCTTACTCATCACAATTCCAGGCATCGTATATGCCAAAGAATTTTTATTACTCATGGGATCATCTCCAGAAATGGCCCAGGCGGGTTATCTTTATCCTGCCATCATGTTTGGCGGAAACGCGGTCATTATGTTGTTGTTTATCATCAATGCCGTTTTTCGCAGCTCGGGCGATGCAGCTGTGTCGATGCGTGTTTTGGTATTGGCCAACCTCATCAATATCCTGCTCGATCCCTTGCTTATTTTCGGCATCGGTCCATTTCCCCGCCTGGGATTGATGGGTGCCGCTGTTGCTACCACCACAGGAAGAAGTCTGGCAGTTTGCTACCAGTTTTACCTTTTGTTTAAAGGAAAAAAAAGAATCAGGCTTGAACTTCATCATCTTCAAATAAAACTGAAAGTAATGTTTCAACTCTTTCGATTGGCCACTGGTGGTATATTGCAAAGCATCATCGCCACTTCCAGCTGGATTGCCCTTATCCGCATCATTTCAGTATTGGGTTCAGAGGTATTGGCCGGGTATACCATCGCCATTAGAATTGTAGTTTTTGCCCTTTTGCCCTCCTGGGGGCTGAGCAACGCCGCTTCTACGTTGGTGGGTCAAAACCTGGGAGCCCAACAACCGGAAAGAGCTGAACGAACCGTTTGGATGACCGCCATTGCCAATATGGTATTGCTTGGACTGATTGGTCTGGTCTTCGTCCTAATTCCTGAACCATTTATCCGGCTTTTCATTACTGATCCGGCAGTCGTGGCAAGTGGGGTGACGAGCCTGCAAATCATTAGCTATGGCTTTGTATTTTATGCACTTGGCATGGTACTTATTCAGGGATTCAATGGCAGCGGTGACACAATCACCCCCACCAAGATAAACATCTTCTGCTTCTGGCTGTTCGAAATACCACTTGCCTGGCTGCTTGCCATTGTACTTGATATGAATATTGAAGGTGTCTGTATAGCCATTGTAGCCGCTGAATCAGCACTGACTTTAACAGCCTGGTATTATTTCAGAAAAGGAAAATGGAAGCTGACAAAGGTTTAGGATGGACTTGCCGATAAAGAAATGCTCAGAAGATGGTGGTTGTAGGTTGTACCGCTGTAAGAAGCTGAATATGAATAGTTAATATTAAAAAAGGGTACAACCACAGACCTGAAATTTTTTAAAACATGTTATATCTCTGGTTGTACCCAAAATGATTCAAGTGACTGTTCCTTATAATATTACAAGGGTACAACCTACAACCACCATGTGTGTGGTTTATTTACTTTTGAATGTGCATATTACTTTAAAAAACCTGTCCTGTTATGTGTCACTATTAATAGGTCTCAGTGCCACATTACTTGAGACACGACAGTAATTGTACCTTTAGCCTTGTCTTCATTCCGAAGATAGCGCAGTTACCGAAGATACCGCAAGTGGCTAATATTGCAATTCGCTCCCTGTTGCACTGAGGTGAACCAAAATATACTACCTGCGGTACCTGCGGAAACAATAAAAGTGGAGAATGCCACAATCTATTCCTTCCCGAAACTATTCTGGTTGAAATATCAATCCACCGAATGATCATTCAAAGACATCCCCCTGAGTTTAGGAGCTACCACCGTAGCCACTCCAACCACAACCAAAGTCATCACACCTCCAAAGACTACCGATGGAACCAGCCCCATCAGGCTGGCAGCACTTCCAGACTCGAAAGCCCCCAGTTCATTTGATGAACCCACAAAAATGCTGTTGACAGACGATACCCTGCCTTTCATCTCGTTGGAAGTAAACAACTGAAGGATACTGCTTCGGATAACCACACTCACAAAATCAAATGAACCGCTCAGCAGCAGGACTGCTCCCGACAGGTAAAAATTCCTTGACAATGCGAATACAATCATACATACACCGAATCCGGCCACACTGAAAAGCATTTGCCGACCCGACCGTCTGACGGGAGGATAATAAGTCAACAGCACCGACATCAGGATCGCACCAATGGCTGGACAGGCACGCAATACACCTAATCCCTGGGGGCCAACTTTCAGAATATCTGAAGCAAAAACCGGCAACAGGGCAACTGCGCCACCAAACAAAACGGCAAACATATCGAGTGAAAATGCACCCAGCAGAACCTGGTTTTTAAAGACATAGCGAATGCCTTCTCCAATACTGGCAAAAATGCGGTCATCACGGTCAGGATGATGAATCACCTTACCGGGACTTTTTATGAAAAAGACAATGATGACACAGGTAAGAAAGAATGTAAATACCAACATATAAGCTGGAACGATTCCAAAAAAGCCGTACATCAAACCACCCAAAGCTGGTCCTGTCACAGCAGCTACCTGCCAGGCGGTACTTCCCCAGGTGGCAGCTCTGGCCAGCATTTCACGAGGCACCAGTTGTCCAAGCAAAGCGGTATGGGCTGGCATCAGGATTCCACGAACCAAACCTACAATGAATATGGTAACGAATATGGGGCTTGTACTTAATAGAGTTCTGGTATATTCAGATTGGAAGGTTGAGCCCAACAAGATGGCAGATCCGATCAACAGTAGGAAACTTGTTCTGAAGATGATCCGTTTACGATCCCATATATCGACAAAGTGGCCTGCAAAAAGTGCAATGCTCACCTGTGGGATCACTTCTGTAAGACCAATCATGCCGAGCGAAAGCGGATCTTTGGTGATATCGTACAATTGCCATCCTACAATGACAGCCTGCATTAAAACTGCCGCCGTCATGAAAAACCGGTAGGCCAGAAATAGTCTGAAATTGCGAATTCGCATCACCGCAAAAGTCTCATTTGTAAAAAATCCCCTCATTCAGATTCTCTCCTGTTAACTTGATTGAACAACCAAGGCAGCAAATATAATCATTCTGAAAAGTTACATGACTCATCTAGTTCAAGTGCCGACACAGAATTCACAGAAAATTTAGAAGTAATAAAAAAAGGAGAGCTAATTAATAGTTAACCATTTCGTTTTGCTTAGGAGAATTTATGCCTTAAATTTTTCATTCATTTGTGAAGTAAAGCTGCCCGTTATACTTTCTTAAAATTGGTTCAAATGCACCATATGCAATTCCAACTGGACTACTTTTAGCTTTTGCATAACTCCAATCAGTCCATTCAGTATTAATATTACCCAAACTGCTTCCAAAAAGCACATAGTTACATCTAGGGCGAATTGAAATTATTGAATCTTTAAACGAAACAGTTAGAGTAAATTTATATCCACCCTTTGAAGTTCGTTCGTTTGTTGATAAGGATAAGAAATCTTTATCTTTTGATGCAAAAGAAAATCCTTGTTCTACAAGAAATTGACCAAAGGATGTGAAATTATTCTCTGCTAGTTTATCATCAAAAATCAAAATAAGATTATCATTCTTTTCTGGTGTAATACGTTGTGCATTTACAGAATTAAAGCTTGTAATTATTACTAGGAATAAAAGCAATCCTTTATTAAAAATTCTTTGTTTCATACTACTAAGTTTTACTTTATCTTATCGTATCCTGTAACCACATTATATAATAGGTCAGAATGTAAGAAAATATCATCAAGTGATTTTATTTCATTCTTTACTTCTTTTTTACTTTCATCTAAGGTAACAAAGTACTTTTTATTTCCATTGAGGTATAATCTACAGATAGTTTTTCTATTGTTATCATCTAAGACTATTGCAAAATAACTTTGTGCATCTCTATAGGAAATTCTTTTTAAATCTACTTTTTGTCTAAGAATAGATTTAACAATCATAAAGGATTCTATTTCTTCACCTGTTGTTTCAATCTTAATTTCTGGTGCTTTAGGTATTGCTACTATACTATCTTGTTCTTTTGATGCTTCATCTTCTTTATTTAATGCTGTTTTTAACCTTTCAGTTATTAAATCACTTATATATTGCTGAACTGATTTCTTAGTCAGATTTGTAAATAATTCAAGAACCTTAGCAGTAATTACACTTGGATAAACCTGCTTTGCAAAGAGTTTAACAAATTCTGGAGAGGGGTTATTTAATTCTGTATTTAGTAACTGCTTTAATTCATTAGTATATTTCAATTCACTAGCAGTATTAACAATACTATCAGCATCAAAATAGGACTTATGGAACTTCTTTAACTCTTCAATTTGGTTATCTTTTATTTCAGTAATATTGAATTCTAAAAATGGTTTTTCATCCATTTTATTAGCATCTACCAAATCAGAATAGAATCGATAAACGATACCATTTGAAAGTAATCCAAATTTAGCTTTAGATGTATGAAAATATCTTAATAACTGGCCGTCGTGTATGCTTAGATTTTGGTTCCAATGTTTACATTCAATTAAAATAGTTGGTTTCCCATCCATAAAAATAGCATAATCTATCTTTTCACCTTTTTTTAATCCTATATCAGAAATAAATTCAGGTACAACTTCTATAGGGTTGAATACATCATAACCTAAAGCTTGAAGAAATGGCATTATAAAAGCATTCTTTGTAGCTTCTTCTGTTAAAATTTGGTCTTTAAGTCTATTAACTCTCTCACCTAGAATTTTGATTTGGTCTTTGAAATCCATAGTTTATTGTATTAGATTTGAATAAGGTTTCAGAATGGAAGCTTAAAACTATTATATATTTTTGTAAAATACTAATTATGTTGATTAAAAAAACTAAAAAGTCTTACTCTTAAGAAGTTTGGAAATTAATTTAATACACAAATAAAAATACAGCCTATATCAGCATAGGTCCAGTTATATAGAACCGTTAGGACATAAACATTCTAATATAGAATTCTCTAAAATTAAAATGATTATATAAAATTATGTACTTTTATCCAAACATTTAATCAGCAACTATGAGCACCCTTGGAAATTTAATTTGGCTGGTATTTGGTGGCTTCCTCGTTTTCCTGGAATACATGGTAGCAGGCCTTTTGCTGTGCATCACCATTATTGGCATCCCTTTTGGTCTTCAGGTCTTTAAACTGGCACAATTGGCCCTTTGGCCCTTCGGCACCACCATTGGGTACAAGGAATCGGCTCCAGGCTGCCTATCAACCCTGATGAACATTATCTGGCTGCTCATAGGAGGCATCTGGATTGCATTGACCCACCTCGTGTTTGGAATATTGCTCGGAATTACCATCATCGGTATCCCATGGGCCAAGCAACATTTCAAGCTCGTCTCGCTGGCATTGACTCCTTTTGGAAGAACCTTGATGGATAATTAGATTCCAGGTATAAAGTTTCATGTTCCAGGTTTCGTGCTGTCAGAAAGCTACCCTTTAACATTAAACTGTCCTGCCTGTTGGCGAGGTAGGACAGTTGTATCCAGTTCGGCACGCACTTGGAACTTGAAACCTGGAACATTAAACCTCCCTCGCTCACTGCTCCTATTCCTCATGCGTATGCAACCCGCATTCCTTCTTCGAGTTGTCTTCCCACCACCAGCGACCGGCCCGGAAATCTTCACCCGGCTGAATGGCTCGTGTGCAGGGAGCACAGCCGATGCTCACAAAGCCACGGTCATGCAGAACATTGTAGGGTACATTGTTTTCTCTTACATATTTCTGGCAATCTTCCAATGACCAATGAAGCAGTGGATTGCATTTGATCATCTGAAAGCCAGCATCCCATACAAAGAAGTCAAGATCGTGGCGGTTCTCCGACTGTGAAGCACGCAGCCCGGTAATCCAGCATTCCATTCCTGCCAGGGCACGTGTAAGGGGTTCAACCTTTCGGATATGGCAGCACTCTTTGCGGTTTTCAACCGAAAGGTAAAAACTCAATGGACCTTTTTCGGTGACCATCTTCTCCACCGAATCGTTTTTTGGAAAATAAACTTCAATGTGTTTTCCGTACTTTTCAATCGTGCGGTTCATCACCTTGTAGGTCTCTTCAAACAACCGTCCAGTGTCCAGTGTAACTACTCTAATGTCCAGATTATTGCCGAAAATAAGGTCAGTAATCACCTGGTCTTCAATGCCCAGACTGGTGGTAAAAACAACCTTCCCTGGAAATTGACTGGCCACTTTTTCCAGCATTCCTACCAGATTTGCTGCATCCGCCTGATTATTCAAATCTGAAACTATCGTATGATCAACCATTGCTATTTGTTTTATAAGCTCAATCAAATTATCTTGCCGGCAAATATCACAAGAAAACTCAAAATATCATCGAAAAGACTTCTGAAATATTGCCTTTGGCCTTTCTTGAACGAATCAAGGAACAATTCCCGGCTGATTTTGATGGATTTGTACAATCCATTGATCAAGCCGCGTCGATCAGTTTGCGCACCAACCCGGCCAAATTCAGCCTTCCTGTCACTGCAGAATCCATCCCCTGGTGTGAATCCGGGCTGTTCCTTAACCAGCGCCCATCGTTTACACTCGACCCCCTGTTTCATTCAGGGGCCTATTATGTGCAGGAAGCCAGTTCCATGTTTGTGGAACAAGCTTTCAAACAGATAGAACAGTCCGAAAACCGGATTGTTCTGGACCTTTGTGCTGCCCCCGGCGGAAAATCAACCCATCTGCTTAGCCTGATCAACAAGAACGATTTGCTGGTAACCAATGAAGTCATTCGTTCCCGCGTTTCTGTCCTTAATGAAAATATCCGCAAGTGGGGACATCAGAATGTGGTGGTTTGCAGCAACGACCCGGCTGATTTCAGCCCCCTGGAAGGATTGTTTGATCTCATTCTGATTGATGCCCCCTGTTCGGGCGAAGGACTTTTCAGGCGCGATGCCTCGGCCATTCAACAATGGTCGGTCGACAATACCAACCTGTGTGCCACCCGTCAGCGAAGGATACTTTCTGACATCTGGCCTGCCTTGAAAAATGGTGGCCACCTGATATACAGTACCTGTACTTTCAACCCTGCCGAGAACGAGGAAAACCTTCAATGGCTGTCTGAAAACAATGAACTGGAAAGCATCCGTATTCCACTTCAGGAGAACTGGGGCGTTGAAGAAATCGAAACCCATGGCTTGTTTGGCTACCGTTTTCTTCCCCACAAAGTAAAGGGCGAAGGTTTCTTCCTGACCCTGATCCGAAAGAAAGATGGCAGCGACTCCTATTCCATTCCAAAGAAAATCAAGTCAAAGCTTGAAAAAATGCCCAAACAGTTTGCCGAAATAAGGTCTTGGCTCAATACTTCCAATTCAGAATTCTTTGCCAAAAGTGAATTCCTCATTGCGTTCCCTGAAGATAAAATTGCCGTCTTGAATGCCCTGTCAGAACAGCTTCGCGTGATCAGTTATGGATTGCCCATCGCCCAGTTTAAGAAAAACGACCTTCTGCCCGAACATACCTATGCCCTTTCCGTTGACCGAAACACTTCAATTTTTGGAACTGTTGATCTTGACTTGCGCGACGCCTTGTTATTTCAAAAGAAGGAGGAGATCAGGGTCCAATCAATGGAGAAAGGCTGGCTATTGGTGCAGTACCAGGGCGTGCCACTTGGGTTCATCAAGAATCTTGGTAACCGCGCCAACAACTATTTTCCCAAGGAATGGCGCATCCGAATGGCCCTGCCCGAACTGCCGGTACCGTGGTATATTCATGAATAAATTTCAAACATCAGCTGTTAAACCCTCCTGCTTAAATCCTATCCTCAGAATTATCATCTGTAACCCATGTGTAACTCATCTGTAACCTTTCTGTAACCTC
>DASXUZ010000086.1:0-44254 GCA_036504555.1 Prolixibacteraceae bacterium | reverse complement strand
CATCTGATACCCATCTGATACCTTTCTGTAACCTGAGGTTACAGAAAGGTATCAGATGGGTATCAGATGGGTATCAGAAACAGCTGCTCAAACATAGTCCCATAAGATAGGGGGAGAAATCCTAAATGGATGGCTTATTTTGAAAAGCAGTGGGGAAGGGGCAAAATAACAGTCCTAAAAACAGCCTGGTACATGACAAAAAAATAGAACGAAGATCTGTGTAAATCTGCGTTCTGCTTTTTTTGTCATGTACTAAGACCGCTTTGTTTAAAAATATATACACTGAAAAATTTCCTGGATTAAAATTTAAAATATATCAGGGCATTCTTTTTCTGAAGACTGATTTTTTTGGTTATTTTTCACCCTGATTAAATAATAACCGAAATGAAGAAGATTCTTGCTTATATCCTGACGCCTATTTACATATTGATATTCGTATTGCTGCTACTTATATTTCATCCTATACAAATGATTACAAGGTGGATATGGGGTTACCCGGTCAGGAAAAAGGCCGTTGACATTATGAATTTCGGCTTGCTTTACAGTTCGTATATTTTGGGAACAAGAATTACTTACAAGGGACTTGAAAAAATACCTACCAACCGTCCCCTGATCATTGTGGCCAATCACCAGAGTACTTTGGATATCCCGGCAGTGATTATTGGATTCAGGAAAAACCATCCCAAGTTTATCTCGAAAATTGAATTGGGCAAAGGAATTCCAAGCATTTCTTACAACCTGAGGTATGGAGGATCGGTGCTGATTGACCGCAAAAATCCAAGGCAGGCAGTCAAAGATATTTTGACCTTGGGCAAACACATCGAGCAGAACAATTACGCGGCTTGCATTTTCCCCGAAGGGACCAGGACTAAGACAGGGCTTGTGAACCCGTTTCAGCCTGCCGGGATCGCGTCACTCATTAAAACCTCCCCTTCTGCCATTATCGTTCCTTTTGCCATTGACGGGCACTATGAATTAACAAAAAATAAAAACTTTCCCCTGACCTTTGGGGTACATTTAAAATATACCGCACTCGATCCCATCGAACCCAAGGGAATGGACAGCGCCGTACTGGCTCAGATGATTGAAGACGGAATTAGGAAAGAATTGGGGCAGTAAGTGAGAAATGTGAGGGTGAGATGGTGAGAAAATGAGAATTGGAAAGTGAGAAGTGAGAGATTGTTTGATTTTTAAGCCATCAGCTATAAATTATTATTAACTTGCTAAATTAAATTTACACCCCTTTACATATGTGGATCTGCTCTTTAGG
This sequence comes from Prolixibacteraceae bacterium, assembly GCA_036504555.1. Lineage (GTDB taxonomy): Bacteria > Bacteroidota > Bacteroidia > Bacteroidales > Prolixibacteraceae > Aquipluma. The sequence continues at coordinate 42,984 of DASXUZ010000086.1, read as the reverse complement.
ATTGATTCGGCGGGCCGTTGGATTGGCCGTTCTAATGATAGTTATTTCAGGAATTCTTCCACTCAAAGCTCTGTCGCAGGAAGTAAAACATACCTTTAAAATTGTTGGGAAAGAACGAATCCAGGTTTATATTGGGTATAACCAGAAAAGATTGGTTGAATATGATCCAAAGAGCTCTGATCATCTGTATATTTCAGATTTTGGAGAAAATGGGTTTCTGGTGGAGAAATCACAATACCTGTTTAAAGGAGACAGATTTGACCTTTTGAATCTGCAGGATTATATCTCCGATAAAAAATTACAGAAAGATGGCATTCAGATATTATACTCAGTATATCAAGAAATTGCCAGTGAGCTGATCTATAAAATAGATACCCTTCAGGGGCGAACCTATTTTTACAGAAATGGGAATAAGCAAATGACAGTAATGGGGGATGAAAAAACCATGAACGGAGAATTTAAGATGTGGCTCGCGAATGGTCAACTTACTTTTTCTGGAAACTATAAAAATAACCTCAAAGACGGTCAGTTCGAATCATTTGATGAATCGACAAATCAAAGGCGAAAAGGCATTTATGAGTTGGGGAAACTTATCTCAGGGGAATCGGTAGTACAGGATTTTGTGTATGATGCGCCTGATGTTCCAGCACAATCATCTGTCAGCGACAGTATTCTGAATAATTATTTGAAAATGAAAACAGCCAAACTACCTGTTGTAAAAAAGATGAAAGAGAAAGTAGTAAAAGAAATGAACCTCAGATTAACAATCGGCAAAACTGGGTCCACTGATAACATTGAGGTTTTGGAAGGATTATACGACGATGGACATAATATTACTAATATTAATATCCTATCCAAAGATTTTCCTGTCTTTAAACCTGCTCTGATGGAAGGTGCTCCTGTAAACAGCATTCTTAACCTGACTCTTTTACTTTCCAATGAGGGCTTGCAAATACCTTCTCAAAGTAAAGATCAGATTGTAGAGAATAGCACTGATTCGTTGGGCAATCCTGTTTATAGAATTGTTGAGGAAATGCCAGAATTCCCTGGCGGGTATAAGGCTTTAAGACAATTTATAGCCGAAACCGTCCAATATCCCATATCTGCTCAGGAGAAAGGCATTCAAGGCAAAGTATATGTTAGTTTTGTCATTCAGGAAGATGGATCAGTTGCCCGTATAAAAATAGAAAAAAGTGTGCATCCCTCTTTAGATTCGGAGGCCATCAAAGTGATTAAGCAAATGCATCATTGGAAGCCCGGACATCAGAGTGGAAAGGCTGTAAAAGTCTCATATACAGTACCAATCACTTTTTTATTAAAAATAGGGGAGTGAGAAGATGGGAATTGGAAGATTGTATTATGCTATATCTGTAATTCAATAATTAATTGTAAACAACATGACCAAAGAGAAAAATCTTAAGCAGATTTTTGCCTCTGCAACATTACAACGGGAACTCCGTCTGTTCGTTTTTTTATTTGTAGTTGCTTTGGGAACACTTCCCCAAGTAGCTGTATCACAGGAAGTAACCCATACCTTTAAAATTGTTGGGAAAGAACGAATTTCTGTTCATACAGGAAAAAGTCTGGAACGTTTAGTTGAATATGATCCCAACAGTTCCAACCACCTGTATATTACAGACTATGGTCAAGATGGGCTCAAATTGGATAAATCACAATTCCTGTTTATAGGGGAAAAATTTAACGTGTCCAATCTGCTGGATTATATCGTTGGTAAAGAATTAAAGAAAGATGGTGTTAAGACTATATTCTCAGTAGATCAATTGGTTGCCAATGAGTTAATCTATAAATCGGATACTCTTCAGCGGCAAACCACTTTTTACAGAAATGGAAACAAGCAAATGACTTATATGGGGGATGAAAAAGCCATGAATGGAGAATTTAAGATGTGGCTTCCAGATGGTCAACTTACTTTTTCGGGAAACTATAAAAATAACTTTAAGGACGGGGTGTTTGAATCATTTGATCCATCAGTCAATCAAAATAGAAAAGGGGTCTACGCGGAAGGGAAGCTCATCTCGGGGGAATCGGTCGTGCAGGATTTTGTGTATGATGCCCCTGAGGTTTCGGCTCAACCCATTGGTGGTGATAGCATACTGAACGAATATCTAAAAATGAAAACTGCTGATTTGCCATCTGTAAAAGCATTGGCTGTCAATACCGTGAAGGAGATCAATCTCAGTTTAACAATCGATAAAAACGGACAAACTGATGAAATGAATTTTCTTTCAACAGCCACCCCCACAGACCAAGGGATTGTAAATGCCATCTTCAATGAATTTCCCAATTTTCACCCTGCACTACTGGAAGGCGCTCCTGTCAGAAGCACTCGGAAATTAAACCTCGTACTATCCAATAAAGGTTTGCAGGTTCAACCCCTAACTAATAATCAAACACTTGATAATGAGAATGACTTACCATACACAGTGGTTGAGCAAATGCCTGAATTTGTAGGAGGTGAAGTAGGTTTAAGAAAATATTTATCCAATACAGTCCGATATCCAATAGAAGCCGCTGAGAAAGGAATTCAAGGAAAGGTATTTGTTAATTTCATCGTTGCGGAAGATGGATCAATTTCCCATATTAAAGTTGTTAGAGGGGTGCATGGATTGCTTGATGCGGAGGCCTGTAGGGTAATCAGCCGGATGCCCAAGTGGATTCCTGGTCGTCAGAGTGGAAAAACTGTCAGAGTATCATATACAGTACCCATCAATTTTATAACAAATTGATTGCCTGGAATTGAAGAAGAGAAATTGAGAGAGTGAGAAGATGGGAAGTGAGAAATTGTATCATATCTGTAATTCAATTTAAGGGACAACAGTAGGTTCTACTGAAAAACTGGATAAAATCCCGAAGGGATTGAATGTGAATAACCATGGGTGCAACCCATGGGTTGAGAATGTAAGTTATTCACCTCCCATGGGTTGCACCCATGGTTATTCACATTCAACCACTTCGTGGTTTTCAATCATTCAGTGCATTGATTTTTAAACCATGATGGTACATGGATTTTGCAGGTTGAATTCAAATTTCCATGCACCAGAACGTGTTGCTTTATTTCCCCACCATCAAATCAGCTCCCACAAAGGCTTTGATCCAGATCATCGAGCCGTAATCCTTCTGCATGCCGAGCATGAAAGCATTGGCTTCGGCAGTTTGGTTGGTTTCATACAAAGCCTTCAGGATAAAGGCCCTCAGGAGCATGTGCTGCCAATTGCATTTCAGGCTATTGTGAGCTTCCATCAGTGAAAGGGCTTTGCGGTACAAGGCGAGGGCTTCTTTTTTATCCCCTCCCAAAGCGGCAGGACGATACATTAGAGAATTCCCCCTTTCAATATAGCCCATCGGCTCCGAGGCATCGAGTTCAATCGCTTGGCCGATGTGATACAGGCACTTGGGTCCCAGGAATGGCGCCTTGTAAAATGCAAGGCCAATCTTATAGCCATTAAAAGCGCCTGCCAGGCTGTGGAGTTGTGCATTGTTTGGATGATCGTCCAGTAACCTGTCAAGATAAACATCCGCCTTGTTCACATAGGCCCTTGCCAGATCTTTCTGCTTTGCCCCAATCTCGTAGCCGACCAATCCGTACATGGCTTTCACCATTTCAGTCTGCCAGACAAGGTCCATGGATTTGGCTTTCTCCATTTCTGCAATCAGTCCTGGCCAGGGGCTCATATTGCCTGCCTTGTAGCTTTCATAGAAAGCACATTGATAATATGCCAGGTCCTTTTTTTGGGCCGTTGCCCAAAGTACAGGGAGCAGCAGTAAAATAATCAGGCCTGTAAACTTATATTTCGTCCCTTCCATGTGGTGTCTTTCTTGATTCTCCTGAAAATATTGTAAAAAACGATGGCTGCAAAACTAATCATCTGAAACGGATGCAGCAGGATGGTCCACAAAATATTCTGTCGGCTGTCCATTGAAACCAGCAAGCGGTTGATCACAACCAACCCCACAAACAGCATCAGGAACTTCCAGCCCCAAGCAGCCCAGACAATGAAAGGCCCGATGAAAACAATCAGCCAGAAGCCCAGCATCACTAATCTTTTGCCTCCGAAATACTCATGCATGTTTCTGGAAAATCCCAATACAGCCTCATCTAGATGGTGGTACATACGGCAATAAATATCCTCATTTCCCAACAGGACAGCCATCTTGAGGCCTTCATACTTAACCATTCGTGCCAGGCGGATGTCCTCCACGTTCTGATTCCTGACTTTCGAATGCCATTGGTGCTGTAGGTAACTCTCTTTTTCAAACATCATAAACTGGCCGTTGGCTGCTGACAGGGATGGAAACGAGGTTTTACTTACCAGGATCATGGGCAGCAGGCTTTGCAAAATCCAGTTCATGACCGGGACAATGATCCACTCAGAAAAGGTCTCCATTTTCTGTTGAGGGAATATCGAGAGTAGCGACAGTTTCTTATCCAGAAAGTAGGCAACAGCCTTGGCAATGGCGTCAGGGCTCAATTCCACATCGGCATCCAGGAACACAAGGTACTTGCCACTAGCTCTTTGGGCCAACTGATGGCAGGCAAAGTTTTTACCCAGCCAATCATGGGGTAGCTTTTCTCCCAGGAACCAGTGCACGCGATCATCTTCACCAGAAAACCAATTCAGTATTTCTTCGGTATTGTCAGATGAATGATCGTCGCAGACAATGATTTCAAAATCAGGATAATCCAGTTGCTGAAGTCCTGTTAGCAAAATGCCCAGTGCAGCTTCCTCGTTTCGGGCAGGAATTAATAGTGACACTTTCGGAAACGATGCAGGTTTTCTATCGGGAAGATGCAGGCCCGACAAGAGGTTCACCAGCGAAATCAATACCCGCAGGATAAGAAATATACCTATGAAAATGGCCAGGATTTCCATTATTGGGTTTGCTTTGAAATACAGGATTGGTAAAAGTTGTGATACGCATTTTCAATGGCGATAGCTGTTTTTTCACCTGAATAATTTTGGAGATAAATACTTACTTCGGGACGCGCCAGACTGAAATAATCAACCAGGACCACCGCCAGGGCAATGGAACAGTTGTTCTTATCATTGGCTAACCTGGCAAAGCCCCTCTGGAAGGTAAAATTCTGAATATGCTGCGAAATAATTTCACCCGATGGATAAATGGTCACCACATTTTGTGGGTTCTGAAGCAATTCTGATGCATAATCAAGCGATTCCAACAGGTCACGGCTATTTTTGCGAACCGAAAATACACCGCACCGGGATAAAAACATTCGGCTGGCCATTTGTTCCTCCAGCATCATCACATGAAACCTGCGCTTGAATACCTTGTGACACAGATACATTGACCAATAGCCATCATACAGGCTAAAATGGTTTTGCAACAATAGCACAGACTGACCCTCTGGAAAGACATCGGGGGATATCACACGGATTTTGCGAAAGAATATTTTCTGCAATACCCTGAAATAAGAACTATAAAACCACAACGATATGGGGTTGTAATTGGCTTTAATCATGGCTCGCTGCCTTTGTTTTTATCGACCGAAACGCGCTCATAGTAGTCTGAATAAAATGTTCAGTGACAGGAAAAATACCAGCTGCAATGTAAACAGTAATCCTGCCATCAGGTTGTTGAATTCGACTTTCAGGATTCGGATCATCAAAAACAGGAATCCTGAAACCAGGAACCAGTCCATATAGTTTTTTAGTGGAACAATTCCATCCGCCCAAGTCCACATCCCGGTAGCGTTGGCAACAGGTTCCATCAGCCAATCAAACAGGACCATGGCAGAAGCACCTACCAGGGGGAAGTACCACCGGTCGCGGATTGCTTTTGTCATGGTGGCAATACAATAAATCAACACCAGCCAGTTGAGCCCAATAACAACCGGGGTATTCCAAAGTTGGATTCCAAGTGCAATGCCATACTGATAATTTCCAAACAGAACTTGTGTATTGACTCCTATTACCTCTACTACAAAGGAAATCAGTGTAATACCAACAAATGTGAGCCAGCTTTTCTGGTCCTTAGGCTCATGAAAGTAAATTAACAGTATTGTCGCAAGGACCATTCCCACTGGAGTTAGTTGCTGAAAGAGTGGCTTGAGTTCAGGAATGAGGAATCCCACAATCCCGCCAAGATACCAGATTAGCATCAATATAATTAGCACCCTATATTTCATCAACCACTTCATTGTTTGTTTTTTAGCAATTGTTCTTTCACCAGACCGTCCACTATGGAGGCAGAGGATAGGCACAGGGGAATTCCGCCACCGGGATGTACGCTTCCTCCTACAAAATACAATCCGCCAATGTCCTTTCGGAAGTTGGCATGACGGTTAAATGATGCGTACCGGCTATTAGAGCTGCTCCCGTATATGGAGCCGTTCACCGAACCAGTTTGCCGGGCAATTTTGGGGGGTGATGTTACTGTTTCATTTACAATGCAATACCGCAGTTCCTGACCCAATATCCTTTCCAGTTTTTCCAGTATCCGATAGCGGGCATGGTCAATTAACTCTTCCCAGTTTTGCCCCACATCGGCAGGCGCATTGATCATCACAAACCAGTTCTCAAAACCTTCAGGGGCATCCTCTTTGCGGTACTTGCTACTGATGTAAATGTAAACGGTCGGATCGTCATAAACATCCTTTTTTAAAAATAAGTGATCAAATTCTTCCTTGTAATTGGCACTAAAAAAAATGTTGTGAATATCCAGTTCAGTGAAATTTCCCTTCATACCCCAATAAAAGATCAAGGCGGAGGAGGATCGTTCCTCTTTGGTGATTTTTGCAAGCCGGCGAGAATCAGGTAAAAGTGAAGAATAAAAACGTTGAATATCTATGTCACTGACCACGATATCGGCCGGGATAAAACCTTTATTCACCCAAATGCCCTGAACCCTGCCATCCTTTATCTCCACTTTGCGAACCGGCTCATTAAAATGAAATTTCACACCCAACCGAACCGCCTGCTGCATGAGCGATTCGGTAATACTGATCATACCTTCCTCAGGAATAAAAGCTCCCAGGTTGTGTTCCAAATGCGAAATGACACTCAGGGTAGCCGGTGTTTTATAAGGGTTGCTCCCATTGTAGGTGGCATAACGATCGAACAACTGTACCAATCTTTTTTCACCCAATTCATGCACATTGAATTTATGCAGGCTGCTAAATACCTGAAGTTTCCTGAAATTAAGAAGAGTCTTCAGAGATTTCCATTTCAAAAGATTCTTGAACCGGTGAAATGATCCGAAAATAAATAGATCAGCCGTCAGTTTGTAAACAGTAGCCGCCTTTTCTAGATATGCAGTGACCCTGGCTTCAGGAACCTGAAGTTTACCGCCAATCTCGGCAGCCAATTTCTGAACATCGCTGTAAGCCGTCAGCCGGGTACCATCTTCATAGAAGTACTGGGTAATTATATCGAGCTTTTTGATGGGAAACTGAAGGTCCTCATCCAGCAATTCCATCAGTAGTTCAGGCAAAGTAAGTAACGATGGGCCGGCATCAAACCTGAACCCATTGATAGTCCTATCTGAAATCTTACCCCCTGCTTGATCGGATGATTCGTATACCTCTACGCCAATTCCCTGACGGGCAAGTCTTATTGCCGTTGCCAATCCCCCAATTCCAGATCCAATAATTATTGCCTTTACCATAATTCACTAAATTTATGCAAAACAATGAGGTTTCCAAAATTAATTTCGTAAATTACAAAAACATTTTGTGCTAACTTTGTTTAAGTATAGAATGGATAAATTAAACAGATGTCAGCAAAGGTATTAATAATAGGGACTGGATTAGGGGGGTTGACGACTGCACTGAGGCTTTCGAGCAAAGGATACAAGGTAGAGATGGTGGAAAAATACCACCAGGCAGGTGGCAGATTGAACTTGCTGGAGAAAGATGGATTCAAATTTGACATGGCCCCCACTTTTTTCAGCATGAGTTACGAGTTTCAGGAACTGATCAAAGATTGTAACATGGAGATGCCCTTCGAATTTGTAGAACTTGATCCACTTTATTCGGTTCATTTTGAAGGCGACCAACGAAGTTACCTCATTTACAAAGATCTGAAGAAGCTGGCGATCGAATTCCAGGATGTAGAACCCGATTTTGAAAAGAAGATACAAAAGTTTCTGAAGGCTGCAGGAGAGATATTTCACGATACTGAAGACATTGTGATCCGCCGCAATTTCGATTCCCTGACGCAATATCTGCTAAAATTGTCAACCGTCCCAATAAAACATGCTCCCAAGATGTTCTATTCGATGTGGACTGAAATGGAACGTAATTTTGAATCATTTGAGGTGAAGGTTATCTTCTCACTGGTGGGCTTTTTCCTGGGAGCGACTCCCTTCGATACACCGGCAGTGTATACTTTGCTGAATTATACCGAATTGGTTCACGATGGCTATTACAATGTAAAAGGGGGAATGTATAAAATCGTGGAAGGAATACTCAAGGAATTGGAAAAACGGGATGTCAAAATTCATTACAACACTGAGATCACCAGTTTCTCAAGCGAAAATGGAAATGTCAGTTCGTTTTTCGATAGCCAGGGAAAAGAATGGAGAGCTGACCGGTTTGTTGTGAATGCCGATGCGGCGTGGTTCCGTGGTGCCATTATGAAACGCCCTGAATTTTCCCAAAAGAAACTGGACACTAAAAAATGGACCCTGGCACCGCTAACCATTTACCTTGGTCTGGACACCAAAGTGCCCAATATGTATCATCACAACTATTTCCTTAGAAGGAACTTCAAGGAATACGCTGGAAAGATATTTAAAAACAAAATAAAGCTGGACAAGCCCTATTATTACGTCAACATACAATCGATGCACAATCCCGATTATGCGCCTGCGGGGAAAGAAAGTGTTTTTATTTTGTGCCCAGTGCCTGATTTGAGATACAAACCCAATTGGGACGATGATCATCAAATTGCCGATGGAATCATTCAGGACCTGAGCGAACGTACTGGCTTTGATTTTCGTAAGCATACAGAAACAAGGGTTATTTTAAATCCTGAACACTGGGAAAAGATGTTTGGTCTTTATCGAGGAAGCGGCTTGGGTCTGGCACATGACCTGAACCAGGTGGGTGGCTTCAGGCCAAAAAACAAGGATGAGAAGCTCAAGAATTTATATTATGTTGGAGCATCAACTGTGCCTGGAACCGGTTTGCCGATGACAGTCATTAGTTCGCGATTAGTAACCGAAAGAATACAAAAAGACGATGGAACTTTACCACAGAAATAACCTGGATTGCAGCAAGATCACGACTCACAATTATAGCACGACCTTTTCTTTGGGATTGCGGGTGATGAATCGGAAATACAGCGATGGTATATATAGCCTCTATGGTTTTCTTCGTTATGCGGACGAAATTGTAGATACTTTTTTTGATCAGGATCAGCGTACCATTTTCGAAGAATTCAGGCAGGAAACTTTTAAAGCCATCGACCGCCAATTCAGCATCAACCCAATTATCGACAGCTTTCAACTGGCAGTCCACAAATACAAGATCGACCGCGAACTGGTGGAAGCTTTTCTCCTCAGCATGGAATTGGACCTGACCAATGACATTTATTCAGCCGAATTACTGGAAACTTACATTTATGGTTCTGCCGAAGTGGTTGGACTGATGTGCCTTCGCGTATTCTATTACAATGAACCTGAAAAATATGACGAGCTCCAATCTCCGATACGCAAACTTGGCATAGCCCTCCAAAAGGTGAACTTCTTGCGCGATGCCAGCGACGATTTTAAAGAAAAAGGCCGGATCTACTTTAAGAATATTGATTTCTCAAATTTTACATCAGAGACCAAGAAACAACTCGAAGAGGAAATTGAAAAAGATTTTCAGGATTCCCTGGTGGGTATCCGGCAGTTGAAAAAACCTGTCAGGTTAGGCGTTTACCTGGTTTATAACTATTACATGCATTTGTTGAAAGAAATCAAAAAAGCACGTCCCGAGGAGATCCTCAATAAAAGATATCGTCTTACCAATACTAAAAAAAGTGTTCTTCTGGTGAATGCTTATTTGAAAAACACGCTCAACATGCTTTAGCTAGTGGAATTATTTATTTGGGATCGCTACTCAAATTTTCCTATTTTCGCATCAGAATTTATTCTGAAGAACCAAAGATGTTTAAACTACTGTTATACCCTTTTTCTGCTATTTACGGGCTGATTGTTTCGATACGAAATTTTTTGTACGATTATAAAATATTCAAATCAACTGAATTTGAAATTCCTGTAATTTCTATTGGGAACATTACTGTTGGCGGAACAGGGAAAACACCTCATACCGAATACATGGTGGATCTTTTGAGGAAACAATTCATTGTTACCACCATCAGCCGCGGATACAAACGAAAAACAAAGGGGTTTCAGGAAGTTAAGATCGATTCATTGGCCACCAATGTGGGTGATGAGCCACTTCAGATCAAATCTAAATTCAATGATATTCAGGTTATTGTGGATGAAAAAAGGGTTCATGCCATTGAAATTATACAGAAACAGGAGGTCAGTCAGTTGCCCGATATTATTATCCTTGACGATGCCTTTCAGCATCGCAGTGTGAGTGCCGGTATCAATATCCTGCTGATCGACTTTAACCGTCCGATTGACAAAGATACCCTCATGCCTGCAGGTCGTTTACGTGAATCTAAATGGCAGATGCGGCGCGCCAACGTAATTATTTACACCAAATGTCCCCAAGAGATTTCGCCCATTACCCGTCGAATCCTCATGAAAGATGTGAATCTTCGCCCCTATCAGAATCTGTTTTTTACCACCATGGTGTACCAGCCCCTCACGCCTGTTTTTCCTGATCAGGCGATCCCAACCCCCGGGCTTGCATCTGATAAGGTAAGCGTATTGCTGGTTACAGGAATTGCCAATCCCGAGCATTTGCACAAGTACCTGAGCAACTTTTCAGAAGATATTACTCTCCTGAAATTCCCGGACCATCATAATTTTAATGCTTCCAATATCCAGCAAATAGAGCAAAAGTTTAACGCGATTGAATCGGAAAATAAAATCATCATTACCACCGAAAAAGATTCTATGCGACTGAAAGACATGGATTTGTCGTCTTCACTAAAAGTTCATTTATTTTATGTACCCTTGAAAATAAAATTCCTTCACAGTGAAGGGAAAAATTTCGATGAAAAAATTGTAACCTATGTTAGAGAAAATAAAAGCAACCGCGACCTTCATAAACGAAAAAGTAAAAAGGCCAATTGATGCCGGAATCATTTTAGGCTCAGGTCTTGGCGGACTGGTGAAGGAAATTGAAATTGAACTAACCATTCCCTATTGTGAAATTCCTGATTTCCCTATTTCTACCATCGATGGACATTCAGGAAACCTGATTGTCGGAAAGCTTGGTGGAAAAACAGTGCTTGCCATGCAGGGCCGTTTCCATTATTACGAAGGTTATTCTATGAAAGAAGTGACCTTCCCGGTCAGGGTCATGAAACAAATGGGCATCAATACGCTGTTCGTTTCCAATGCTTCGGGAGGTTTGAACCCTGACTATAAGGTCGGCGATATTGTTGTCATCACAGATCACATCAATTTTTTCCCAGAACATCCGCTACGGGGAAAGAATATGGACCAACTGGGGCCACGTTTTCCAGACATGAGCAAATCATACGATCAGCACCTTCGAAACAGAGCCAAAGCCATTGCCCTGAAAAACAGCATTTTGATAAAAGAAGGCATTTATGTGGGAGTTTCAGGCCCGACCTTTGAGACACCAGCTGAATACATGATGTTCCGTCATTTGGGTGCTGATGTGGTTGGAATGTCGACCGTGCCTGAAGTAATTGTTGCCCGGCACATGGACATGACTGTATTCGGAATCTCAATTGTCACCGACAGTGGGGTTCCGGGCCAGATTGTTGAAATCTCCCACGAAGAAGTTCAGGAAGTGGCCATGAAAGCTGAACCCAATATGACATTGATACTGAAGGAATTGATCGCTGGATTGTAGAAGTTCAAAGTCGATCGAAGCGTCTTGTTGAACCTGTTTCAGCATCTGGTTAACGGAAATAGGATACATTCTTATTAAAATAACAAATGCTATTTTCCCATTAAGCCAGAATAATTTCAGGATCAATATTGAGTTTATGATGCAACAGCTTGGCTACTTTTAAGGTGGGTTCGCTCTTTCCGTTTAGGTACTCACTTACACGGCTTGGGCTGACTCCCAGTAATTCAGCCAATCCTTTCTGAGTGATACCCATTTCTACCATGCGAAGGCGAATAATTGCCGAGAGAGGAGGCTTTGCCATGGGGTGGTACTTTTCTTCGTATTCGGCCACCAAATCGGACAAAAGGTCTAGTTCTATATAATTTTGATCGTCGGGCAAAGTATTGTTTCCAACTACTTTAAGGAGCTCTTCAATCCGATCAATTGATTTCTGATATTGTATCGCATTTTTAATTTCAGCCATCATAAATTGTTTTAAATTGTTTTGCAATCAATTCTCTCGTATTCGGTATGTGTACCGATAAATCTGATATATACCTTTTGTGAAGCAAATATTACTATTGCCACCAACCGGAAATGATTCCCTTTAATATTGAAAACATATCGATTATTTCCTACATAATCAGCCGAACCAAACATCCTACGGATATCAGTGAGAGTATGCCATTCTGCCTTGCTGGTCTTTTGATACCATACCTGTAAAGCAACAGCAACATCTGCTTGACTATTGCAAAAATCCTGAATCTGTTTAAAGGTAACAATTCTCATTTTCAACAAATATGTTCCAAATATAGGAATATAGTTTCGTTATTCAAAACTCACTATATTACAACAGGAATATAAAACAATCCATTTTGTTATATAAAAGCCACAAAGTTTTTTGATGATTGACTTTTTGTTTGTTACTTAACACCCAATTCAAACCGATCATTCCATGAACCAATTGCCTACCTTTTCAGACATTGAGAAAGCGCACGATCGCATTCGTCCGTTTATTCACCTCACGCCTGTATTAACTTCTAAAAGTATCAACGAAATCGTTGGCGCTGAGTTGTATTTCAAATGTGAAAACCTTCAGAAAGTAGGCGCTTTCAAGTTCCGTGGAGCCTGTAATTCGGTCTTTGCCTTGACTGATGAAGAAGCCCGCAATGGGGTCTGTACCCATTCTTCAGGAAATCATGCCGCCGCTTTGGCTCTGGCAGCAAGGATGCGCGGTATTCCGGCTTACATTGTAATGCCTGAAAATGCGCCTGACATTAAGAAGAAAGCCGTTGCAGGATATGGCGCTCAGATCACTTTTTGTGAACCTACCCTTGCCGCCCGCGAATCGACCTTAAAAAAAGTAGCTCAAGATACCGGGGCTACCGAAATACATCCCTATAACTATTTCAATGTAATTTGCGGACAAGGGACTGCTGCCAAAGAACTGATTGAACAAATAGGCGTCCTTGATATCGTGATGGCCCCAGTTGGCGGTGGTGGTCTGCTAAGCGGAACTGCCTTATCGGCCAAGGCGATGTTACCCAAAGTTCAGGTCATAGCTGCTGAACCTGATGGAGCAGATGATGCATTTCGTTCATTTCAAACAAAAACACTGGTCCCATCGGTAGCACCCAAAACAATGGCTGATGGATTGCTGACTTCGCTTGGCAGCCTGACATTCCCCATTATCATGAACAATGTCGATCAGATTGTAACTGTTTCTGAAGAAAAAATAGTGGAAGCCATGCGCATGGTATGGGAACGCATGAAAATCATCATTGAACCTTCATCGGCGGTTCCATTGGCTGCCATTCTTGAGAATAAAGTGAATGTGAAGGGGAAAAAGGTGGGAATTATTCTCAGTGGAGGCAATGTGGATCTGGGGAAATTGCCATTTTAATCACAGCAAAAGTCATTACCATTCCTGTATTTCCTTTTAGAAAATCAACTTCATTTTCATTCGTTGATTAAATCGAACTCAGATAATTCTATAATTACACTCATACTTTAAACAAAGAGATTGAAATGAAAAGAACTTGGGCAATTTTATTACTGGTTTGTTTGGGAAGCCTGTTAAACGCACAAACAAGTGGAACCCTGACTGTAAAGGTAATGACCAGTTCTACAGGCGGAAATTATGCTCCCAAAAATATTGTCGCTATCTGGATTGAAGACAGCACCGGTAAATTCGTCAAAACGTTACTGGCTTATGCCAATACCAGGAAAACCCATCTGAACACATGGGAAGCCTCCAGCACTACAGCCGGAAGTGCCTTCAACACCACAGACGCCACAACAGGAGCCACTCAAAGCAGCCATGGAACCCGAACCTGCCAATGGAATGGAACCAATTATAGCGGGAATGTGATGCCCGATGGGAATTACAAAGTTAGAATGGAACTGACCGATAAAAATGCTACCGGGAATACCGCTTCCTTCACATTTATCAAAGGTCCGAATTCTCAAACCCTGACGCCTGCAAACGTTCCGAGCTTTTCATCTATCTCTTTGAATTGGATAACTACAACAACTGGCCTTAATATGGAAGTGACTGCCAGTAATACTTATATAGTATATCCTAACCCTGGAAAGGGGAAATTTACTGTTTTGGGTGAAAATATCAAACGTATTGAAGTGACGGACCTGACAGGGAAAATGATTTGTAAAAGCATCCTTCCTGTTATTGATCTTACCGCTCAGCCCAATGGCCTTTATTTATTTTCAATCCATACAGACAAGGAAACCGTCGTTCAGAAAATCAGGAAGGATTAACTGAAAAAGCTGGTCGTATTTATCATCTTCGATGGATGAGCCAGTTATGGGTCAAGTGCCCGGAACCTGAATTTCCGAGAAAATGCCATAAATGCCAAAAATGCCAATTGTTGGATATGGCATTTTTGGCATTTATGGCATTTATGGCATTTAATACCTTTTGAGTTCCCCAATTTTGAAGATCGGAAATGTCAACAATTGATTGACATGCCAGCAGATCCCTACAGCATAGGGCTCAAAATGCGTGCAAACGATTCTTTAATTTTATTAATTCGTGGTCGCTTTATCCATTGATCCAAGACAATCGCATCGCTTTTAGACTGATCATCCAGAAAATGAGCCCTCAGTGTTTCAGCTATTTCTTCGTCATAAATCATGGCATTGACTTCAAAGTTGGTTTCCAGACTCCGGAAATCAAGGTTGGCAGTTCCCACAGAGGAGAAAACATTATCAACTACGATAACTTTACTGTGAATAAACCCGGCTTTGTAAAAATATACTTTCACGCCCGCTTCAAGCAATTCTTCAATGAACGAATTGGTTCCCCATTTGGCCGTTATGGCATCCGAAAGCCCCGGCACAATGATGCGAACATCCACTCCTCCAAGCGCTGAAGTTTTGAGGGCCGTCATAATATCTGCAGTTGGCATCAGATAAGGCGTTGAGAGATAAACATACTCGTTGGCTGTGGCGATGGCAGAGAAATATGCCTGACCAATACTTTCCCAATCTGAGTCGGGGCCACTGGCAGTCACCTGGACCAGCTTACCGATACCTGCCACAAATGGCCTAAAATATTTCTCGCCCCTCAATATTTCTTTAGACACGAAATACCAATCGGCCATAAAAATAATCTGAAGAGCCGTTGCTCCTCCCCCGACAACTTTTAGGTGAGTATCGCGCCATGGGCCAATACCGACAACTCCATCCTGGTAGCGGTCGGCAAAGTTGAGACCTCCCACAAATGCCGTATCCCCATCTACGACCAGGATCTTCCGATGGTTGCGGTAGTTGACCTTGGAGGTCAGATTTGGAAATCTCACCCGCATGAAACAGTCGACCTTGACACCGGCATCCGACATCGAACGGATGAATTTCCGCTTCAATTGCCAGCTGCCTACATCGTCATAAATAAAACGAACCTCAACACCTTCACGGGCTTTTTTTATCAACGCTTCCCGCAGATAATTTCCAATGCTATCGTCTTCAACAATGTAAAATTCAAGATGGATGTGATGACGCGCCTGTTCAATACATCGGAAAATCTCTGGAAACGTTTCTTCCCCGTTGTGTAAAACCTTTACTTCGTTGTCGTTGGTCAAGATGGCATTCGAGTTTGAAAGCAACAGGTTGATCAACCTCTTTTTTGAATAAAGCAAATCACTGATCTGGAAATGATTCTTAGGAAGATTGTCAAGCTGTACCAGGGTAAGTTTTCTAAGTTTCTCAAGATTCTTCAGCCCTTTGCGGGAATACATCTTGGTTTTACGGTATTCCTGTCCAAAAAACAGGTAAATCACAATTCCAAGGAAAGGAAGCAATACCAAAACCAAGATCCAACTGATGGTTTTAACCGGATTTCGGTTCTCCAGAATAATGAGTACAGCAATAAAAATAACTGTAAGAAAATACAGTACAGTAACCAGATTTGGTATTGAACTCCATATATTGAACAAAATTCCCATGCAATGATTCGTTTATTTGGTGCGACTAAATTTCATCAAAAATATCATCAAAAACAAACGAAATAGCATTTATGTTGATTAAAGGGAAAAGAACCCAATCTAATCATCGGTTCCTGATAATATGCAGTTTACAGTCATCCAATTTTTCGAATGCAATGCCCTCTCCTGAAATGGATGGGGCCTGAACTCCTTTGCCGAAAAACTGGTTTCCTGTATAAACAAAAGCCTCGTCCCATAAGCCAGCTTCCAAAAAACTGTTCAGTAAGATGCTCCCACCTTCGACAATGACCGAAAGGATTTCGCGTTCATACAATGCAGAAAGCAATTGCGGCAGGATATTCTGATTAAAATCCAGCTTGATGAATTTCAGGTTCTCCGAATCGGGTTTCTCTTTTGCCGTAAAAACCCAGGTCGGAGCCTTTGAATCGAAAACATGCAAGCTCGCATCCAGTCGTTGAGTTCGGTCAATGACCATTCTAACCGGTTGATTGCCTGTCCATTCACGCACTGTGAGTGCCGGATTATCATACATCGCCGTATTGGTGCCTATGAGAATGGCCGATTCTTCCGATCTTTGTTTATGTACCAATCTTTTGGAAAGATCATTGGTGATCCAGGTGGGATGCTGTGTTTCAGTACGGTCTGTATCAATAAATCCATCGAGCGTTTGCGCCCATTTCAATAAAATGTAGGGCCTTTTCTTTTCATGAAAAGTAAAAAACCTTCGGTTCAAGTGGCGGCATTGCTTTTCGAGTACCCCCACTTCTACTTCAATTCCAGCTTTTTGCATCCGTTCAATCCCCTTTCCTGCCACCTTGGCAAACGGATCTACCGTACCAATGACCACATGCGGAATCCGGCTTTCAATGATCAAATCAGAACAGGGAGGTGTCTTTCCAAAGTGGGAACAGGGCTCAAGGGAAACATACAAAGTCGATTGGGCCAGCAGCTCAGCATTCTTTACCGCTCTGATAGCATTCACTTCCGCATGCGAGTGGCCAAATTTTTCATGGTATCCTTCACCAATAATCAATCCGTTGTGTACAATCACACAACCAACCATCGGATTGGGTGCGACATCACCCATTCCGAGAAGTGCCAGATCAAGGCAACGTTGCATGAAAGTTTCAGGTAGACTCATCAGTGAAAAAATTAACTTTGTCAAAAATAACAATTAATGAAAGCAGGTATTGCATCCATCCGAAAAGAATTATCCGGCATTTTCCCCAAAGAGGAAATTGAAAGCCTGATCTTCCTAATCTTTGAAAAAATCAAAGGATACTCACGCACCCAATTCCTGCTTTCAAGGGAAGAAAATCTGAATACGGATGAATTGATTGAAATAGAAAAAATTGTAACCCGACTGAAAAACCATGAACCTATTCAATATATTTTAGGGGAAACTGAGTTTTACGGACTGCCATTTTATTCGCTGCCTGGTGTTTTGATTCCGCGTCCCGAAACCGAAGAGCTGGTGCAATGGATCATCCAGGAAAACACGCTCTTGTCTCCAACCATACTCGATATTGGAACTGGTACAGGGTGTATAGCCATTTCTTTGCGCAAAAACATTCATCAATCCACGGTGCTCGCCTGTGACATTTCACCAGTCTGCATCGAAACAGCCATTCGTAATGCAGGACTCAATGCCCTCCCGGTGTCAGTATTTGGATATGATATTTTAAATAGCACGCCAAATATCACCTTCCCTCAGCTGGACATAGTCGTGAGCAATCCACCCTATGTCAGGGAAAGTGAAAAGCTCCTGATGGAAAAGAATGTCCTGGAACATGAACCTAAACTAGCCCTTTTTGTTCCAGATGACAAGCCGCTGATGTTTTACGAACGCATTGCTGATTTTGCCCTCGTACATCTCAAATACGGTGGGCGACTCTATTTTGAAATCAATGAAGCCTTCGGAAAAGAATGTGTGGAAATGCTTCAGGCTAAAGGCTTTTCAAATATCAAACTTAAAAAAGACATCCATGGGAAAGACCGAATGATCCGTGCAATTGTTTCACACGCCTGAATTTCGTCCAACCCATTCAATAAATTCCTATATTTGTAATAGATGCCCCCGGATGAAAGTAAATTGGGAACATAAACTACCGATCATTTGAAACACGTATTTGTATATACATTCCTTCTGGTAAATATCGTTGCTGCCATTGCAATTGGTATTGCTTCTTTATCCGTATTTATCAGTCCGGCGACATTTTGGCTTCCCGCTATTTTTGGAATGGCTTACCCCTATCTGTTGGTAATCAATCTTGTTATGATTGTATTTTGGATCTTTGTCAAGCCTAAGTTTGCCCTTCTGTCCTTTTTGGTGATTCTGGCAGGGTTCAACCACATCGGCAATTACCTGCAGTTCTCGGGTAAAAAAACCTTCGAAAAAGGAATCCGGATTACTTCTTACAACGTGAAATATTTTGTTGGAAATACTCAAATACCGGTCAAGGAGAACGCAGACCACATCATTCGATTCCTGCGTAAGGACAATGCGGATATCATTTGTTTACAGGAAGTAAGGCTCAACAAACGACAAATTTTCGATATCAAAGATACCCAAATTCCACAAGTCAACCACCTGCAACTCGCCCACAATGGTGATGCCGGCGGACTGATTACCATGACCAGTTTCCCGATTCTGAAGATGGAAGAAATCAGATTTGAGAATTCGGGCAACATGATCATTTTCTCTGATATCCTGATCAACTCGGATACTGTCAGGGTTTACAACTGTCATTTGCAATCTTATAGGCTGGGTGATGCCGAAATCCAGAGCATTGATTCGATGGAATTTAACACCCAACCCAGAACGAAGAAAAAGGTACTGGCATTAAGCCTGAAATTTAAAGATGCACTGATCAAACGAGCACAACAGGCCGCAACTCTGCGCAGATCGATCAACGCAAGCCCTTACCCTGTAATTGTTTGCGGTGATTTCAATGACACCCCCGTTTCATATACTTATCATACCGTAAAAGGCGACCTGGAAGATTCATTTACTGAGTCTGGAAAGGGAACGGCCAATACCTACAATGGAAAGCTACCCTCTTTCCGCATCGATTACATTTTATACAGCCCGATTTTTACCAGTTATAACTTCGAGGTTTCATCCCTCAACCATTCCGACCATTTCCCCATCAGCTGCGATTTGTTTCCGGCTGGTAAATAGGCCTTACAATTCAGGCAAAAGGAAATTGGGCAAATAAATCTGTTCAATAACCTAGATCACCATCCCCAAAATTCAATCAAATTTCTGTGTATTATTCTCCACATTTTTGAATACCCCATTCCCCAGACAAAGTCAATACCAATTCCATATTAAGTCAATATTAAGTCATGAGTTTACGGGTAGATAATGGGTACATTACGGGTACATTACGGGTACATAATGGGTTCAGGCACCCGTAATCTACCCATGACCTTCCCATGATCTACCCATTAATACTTGAATTGGTATTGAGTCTGAATTGAATTGGTATTGAGCCAATATCGAGTTAATAGGTATCAATTGAGATCCCATGCTATCCCTGATTGGTAAAAGGGAGCAGATATAAAGTTTAAGGAATAAATTTTGGGGTGGCGATATTCTTTTTACAGTCGAATTCTGCAAAGAATATTTTGATGTCAAGGAGGCCTTACAATTGGGTAACTACCGGTTTATTTTAAACCTACATTAGGGTCATAATATGGCTAGTAGAGTCTCTTTCGCTTGAGCAAATAGGTATACAACACATGTTTGAAATCTTCGTTGATGTCGGCTTCTGCCAGATCAATCTGGTATTGGCCACAACGCACACGCATTTCTTCAAAATAGTCGGCCATGGCTTTCTCATAATTCTTCTTCAGATCATTGGGCGAAAACCTAAGGTGCTCTCCGGTTTCCAGATCCACAAACCGGTAGGGTTGGTTCCTGAAATCGAATTCCTTTTCCTGCCGGTGATCCGTTACATGGAAGAGCAGTACTTCATGCTTGTTGTATTTCAGATGTTGAAGGGCCTCAAACAATTCGTCGGTACTTTCCTGTTCAATCAGGTCGCTGAACAGAATCACCAGCGAGCGCTTGTGAATGTTCTCGGCAATCATGTGCAAGGCGTCAATGGTATTGGTCTTTTTGTGCAACAGGGCCTGCTCCTGTTTCAACAATCCACCCAACTGATTGTACAGCAAGTCGATGTGCACGGATGACAAGCGGGCTTCGGCATGAAATTCAATCTCGTCCGAAAAGAGTGAAAGGCCCACCGCATCCCGTTGTTTGCGTAACAGGTAGATGATCGCGGCCGCTGAATAGACCGAGAATGCCAGCTTGTTGACCTTTGAGGGTTTGCCTTTTTCGAACGGGAAAAGCATGGATGAAGAAGTGTCGATTACAATCTGGCAGCGCAGGTTGGTTTCCTCTTCGTATTGTTTGACAAACAAACGATCGGTGCGCGCAAAGAGCTTCCAGTCAAGATGTTTGGTTGATTCACCTGTATTATAAAGCCGGTGTTCAGCAAATTCAACCGAAAAACCATGGAAAGGGCTACGGTGCAAACCGGTGATAAAACCTTCGACGACCTCGCGGGAAATCATTTCAAGATTATCGAATTGCTGAAACTGTTGTATATCTAGCAGGTTATTCAAAATCTACAGGATTAAAGTGATGCGAAATAAAAAAAGGCATAAGAAACAGAGATTCCTATGCCTTTTCAGTCTGAAATTATCTGTTAGAGAATGCTGTCAACTTTTGAAGATAGTGTTGTTTTGGGAGCAGCTCCAACGTGTTTCTCTACCACAACGCCACCTTTAAAGAACAAGATAGTGGGAATGTTACGGATTCCATACTTGGAAGCAATACCGGGATTGCTATCCACGTCTACTTTCCCAACGACCAGTCTTCCGGCATAATCATCCGAAAGTTCATTTACAATAGGACCAACCATCCGGCACGGGCCACACCATTCAGCCCAAAAATCAACCAGAACTGGCTTATCCGATTGAAGAACCAATTCTTCAAAATTTGCATCATTAATTTCTAAAGCCATAGTATAATATTTTATGTGTAAATAGTTACGAACCCTTAAGTGATCACAAAATTAACCTAATTAATCTTAAAAGCAAGATCGTCATTTTTTTCGAAATATGCAATTAATTCGTTGGTGATTTCAATTCGGGTGCTCCTTGAAAACAGATTTACTACCAGTTTTGTTTCAGGATCCCAAACATCAAACTTGAGCAATGATTTCCCGGCATTCTTTTTGGTCAGCCGGTCCAACTCAGTGATCATTTCCCCATTGATGGCAGGTAAGGGAACCTTCACGGTAATACTTCTGAAATATTTCTCCCGGATGTCATCCATCAGTTCCACCTTGCTCACTTTAAATTCAAGCTGTTCACCCCCGTAACGATTCTGCACCACCCCCTTGACCAAAAGATAAAGTCCCATTTTGCAGAATTTGCCATATTCCACGTAGTCCTTGGTGAAGAAATACATTTTATACGAATCGGTATAATCGGTCAAAATCAAATAGCTAAACGGTTTTCCTGTTTTACCAATGGCCTCCTTGCCCTCGGTCACCATGCCGATAAAAGTCAGCTCACGTCCTTTCAGTGCATCAATATTGCTGTTCAAATCCTGAAGGGTGACATCTCTTGATGCCAGGGTTTCGATTTCAATTTTATACCTGTCCAGTGGATGGGAAGTGAGGTAAATGCCGATCAGGGCTTTTTCTTTATCCAGCAAAACCAGGTCAGGCCATTCAGGCACCATGACCGGTTCGGGCTTTTGAACAGATTGGGTAGACATGATTTCCCCAAAAAGCGATGGTTGCATGTTGTTGCTCTCGAACTGCATCTTGTTGCCGTAGCGGATCAGTTTTTCGATAAATGTCTGGTCATTTTCGTCTGGGGCGAAAAACTGGCTTCGTGTATGCTTTTTAAATCCATCGAACGCACCGGCCATGGCCAGGGCCTCTATATTTTTCTTGTTGGCCGACTGAAGGTTCACCCGTTCCACAAAATCATACACATCCTTGAATTCACCTCCCTGACGGGCTTTGATAATGTCGAGAACAGCACCCTCACCTACTCCCTTGATGGCTGCCATTCCAAAACGGATATTGCCGTCCTTGTTGACCGTGAACTTGGCGTAACTTTCACTCACATCAGGTCCCATCACTTTCATCTTCATGCGTTTGCATTCTTCCATCAACTTCGAAATCTCAGTAATGTTACTCAGGTTCCGGCTCATGTTGGCGGCCATAAATTCGGCCGGGAAGTTGGCCTTCAGGTAGCCGGTTTGGTAGGCCACCCAGGCATAACAGACCGAATGTGATTTGTTGAATGCGTAACTGGCAAATGCTTCCCAGTCTTTCCATATCTTCTCGATCAGTTTGGGCGCATCCTTGTTTCCCTCCAGGCAGCCCTCCATAAACTTGGGGTTGGCAAGACAGCCTTCCTTGAACTTCACCTTCAGCTTGTCCATCATGTAGATCAGCTTCTTACCCATGGCTTTTCGAAGCGAATCGGAATCTCCACGGGTAAACCCGGCAAGGGCCCTCGACTGGAGCATCACCTGTTCCTGGTAAACTGTGATTCCATATGTATCTTTCAGGTATGGCTCCATCAGGGGATGGTCGTATTCAATCTTTTCAAACCCGTGTTTACGCTTGATAAACGAAGGGATATACTCCATAGGTCCCGGACGGTAGAGCGCATTCATGGCCACCAGGTCCTCAAAACGGTTGGGCTTCAGGTTACGCAAATGTTTTTTCATTCCCGGAGATTCGAACTGGAATATACCGGTGGTATCCCCATTGGCAAATAGTTCAAGCGTTACCGGGTCTGCCTCCGGGATATGATCCATATCAATGGTTCGCTGGCGTGAAATCTTGATATTCTCAAGGGTTTCCTTGATAATGGAAAGGGTTTTCAGGCCCAAAAAGTCCATTTTCAATAAACCAATGTCTTCAACGTATTTGCCGTCGTATTGTGTGGTGAGCAGGTTTTCGTCGTCCTTGGAGAACATCACCGGGATATGGTCGGTCAGCGGATCACGGCTAATCAGAATCCCGCAGGCATGAACACCTGTCTGTCTTACTGAACCTTCCAGTGTCTGAGCAAATTTCAGGGTCGCCTTCACCAGTTCGTTGTTGGATTGAAGCTCTTTTTTCAGCTCTGGACTTTCCCTGAAAGCGATGCCGAAGTTCATTTTGGGGGCTTCAGGAACCAGTTTTGTTAAACGGTCGGCTTCTGAAAGCGGCAGTTTTAATACCCGGGCAACATCCTTGATGGCCGATTTGGTGGCCATAGTCCCAAAGGTACAAATGTGCGCCACCTTGTCATTACCGTATTTTTTGGTCACGTACTCAAGCACTTTTTGGCGGCCGTCGTCATCAAAGTCGATATCCACATCGGGCATTGATATACGGTCAGGATTCAGGAACCGCTCAAACAGCAGATCGTATTTCATGGGATCAATGTTGGTGATCCCTGTACAGTAGGAAACCACCGAACCGGCAGCCGATCCACGACCGGGACCCACGAGCACATCCATCCGCCGGGCTTCATTGATAAAATCCTGGGTGATGAGGAAGTATCCGGGGAATCCCATCTTTTTGATCGTACTCAATTCAAATTCCATACGCTCCCTCACATCATCCGAAAATGGTTCACCATACCGAGGCTTGGCCCCTTCCCAGGCCAGGTGGGCCAGGTAATCGGCTTCCAGTTTCACCCTGACCACTTTATCATAGCCCCCCATATTCTTATACCACTCATCGGTGAATTCTTCCACCAACATTTCTTCGGTAAAACGGGTCCGATACTCCTCGACCGTTCCAAAAGATTCGGGAATCGGGAAAAGGGGCATGATGGGCGCCGAATTCAGGTTATAGGCTTCAACCTTGTCGTTGATCTCCTGGGTGTTGGTCAATGCTTCGGGTACATCGGCAAACAATTGATTCATTTCTGAAGTGGTTTTAAACCACTCCTGTTTGGTATAGCGCATGCGCGATGGATCGTCCAGATCTTTCCCCGTGTTGAGGCAAATCAGCAAATCATGCGCATCGGCATCTTCCTGGTTGATAAAGTGAATATCGTTGGTACAAATCAGCTTTACCTCATGCTTTTTGGCCAGTTGGATCATTTGCTTGTTGACCAGTACCTGGTTTTCATACACGTTCTGGCGCATTTCCTGCAATTCTGAAGGATGGCGCTGAAGCTCGAGGTAAAAGTCATCACCGAAAATAGACTTGAACCATTCGATGGTCTGCTCTGCCTCTTCCAGATGCCCGGCCATGATGTGCTGCGGAACCTCTCCCCCCAGGCAGGCACTTGAAATAATCAGCCCTTCGTGGTACTTTTCAAGCAACTCTTTATCGATGCGCGGCTTGTAATAAAAACCTTCGGTATAGGCAGCCGAGACCAACTTGAGCAGATTGCGGTAGCCCACCAGGTTCTTGGCAAGCAAAATAAGATGATACCCCGAGCGGTCGACTTTTGCATCCTTCTTGTTGTGGCGCGATGTCTCGGCCACATAAGTTTCACAGCCCAAAATAGGCTTGATCCCTTCCTTTTTACAGACATCGTAAAACTCCTTGGCCCCAAACATGTTGCCATGGTCGGTCAAAGCAAGCGCAGTCATCCCATCGCCCTTGGCTTTGGCAATCAGACCGCGTACACTGGCCGCACCATCCAAAATGGAGTACTGGGAGTGAACATGTAAATGGGTAAAAGGAATCATATCAGTATTTTAAATCTTACAATCAATTTTCCGGAACTTGAAACTCCAGAAGGGTAAAGTTACTAAATTAGATGCCTGAATGAAATATTGTTGATAAAAAAAGGGAATAAAACATTTGCATGCAAATGCTTTATTCCCTGCAATATTGTGTAGATTTATATGCTGATCAAAAACTTGGGTGGCAGATAATGAACTTGAATTGTTTATTAAATTTGGCTTAATTATCGCCAGGAGTGTGCAGTTTTATTGTTTCCGAAAATATTGACAAACTAAAATACGAGGGATCGTTTGTACAATGAAGAAAACATGCATAGTAGCTATTTTGATGTTGATTTTCAGCAATTCTTTTGCTCAAAGCGATTCGTCAAAAATGACCAATTACAGTTTTATCGTTCGTGATTCACCTTCGCAACTCTTCTCCATGCGCCAGTTCAACCAGAATTACATTTCGGGTTACCGGCTATTAACCAGACAATTGTATTCCATTACCGGGCATGACCTGACGGCCTACCTGCTGCAAATCGGCATTCAGGCCCTGTTCCTTCGACCAATCACTCATGAGGAAGCACACCGCTCGATCTTAGGAACTTACGACATCGGTTCTATCTCCAGTCCTTTTACCGGCGATGTAAATGGAGTGACCGATCAGACATTGATAAGCCTGCGGGATCATGACCTGCCCACTTTCATCAGGCTGCATACCGCCGGATTGGAATCCGATTATATGCTGACCAGGCAGTTGGAACAAATCGCAAGCTTCGGGCAGGACGATTTTAAGAATTACATGGTGGAATATTGGCTCCGAAAGTTAGCCATCATTCAATATTATGCTTTGGGTTTGTTTAAATATGAACCTGGGCTGGTAGAAGAAACAAATGAACTGAAAAGAGATATTGCAGGTTTTGATACCTACGGAGCGGCCAGACACCTGTTCCGTCCTGAAATGACCTTCTATCGCTATACGAATTACGCCGACCTGACTTCAGAGGAACGTCAATTTATTAACCACCTGGGATTTCGGTCTTTCCTGAATTTATTGAATCCCTTGATCATCGGTAAAAGCAATTTTAGATTGAACGCCCATACCAGTTTGAATGCCGGGATGGGCTACTCGATGTCCCCGTTTGGAGATTTTATGGATGAAAATATCTGGATCAAACACAAATCATTGAATGTCGGAATATATGTCCGCCAATTCCAAAATAAGGCCAGCTGGTTTAACGGATTTGGCATCAGTGTAATTGATATTCATCCCTTTAACCGCCTGTCTGCCAACCTTTCAGGTCATTATTGGCAACAACCCCTCTACTTTGATTTCAATACATCGAATTCTTTTTCGGGAGGAGCCATTGATGCTGACTTGCGCTACCTTTTTCTAAAAAAAAGGGTTGGGGTGCTCAATGGAGCCTCCATTGACCTTGGATTTATTTATAAAACAAAAGGATTCCTTCCCGAAGAAACCCGAATGGATGAACATGTTGGTTTTAGATTCGGCACCACCATCCAAATGTGAAGCAATTGAATTTCAATGCGCTTTCAAATAATAGGAGCTCTTTTATTTTTTTTTGAAGCAAAACTTGCTTAAATTTATATAGAATAAACTGGAGAACAACGGTTCTTTAAAACCTAAAATACTTATTATGAAAACTTTTTCCCTTCAGGAAAGATACTCTTACCCTTTGAGAGTCATTGAAAGTATTAAAAACGCCAACGCCGGTATACAAATTCTTAAACTGGTTATTCTGCTTCTGGTTATTCTTGCCCATCCAGGGTTGTCAAAAGCCACACCAAGTTTCGCCCGTCAAACGGGGATGTCCTGTACTGCCTGTCATTATTCATTTCCCGAACTTACTCCATTTGGACGCCAATTTAAACTGAACGCGTATACGATGACCATGATGAATACAATTGATTCAAAGCAGGACAGCGACAAGGTAACGCGGTTGAAACTGCTCAGTTACCTGCCTTTATCGGCCATGTTACAGACCTCTTTTACCAACAATGCAAAAACCATTGAGGGAACCCAAAATAATTCAATTGCCTTTCCGCAGCAGATCAGCATGTTCTATGCCGGCCAAATTACCCCTCACATTGGCTCTTTTATTCAAATGACCTACGACGGGCAGGTTTTTGGTATGGATAATGCTGAAATACGTTATGCCAACCAAACCAGTCTGGGAACAACTAGCCTGCTGTATGGAGTCACTTTAAATAATAATCCCACCGTACAGGACGTTTGGAATACAACGCCGGCCTGGGGCTTCCCTACAGCATCATCTGAAGCGGCCAATTCACCGGCCAAAGCCACCCTGATCGAAAGCCTTGGCATGCAGGTTGCCGGATTGGGCGTCTATGCGTTATTCAATAACTTATTATATGGAGAATTCACCCTTTACCGGTCATCTCCCCAAGGGGCGGCCAATCCGCCTGATGGTACCAGCGTAATGACCGTAAAAGGGGTTGCGCCTTACTGGCGTGTGGCCCTTCAACATGTATGGGGGAATAATTATGCCGAACTCGGTACATTCGGAATGAATTCCAATAATTATGTAAGCGGTATTTCAGGACCGCTCGACAAGTTTACCGATCTAGGATTTGATCTGCAGTATGAGAACAGCTTAAATACCGGAACCTTTGTGCTGCATTCTTCGATGATCAGAGAAACAGAAAAGCGGAATTCGAGCACTACTAATTTTCATTTCAACTCCTTTAAAATTGATGGAAACCTATATTTAAAGAACGGATTGGGTGCCACCCTCGGCTATTTTAATTCATCCGGTACTGCGGATGCGGATGTTGTGGAAAGCTCAACGAATAAACCAAACAGCAATGGGTTTATCTATCAGATCGAATATCTGCCCTGGTACAATACCAAATTTTCAATTCAGTACGTTACCTATAGTAAGTTTAACGGAGCGTCATCGAATTATGACGGATCGGGCCGAAGCGCTGCCGACAATAACACGCTTTACCTGTTGGCCTGGTTTAATTTCTAATTTTTTAAATTCCATCAACGAATCATGAAAAAACAATTATTTTTATTGCTGCATACATTGGTCATTGTTTCCTTTCTGTCACTGAGCACCGGTGTATTGCAATCCTTTTCACAGGGTAAAGATCTGGGGGTTGGTCCCATTAAAAGTTTAAAACTTGATCCCAAGCTGGACGATAAAATGGTTACTGAAGGGAAGGGTATTTTCAATGAAAAATGCGCCGTCTGCCATGAGTTGGATCAGAAGAAAGTCGGTCCCGCGCTCAGGAATATCACCAAAGACCGCGCCCCTGAATACATCATGAACCTGCTTTTAAACACTGAAAAGATGCAGCAGGCAGATCCAAATGTAAAGGCGCTCATCAAGAAATTCAACGATGTTGTCATGGTCAACCCCCAACTGACTCAGCCCAAGGCCAGGTCGGTGCTTGAATATTTAAGGTCGGTAGCCAAATAAAATTGCCTGCTTTTTATAAAATAAGTATTGGCAATCCATGTTCAGTAAATTTACTATTTTTGATAAAAATACAGGTACATGGAAGATCAAGATATTAGATGGATTCAAAGATTCGTCAGTTTCTCCAAAGCATTTAAACAATTGGAAGATGCTGTAATCCTTTCCAATGACAGGCCACTGTCAAAGCTTGAGGAACAAGGCATGATTCAAGCCTTCGAATATACCCATGAACTAGCCTGGAAAACAATGAAGGATTTTCTGCAAGACAAGGGAAACAATGCTTTATTTGGCTCAAAGGATGTAACCAGGGCTGCTTTCAAACTGGGATTGATTGAAAATGGAGATGTCTGGATGGATATGATAAAAAGCCGTAATCAAACATCTCATACCTATAATGAGGAAATTGCAGTTGAAATTGTAAGTGATATCATCCATCATTATTTCAACAATTTTATTTTGTTGTACCAAAAGCTTAACCTGTTAAAAGAAGAAGAGCAATAAGAATGGAATATGGATTGAACGAAAACACAATTGACCAGATTAGGCAAGTATTTTCCAGGTACCCGGAAATAGGGCAGGCATTGCTGTACGGTTCAAGAGCCAAGGGGAACTTCAAAACCGGTTCTGATATTGACCTCACTTTAATAGGTGATCAATTGAATCAGAAAATCCTCAATAAAATAGAAGACGATATTGATGAGTTAATGCTGCCATACTCGTTCGATTTGTCTATTCTAAAGCAGGTATCAAATCAAGATTTTGTTGATCATGTGAACAGGGTGGGTATCGTTTTTTATGACCGTAAAACAATGGTTATGCCAACCCAATTAAAATAGTCAATTCAATCAGAGGATTTAATATCAGCACTCAAATCAACAATTTCCTCTGAAAAGCTAATAGTTGATCCCCAATGCCAAAGATCTTTCTTATATTTAACTTCTCTAATCGATCAACCATGAAAACTTCAACCCTCAGACTCCTTTTCGTCCTTCTGTTACCTGCATTTGCCCTGGCTCAGTCACAACCTCAGGTAATTCCCCTTTGGGAAAAGGGCGCTCCCGGGTTTGAAAACCGGAAGGACATGCCTGAACAGGCAAAGGATTACTGGGTAAAAAACATCAACAATCCATCGCTGACCGTTTTCAGGCCGACAAAGGAAAAAGCCAACGGTTGCGCGGTAGTGGTTTGTCCCGGCGGTGGATTTCGGGAATTGGTTTTTGATGCAGAAGGCAGGCAGGCAGCTGAATTCCTGAATTCAATCGGGGTAACCGTTTTTGTTTTAAAATACAGGCTGCCACAAGAAAAAGATTCTCCCTATAGCTTAGAAAATGTTCGTCAAGATGCCCATCGCGCCATTCGGCTGGTTAGAAGCCGGGCTGCCCAATTCAACATCGACCCCAAAAGGGTGGGCATGTTGGGATTTTCAGCCGGTGGTGCCGTCATTATGATGGTTGCTTTCGATAAAGGCGATGGCGATCCCAGGGCAACCGATCAGGTTGACCGACTCAATGGACGTCCCAATTTCCAGATGTTGGTTTATCCCGGTGGCAAAGCCCCTGAAACCATTTCAGCCGATGCCCCACCAGCTTTCCTGATTTGTGCCAACGACGATGAGTATGGCTGTGATGAAGTGACCATGGATCTGCTCCAGAAATTCCGCTCAGCCCAGGTCCCCGTTGAAGCCATCTTTTTAGCCAAAGGCAAACACGCCTTCAACATGGGCAACCGCTCCCCGCTCATTACCGTCAACACCTGGCCACAGCGAATGGCCGACTGGCTCACTGACAGCGGGTTTCTCAACCAATAGTATTCAAGCTTGAAGGGATTAAGCTACTGTGGGTGAAAGCGCCCAAGTTCAATTCCACTTCATTCAATGTGCAAACACAAAGCATTGATACAGTGCGATATTGCCCTTTTCTGACCCTCGCCAAATAAAGATTTGCCATGTCTTCACCTTGATCCAAATTCACCTCCGGGGAATGCCAGGCCTATTGCTTCTGTAAGGTAACTGTAATCTAACTGTAATGTATCTGTAATCTACAATACAGATACATTACAGTTAGATTACAGTTACCTTACAGATGGAATAGGCCTGGCATACCTAGGGGTAGATTTAATGGGATGACCACTCTTTTATTAGGGGCCGCAAATGCCAAATGTTCAATGGGTGGAGCTGGTGTAAATTTCTTACACTAAACATGAAGGGATTGAAAAATTGTTTTCTGATTTTAAAACCATTACCTTTATTGCACAATCATTGTACTTACATGCCTGTAAAAGACAAAATATACAGCTTCGATTTGACGTATAATGATACGCCCATGCCCTTTGTCATTAAGACCATGGAGGAAATCGACCTGCAGCTGGGAGGTATTTCAGACAATCCCCACCGGCACAATTATTATACGGTGATTTGGTCGTTTACTGCAACCGGAAAGCATGTGATTGATTTTAAAGAGTACCCGATCCTCCCCAATCAAGTCTTTTTTGTAAGTCCTGAGCAGGTTCACCAGATCATTTCAGATCCCGGGCCAACGGGGTACGTGATTCTTTTTACCCCTGAATTTCTGGAGAAGAATAGCATTCGGGAAGATTTCATTTCGAATCTGAAGTTGTTTCAAAAGAGTGACGAAACCCCTGCACTGCCTCTTACCAATCAGATGGTTGAAACACTCCGAATGTTTGTCGATCAGATGAAATCCTTGTTTCACTCTGAAAACGAACTGCGTTTTGAATCGATCGGTGCCTACTTAAAACTGTTTCTTATCGAATGCAACAACCATTGTTCCCTTTTCCCAGCAGGTGGCAACACCCAGCAGATCGAGGTAGGTAAGACGCTGGTTAAAAGCTTTAAGGAAATTGTTGAGAAACACTATACTGAATGGCACCAGGTAAAGAATTACGCCGAAGCCTTGTTTGTTTCGCCCAATTACCTCAATGAAGTGATTAAATCGGCCATGCATGTTTCAGCAAAGGATTATATTCAAAACCGGCTCATACTGGAAGCCAAGCGCTTGGCTGTGTTCACGGGCAAAAGCGGCAAGGAAATAGGCTTCGATCTGGGGTTCGAGGATCCCTCCCATTTCAGCAAATTCTTCAAAAGCAATACCCGCCAATCGCTGATGGATTTTAAGGAAAGCGTTACGAACATCTAAAGTGAGTAGGATGGTTAATTGCTGGATGGTTAGATCGTTGGATCGTTGAATGGTTGCTAATTGCAAATAGTAAATCGTAAATAGTAAAATAGTAAATTTTTTCACTCTTCGTTGATTTGTACCAGTGATACCGTAATTTATGCATTTACGGGCCTGTTCTGCTGCCCTATCTTTGTGTCATCATAATTCAAATAGGTTTAAACATCTAAAATAATTATAAAATGGCACACACAATTCTTCATAAAGCATCAACCCGTGGTCATGCTGACCATGGCTGGTTAAATAGTTTTCACACCTTCAGTTTTGCCAATTATTACGATCCTGACAGAATGCATTTTGGTGCATTGAGGGTATTGAACGATGATACCGTTGAGGCAGGCATGGGTTTTGGAACACACCCGCACGACAACATGGAAATCATCTCGATCCCCTTGGAAGGTGATCTGGAACACAAAGACAGCATGGGCAATGTGACCGTCATTAAACATGGAGACATCCAGGTAATGAGTGCAGGCACTGGGATACACCATAGCGAATACAATAAAAATAAAGACCAAAGGGTGAAGTTTCTTCAAATATGGGTCTTCCCGAACCAGAAAAAAGTCACCCCCCGCTATGACCAAATCACGCTGAACGTTGATGACCGTCACAATAAGTTACAACAAATACTCTCTCCAAATTCGGATGATGAAGGTGTTTGGATTTATCAGAATGCATGGTTTCATTTGGGGAAATTCGACAAAGGTGTCAGTTCGGAATACCAGTTAAAAGCCCCGGGGAATGGCGTTTATGCCTTCATACTGAGCGGCGATGTGACGATCAACGGCCAGAAATTGAATACACGCGATGGGTTTGGAACCTGGGACCTTGATCAGCTGACCATCAAAGCCGACAGCGATGCCGAATTCTTACTGATGGAAGTACCGATGAATATTTAATACCTGGCTTTGACAAGATGGAAAATAGGAAAGACCAATTGCTTACAACATAATGGGTCAAGCAACTGTTTACCCTACGAGTCAATGTAATTTTTATATGATTAATTTTATTTCAAATACAATCAATTTTAAAACATCAAAATGGAAACAAGTAAAAAAGTAAAATGGGTACTAGACCCTTCGCACAGTGAAATTTTATTCAAAGTAAAACACCTGATGATTACCAATGTAAAAGGCGAATTCAGAAATTTTACAGGGGAGATCAATTCTGTTGGAAACGATTTCAGTAAAGCCTTGGTCAGTATTAAAATTGATCCATCCTCTATTTTCACCAATGAAGCGAATCGGGATGCTCATTTAAAGGGTGCTGATTTCTTCAATGTAGAAGAAAACAAAGAACTGACCTTTGAAAGTACCTCCTTCAAAAAGATAGATGATGAAAACAGTCTACTGATTGGTAACCTCAACATCAAAGGCGTTAGCCGGGAAGTAAAACTGAACGTTGAGTTCGGAGGGATTAATACAGATCCGTGGGGCAATGAAAAAGCTGGGTTCTCACTGGAAGGCAAAATCAGCCGCAAGGACTGGGGATTGAACTGGAATGCCGCATTGGAAACCGGTGGTGTACTGGTAAGTGATGAAGTGAAAATCAGCGCCGAAGTACAATTCGTTAAACAGGTATAATCATCATGACCGATTCTTGCTTATAAAATGGACAGAAAACAATTTTTACAAGCATTGGCCCTTTTACCATTAGCAACATCAGCTATGAAACTGAATGAATTAAATAAAATAACTGCTCCCTTTGACAGCACAGCGCAAATGCCTGTGCTGTTTATCGGGCATGGCAGTCCGATGAATGCCATTGAAGAGAATGAATTTGTAATGGGATGGAGGAACGTGGGCAAGACATTGCCCAAGCCTCAGGCCATCTTATGCGTATCGGCGCATTGGGAAACAAGGGGAACCTTTGTAACGGCTATGGAAAAACCAATGACCATTCATGATTTTGGTGGATTTCCCAAAGCCTTGTTCGAGGTGCAATATCCTGCGCCGGGAAGTCCTAAACTTGCCAGTCTAACCAAGGAGATTATCAAAAAGACAGAGGTGGGCCTGGATCAGAAGTGGGGACTTGACCACGGTGCCTGGAGTGTGATCAACAGATTGTACCCATGGGCGGATGTCCCGATCATCGAAATGAGCCTGGATTATTATCAGGCTCCGCAATACCACTATGACCTGGCGAAAGAGCTTTCGGCACTTAGGAAAAAAGGGGTGCTCATCATTGGAAGTGGAAATATGGTACACAACCTGGGTATGGTTGCCTGGGATAAGCTCAATGCCGATGAATACGGCTATGACTGGGCGCTTGAGGCCAATGAGAAAATGAAAAAATTCATTCTCAGTGGCGATCACCAGCAGTTAATCAACTATAAATCACAGGGCAGGGCATTTGAGTTGTCCATTCCATCACCCGAACATTACCTGCCCATGCTGTATGCCTTGGCTTTAAAAGAAGAAAGTGAAAAATTGACTTTCTTTAATGACAAGGCAGTTGCAGGCTCGCTTACCATGACCTCTTTTAAAATTGAAAAGGGATAAAAAAAGGGGAACACTGATATAATTATAAAAAAAGGGAACACAGATTTGACTGATGGAACGGATTTACACTGATTTCATTAATTTCGTATAATTCGTATTTTTTAAATGATCAGTGTAAATCCGTTCCATCAGTCAAATCTGTGTTACCTTTTTCTTATCCCTATTTGTTTTCAGCTTTAAATGTTGGGGTGGTCAGGATAAAATCACCCGTTCCGTTGGGAATACGACCAAAGGATTGGAGAGAATTTGCCACCGGGTATTTTACTTCATTGATAACCACTTTTTCGGGGGATACCAATACCACCGTTTCTCCCAAGGAGGATAGTTTATAATTGGCGTGTAGCCCGACTTGAAGCGTA
This sequence comes from Prolixibacteraceae bacterium, assembly GCA_036504555.1. Taxonomy (GTDB): domain Bacteria; phylum Bacteroidota; class Bacteroidia; order Bacteroidales; family Prolixibacteraceae; genus Aquipluma. Next base: position 8,325 of record DASXUZ010000086.1, on the reverse strand, counting down.
TCTGCATCAGCCCAAACAATCAGGTATCCGTTTTTGGCAAGAGTGGTTCCCTGGGGAAATTGCCATTTGGTCAAATCCTTTTTACTGTCGGTTAGATAAAAACCTGAAATGTCAATATCCTGATCGGCTAGGTTGTACAATTCAATCCAATCATCGAATTCCCCGTTCTGATCAGATCCATACTGGGTATTTTTTGCCATCAGTTCATTGATGACAATACTCTTATTGATGTTGAGGCCTGGATCGGCTTCTTTGTTTACAACTCCAAATGTAGGAGTGGCCCAGATAAAATCTCCGGTTCCATTCGGTATTCTTGAATAGGATTGCAGTAGAGAGATCTCCGGATAGGTAACCTCTTGAATTACTTTCTGTTCAGGAGTAAGTAATAAAACCGTTTCGCCCAATGCTGAGAGTTTGAAAGGGGTGTGCAGTCCAACCTGGGTGGAATCACCATCGACCCAAACAATCAGGTAGCCGTTTTTGGCAAGAGTAGTACCCTCAGGAAATTGCCATTGCGTCAATTTGCTTTTATTGTCAGTCAGATAATAACCTGAAACGTCAATATCCTGATCTGCCAGGTTATAGATTTCGATCCAGTCATCAAATTCATTGTCCTGGTCAGATCCGAACCCGGTATTTTTGGGCATCACTTCGTTGATGACAATACTTTTATTGATGTCAGTAACCGCTTCGTCTTTATCTTTATTGCAGCTAATCATCCCAACAGTTATCAGGACAATTAGCACCCATTGAATTCGTTTCATCATGATCAATTTAAGTTTTAGTAAGCTTCTTGTATTCAAACGCATCGAATATTAATAAAGTCTTCGAAACCCTATTATTTCTTTTACTTCTTTCAATGTTGCCTGAGCTGATTCGCGGGCCTTTTCGGCACCTCTTTTGGCTACCTGCCCCAGATAAACATCGTCTTTAAGAATTTCCAGAATCCGCTCACGAATAGGGGCCGTAAAGGCAATGATGTCTTCGGCCAATTGTTTTTTCAGGTCGCCATAGCGGATTTCACAGTTGTTGTAGGCTGCTTCGAAATGAGCAAGCACATCGGGTGTGGAAACAATTTTCAGCAGGGTAAATAGGTTCTCAACGGCCTCCGCCTTTTTGCTATTGGGCTCAGTTGGCCCGGCATCGGTGACAGCTCGCATTACTTTTTTGCGGATATCCTTTGGATCTTCATACAGGAAAATACCATTCCCTTCAGATTTTCCCATCTTACCACTACCATCGAGTCCCGGAACTTTGATCATATCACCACCGTCGAAAGTAAATGGCTGGGGAAGGGGAAACAATTCGTGGTTGTACATGCGGTTAAAACGACCTGCAAACTTGCGGGCCATTTCAAGGTTTTGCTCCTGATCCTTGCCCACGGGAACAAACTGCGCTTTGTGGATGATGATATCGGCAGCCATCAAAACCGGGTAAGTGAGCAGACCGGCATTCACATTTTCAGGATTTGAACGGGCCTTGTCTTTAAACGAAGTGGTACGTTCCAGCTCGCCCAGGTAGGCATTCATGTTCAAAAAAGTATAGAGTTCCATCACTTCGGTCACATCGCTCTGGATAAAAATGGTGGCCAGTTCGGGATCAATGCCGCAAGCCAGGTATTCAGCCAGCACCTGCTTCACCCCAGACTGAAGGTTCCCCGGTGTGGGATGGGTGGTCAACGAATGAACGTCGGCAATAAAAAAATAGCAGTTGTAATCATGCTGCATCTTTAAAAAGCTGCGCACGGCACCGAAATAGTTTCCAAGGTGCAAATTTCCCGTTGGCCTGATGCCACTGACAACAATTGGTTTACTCATGATTTTCTATACATTCAAATGGGCTGCAAAAATACATTAAGTATTTACAATTTAATAATTTACTATTTACTATTTCGCAATCCACAGATAATTAGCTTATTGCATGAATAATTAGATGACAATATAAAGTGCTTAAAGTACTTAAAGTTGAAAGTGCCTAAAGTACTTTAGTTCACTTCAAGTACTTTAGTTCACTTTAAGTACTTTTTCCCCTAAATCTACAAAGATGTTGCCGGTTTGCAATTAAGAATCTAAAAAAACTTTCAAATTGACAGTATTTCTTCTTGAAAACTTAAAATATAGTATTAGATTTACCGAGGTAAAATTGAATCATGAAGAATAATGTAACTTTTGGTACTTGTTATTGGTGGCGCTCTTGCGAATTCCACCCGTAAACAATTATGCCTGAAGCATAAAATCAATACTCAAAAAGAGGGATATATTGTTTACGCAGTATATCCCTCTTTCGTTTTTTAACCATACAACATTAAATAATCAACACAATGGCCAGACTAAAAAAAATCTATCTCGAAGAATCGGAAATGCCCAAACAATGGTATAACCTTGCACCCGATCTTCCCACGCCCATGAATCCACCGCTGGGTCCCGACGGAAATCCTGTAAGACCTGAAATGCTTGCTCCTGTATTCCCGATGAACCTGATCGAACAGGAAGTCTCACAGGAACGCTGGATCGATATTCCAGAACCCATCCGCCAGATCCTTTTCCAGTGGAGACCAAGTCCATTGATCCGAGCCTACGAACTGGAAGAAGCCCTGGGGACACCAGCAAAGATCTACTATAAAAATGAAAGTGTTTCTCCCGCTGGAAGTCACAAGCCCAATACTGCCGTTCCACAGGCTTATTACAACAAACAATTTGGGATCAAACGCCTGGTAACCGAAACCGGTGCAGGACAGTGGGGATCAGCCCTTTCGTATGCCTGCGCCCAGATTGGCGGCATTGAATGTAAAGTGTACATGGTGCGGGTAAGTTTTGACCAGAAGCCATTTCGCAAAATGCTCATGCAAACCTGGGGAGGCGAATGTGTGGCCAGTCCAAGCATGAACACCCAGGCCGGACGTGATATCTTGGCCCAATATCCAGATACACCCGGCAGTTTGGGAATCGCCATTTCAGAAGCCATTGAAGAAGCGGTGAGTGATCCGACCGGGAAGACCCGCTATGCCTTGGGTTCAGTGTTGAACCATGTGATGTTGCATCAAACCATCATCGGGCTGGAAGCCAAAAAACAGCTAGCCAAAGTGGGCATCAAAAACCCCGATGTGGTCATTGGTTGCTGTGGAGGTGGAAGTAATTTCGCCGGATTGTCGTTCCCTTTTATGTATGATAAAATCAATGGAGCCAAGATCCAGATCATTGGTGCAGAACCTGCTTCTTGCCCTACACTGACAAAAGCTCCGTTTATATATGACCATGGCGATGTAGCCAAAATGACTCCCCTGATGGCCATGCACAGCCTTGGACACAACTTTGTTCCTGCACCTATTCACGCCGGCGGATTGCGTTACCATGGCATGTCGCCACTGGTAAGTGCATCGCTTCGTGACGGGTTGATGGAAGCCCAGGCCATCCATCAAAGCGAATGTTTTGAGGCCGGCTTGCTGTTCACCAGGACCGAAGGAATTATTCCTGCCCCTGAAACCACCCATGCCATTGCTGCCACCATTCGCGAAGCTTTAAAGGCCAAGGAAGAAGGCAAGGAAAAAGTAATTCTATTCAATTTCTCAGGACATGGGTTGATGGATTTGGTAGGATATGACAAATACATGTCGGGCCAGTTATCCGATTATGAATACCCCGAACATGAGATTGCTGCCAACCTGGCCAAGCTCAAGGGATATCCAATGCCTCGGTAAGAGAAAATGAGAAGGTGAGAAGGTGAGAAAATGAGAAAATATGATAATCCATTCTCATTTCTCATCTTCTCATTTCTCATCTTCTCATTTCTCCTTTCTCATTTTCTAATTTTCTCCCCTTCTACCCTTTAAAGGTGATACCAAGGAGGGTGATATCATCCGACTGTGATGCACTACCTACAAAATCAGTAACATCAGTAAACGATTTTCTGATGATTGTTTCAATAGGAAGATTCAGGTTTTGATTCAGAAAATTTTCAAATCTATCTTCTCCATAGGCTGTCTCTTCCAGATCAAGCGCCTCTATCACTCCATCCGTATAAAGCAAAAGCTGGTCGCCTTTTTCCAGCCTGATCTTTTTTGACTCGAAGATGAAATCGTCCAGAACCCCCAGGGCCAATCCATGGGTGGTTTCGACTTCGCGTATTCCATTGGACGAAAGTATATAGGGAGGATTGTGGCCTGCATTCACATAATCAAGCTCCCCGGTTAGTGTATTGAGTATTCCGTAAAATACAGTTACGAACATCGATGAGACACTCTCATTACAAATCAAATTATTTACAGTTCGCATACATTCACTGACTGAATCGCCTTTGAGACCCGTTGCACGAATAATTGTACGGCTGACCGCCATAAAAATAGCTGCAGAAACTCCTTTCCCGGAAACATCGCCAATGACAAATCCAAGCCGATTGGGTTCGATGATGAAAAAATCGTAGAAATCCCCTCCAATTTCATTGGCTGCAACCATGGAGGCATAAATATCAAAACTGGACTCATCGGGAAATGGAGGAAATTTCTTGGGTAGGATGGTTTGTTGGATTTCACGCGAGATATTCAGGTCGTGTTGCATAGAAACCAGTTGATCATGCTCATTCAGCCAGTGGCGTATAGACAAAATTTCTCCAACCGTTTTATTGATTGTTACTTCAAGATCGTCAAAATTTACAGGTTTGGTAATGAAATCAAAAGCACCCCTGTTCATGGCGGTCCTGATATTTTCCATATCGCCATAGGCTGATACAATCACTGTTTTCAAGCCCGGATTGTTCAATTCCTTTAACTTTGAAAGCAATGTCAATCCATCCATCACTGGCATGTTAATATCGGAAAGTACGATGCCAATTTCAGGGAATTCATCAATTTTTTCCAGGGCTTCCACTCCGTTGTAGGCAAATTCAAAATCAAAGGCTTTTTCACGTATATGGCGGCGGAATTTCTGCCGGATCATCGGTTCCATATCTGTTTCATCATCAACCACCAAAATTTTAACTGAGGCTTGTAATGATTGACTCATAAAAATGTTTTTTAATTTTTATTTCGTATATTTAGTAAACAGTTTAAATGTTCCAGGTTCAAAGTTTCAGGTTCCAGGTTGCGTGCCGATCGGGTGAAACTTTAAAGTTTAAAGTTCAAAGTTTAAAGTTGCGTGCCGATCGGGTGCAACTTGGAACTTGGATTCGGAACGCAACTTTAAACTTTAAACCTTGAACTCATTCAACTTTAAACTTTAAACTTTAAACTTTGAACGGTTTATTAAATATACACCTATTAATCATCAAAAAAAACCAAAGCAATGAAAAATCAATTTACAAAACATGTTCTGTCTTTTGGCATAGCGCTGATTCTAGTTGCCGGATGTAACTCCGATAATAAATCAAAAGAAAAGAAAGGTACAAGCTCCACTGGAAAAGAGGCGTATGTTGAAGTTGAAACTTTTGATGCTGTAAAAATCAAGGATCAAATTGTTGAAACGATTCGCAAAATGCCCAGTGAAAAGGAAATCGCCACATTGCTCAATGAAGCAGGTGCTTCCTACATTCTTGATTTAACAGTTCCGGCTACACAAATTGAAAAGCTGATGACCAAATCTGATCAAAGTTTTGGCTTAGGACTCTATTCCTTCGATTTGATCTATGCCAGCGTTTATAACCGTGGAGATCAGGCGGCTGAAACAAGCCGGGTTTCTGAACAATTAATTGATAATCTGGGACTAAGGGATGAACTTATTTCCTCAAAAAACTATCTGGGAAGGATTAAAAAAAATACCAGCAACAAAGATTCTCTTGACTACCTGGTTACGCAGGAAATCAACCATTTTAATCAACAAATGTCCAAGGGTGATCAGCCCGATGTTTATGCACTATCGGTGATTGGTTCCAACGTCGAAGGTTTGTATATTTTAAGCCAGGTAACACTGCTGGCAAGAAACAAAGCAAAATTGTTTGACATCATGAATAAACAAACCGAAAGGGTCAAACTGGTATTTACATTGCTTGAAATGATGTCGGGAGATGAAAAGATCAAACCTTACTATGAACAATTTAAGCCTGTTGCCACCATTTTCGAAAAAAATCAGAAAATTACAGAAAAGGAGCTGAATGAAATTGGCCCATTGATGGAGGCATTCAGGAAAAATATATTGAAATAACAACGAATAGTTCCAAGTTCCAAATTCCAAGTACCTGCCGATCTAATTTAGGTTCCAGGTTCTAGATTCCAAATACGTGCCAATCAGTTTTTAGGTTGGAACCTGGAACTTGTAACTGTTCGTGTAATTCGTTTTAATTCGTGTAATTCGTATTTTCCATGAACGAGATTACTCTGAATGCCCTTATCAATTTATTTGCATTGTTCTCGGTCATCAATCAGTCGAAAAAAGAGGATGCTATCCGGAATTTTTCATGGTATCTACACCAGCATTTTGGCATTTCTGATAATACTGATTACCTACAACTCTTTGAAGAGTTGCTCGAGCTATATGGAATTGACCCCGAGGACTCGGGGGCCTTTCCTGTTGATATGATTCAGGAGGCCTATAAAATCAGTACGAATATCAGGAGCTACCTAAGAAAAGACGAACAGGTAATGGTTTTGATCCGGTTTCTGGAACTTGTAAAAAGCGGAAATCAATCAAAAGCAAAACTGCTCATTGAAACATTGGCCAGTGTCTTTGAAATCAGTAAACACGAGGTTGATCAATTTGTCGCTTTTATATATTACACTTCCCCCGATCAGATTGACAGTCCCGATTTTTTACTCATTAACCGGAACGTCGATCCCGGTCCACGCAGATACAGGCACATATATGAAAAGAAAATCGATGGTGAACTGCTTTTTTTACGCAGCTCATTAATCGGGAACTATTTATTTATATTTCATGGGAAGGAATATCTAACGATTGATGGAAACCCAGTAATCCCCGGACGTTTTTACGCCTTCAGGGAAGGAAGTATTATACGGGGACCTCGGATTTCACCTGTTTACAATACCGATATTGCTTCTGCTTTTATTGATAAGGACCTGAGTCCCACCTTTGTTTTTTCAGGTGAAGAAATTGAATTTAAATTCAAAAATAGCACCAATGGTTTGTACCCGTTTTCATTCACTGAAAAATCTGGCCAGCTGATTGCCATTATGGGCGGAAGTGGCGTGGGTAAATCAACCTTACTCAATATCCTGAATGGAAACATTCGGGCACATCGGGGAAAGGTAAAAATCAATCAGGTTGATATCTATGAACAGAAACAGGAGATAGAAGGATTAATCGGATATGTGCCTCAGGATGACCTTTTGTTTGAAGACCTGACGGTTTGGGAAAATTTATACTTTAGTGCCTCTCTTAGCTTCGATCAAGTTCCCCATTCAGTCCTTTCAGAGAAAGTGGAAAGGATTTTGCATGAACTCGAGCTCCATTCATTGAAGGATTTAAAAGTTGGAAGCCCCATCAATAAAATCATTAGCGGGGGACAGCGAAAAAGGCTGAACGTAGCGCTTGAACTGATCAGAGAAACAGCACTTCTCTTTGTTGATGAGCCCACCTCAGGCTTATCTTCCACCGATTCTGAAAAAGTGATGCTACTTTTAAAACAGCAGGCCCGCAAGGGAAAATTAATCATTGTAAATATTCATCAACCATCATCAGTCCTGTTTAAACTGTTCGACAAGTTGTGGGTAATGGATTCAGGAGGCCGAATTATTTACACCGGTAATCCGCTCGATGCCATCCTGTATTTCAAAACAGAGCTTAGCCATGTCAATGCCCGGGTAAGCGAATGTGTGGCTTGCGGGAATGTAAATCCTGAACAGGTACTTGAAATGATAGAAACAAAAAAAATAGATCAATCAGGAAACTTTCTGCCCGAACGTAGATTCACACCTGAGTATTGGTACGGCCAATACCTGAAGAATTCAAAGAGAAAGAAAGAGCCTCCCAGTACCCGGGCCAGTTCAGTAGTCGGCTTACCCCCATCCGATTCAAAAAAACCCGGAAGGACTAAACAGTTCAGGATATTCTTCGAAAGGAACATCAGGATAAAAATCACAGACCGCCCCTACCTGGTCATCAACCTGTTCGAAGCTCCGATACTGGCTGTTGTAGTGGCCTATTTCACCCGATTCTCGGAGACGGACCAGTATATTTTTTTCGAAAATAAAAGCATCGTCTCCTATCTTTTCATGTCAATTGTGGTGATCTTGCTGATGGGAATGAACGTCAGTGCCGAAGAAATTATCAAGGACCGTCAGATCCTGGCCCGTGAATCGTTCCTCCACCTGAGCCGGTTCAGTTATTTGAATTCAAAAATCGGGTTCCTGGTTTTACTCTCAGCCATTCAATCGTTGAG
>DASXUZ010000085.1:0-2991 GCA_036504555.1 Prolixibacteraceae bacterium | reverse complement strand
TTTGGCCATGTCGAAAGTTGAATTCATCATCTCCGAAAAAATGTTCATATCTCCCAGAAAGATGAGTTTCACCAAGCCAATCACGAATGCAATTACAAAAAAGAATATCCAGATATAATTAAGTGCCATGCCAGATCAACTAGTTAATTTGGCACTAAATATATACAAAAATGCGGCTGATCCCATAATGATTGAAGCTGCAGCAGGTATTAAATATATAAATAACCAATATTGTGGGTTTTGCATAATGGTTCGGACTCCCCCTATCCATCAAGCAAGTAGCTGAGAGTGAATTGATTCCGACTTCTCTTCTCCCTTCCATGTTCATCCAGGATTTGTTCCCAAACAGTGATTGCCACCTGCCAGGGTATTGGTATCTGTAATGTATCTGTAATCTATCTGTAATGTATCTGTATTGTAGAATACAGATACATTACAGATAGATTACAGATACATTACAGATACCAATACCCTGGCAGGTAGTCGTACATGCTTTGGTAGAAGGGAAACAGCTACAGGGTACGATATGCACAACTGGAGAGGATAGATTTTGATCATTTATCCCAGATGTCAGTTCATTTTTTTGGATTAAGCGGATAACCACCAATCAGGGATTAAAGCATTTAAAAATGGGGCACAATTTATTTGTAAAATATAAAATACAGCGGAAGTCATTCAAGTCAATAGACTTTTAATGAGCTGTTTGTACCAGTCGAAGTAAAAGATGGGATGGGAATAGTTCAAGGCTCGGACCGGTTGAAAAAAAACGGACAGAACCCTCATTTGAATGAGAAGTCCTGTCCGTTTGATTGGCTTTTTGATACCTGGTTCCTATCAAAGGATTTGTATCGGGTGGCTCAGCAATTCAGCTTCCGAAGAGATATAGGATTTGAAATTTTCAACATTCTTCCACTTGGGGTTTTCGAGGCCCCACACGGCAAAGAAATAATGACGGGCAGGTACACCGGCATTGATCCTCTGGGCTTCATAATAGGTCTGGGAAATCACATTGCTGAATTTCTTTTCATCCACGGTTTTGTAGCCAAGGCTATAAAAATCGATGTCGGTGGTGCGGGCAACCCGGGTCACTTCCGCTTTCTTCACGAGCACTGCCATGCCAAGTTCATCGAAGTTCAAAGATTGGGAATCATGGGTCGCTATGGCCCTGTAATCGGGATTGGCTATAAAATCAATGGGTTGCTTTTTCAACAGGCTGGTCACAATGCCGGTCACCAATTGCTTCTCACCCGTAAATCCAGAGACTGTCACATCAGATTGAAACCAGTATTTGCCCGGGTAGATGGTAATGCGTTCAACAGCTGACAGGTTTTGTTGGCCAATGTGCCAGCCGGTATATTTCAGGTCAAATACTGAACGGACAGGGCCTTCCACCACTTTCTGGTATTCATAGCCATCGGTTGAACCCAAGCGGTAAAGTGAATCGGCATCCCACAGGGCCAGTCCGCCAGAGCCCACAGAACTTCCGCAGTGCAGGATATCCATTCCCCAAGCCGATAGTACATGGTAATCTGGAATTTCAGGACCATGAATCTTGTCGATGATCATCCCCGGTTTCAGTTTACCGAACAAGTCTTTCACGTTGCGGCAATCGAAATAATCACGGAAGCCCATCTTGTCGTTCTCCCAACTGACCCCTTCGCCCTGGGCAATGATCTTGAAACTGTCCTTGCAGCTCAAGGCTTTGTAATGATCGACTTCTGGATAGGAACCATCGGCCTGCAGGATTCCCAGACGAAGATTGGTGCGTTTTTCAAATACCGGATAGGCTGCGTAGGCCACATTTTTAACTTCCAGAGAAATTGTTTCAGAAGGTTTGAAATTCAAGGTAAAAACCAGTTCATCCCATTTTCCATCACCGTTTAAATCATCAGCCTGAGAAGGAAGGTTTTGACCCTTGATTTGAATTGTTGGTGCAAAACCATCAGGCACCAGGCCGCATCTGGCTTCCAGCTCTGCCCTGCTCATGACAATGGTTTCATCAGGCCTGTCAACTGCCAATGGATTGACAAGCTTCAGGGTATTTCTTTTTGCGCAGGCAGTAAATCCCAAAAGGACGGCTGCACTTAGGATCAAAAGTTTTCTCATTGGGGTAAATCGTTTTCGCCTTTGACGTATCCAAAATTGGCCAGTATACCGCCATCGACGTACAACACATGCCCATTTACAAAATCGCTTGCCCTGGAGGCCAGGAACAAGGCAGCATTGCCCACATCTTCAGGTTCGCCCCATCGCCCAGCCGGGGTACGGGTCATGACCAAATCGTTGAACGGATGCCCGTTGAGGCGAATATCTTCCGTTTGCGAGGTAGCAATGTAACCTGGGCCGATGCCATTGATCTGAAGGTTGAATTTGGCCCATTCGCAACACATGTTGGCCGTGAGCAGCTTCAGTCCCCCTTTGGCGGCGGCGTACGCAGAAACCGAATTACGCCCGTAGACGCTCATCATGGAACACATGTTGATGATCTTACCGCTGCGCTTGGCAATCATGGCAGGAGCAACCCGTTTTGAAACAATCAGGGGAGCTACCAGGTCGACATCGATCACCTGTCTGAAATCGGCAATGGGCATGTTCAAAATCGGTATTCTCTTGATGATACCTGCATTGTTGACCAGTATATCAATCACACCCACTTCCTGTTCGATGGTTGTAATACCCCGGTCGACATCGGCTTCGTCAGTGACATCGAACACCACGGTGAAAACATTGATACCAAAGGCTTTGTATTGAACTTTGCAGGCCTCCAGTTTTTCCTCACTCAGATCATTGACGCATACTTTGGCGCCGGCATTCCCAAGTACTTTACCAATGGCCATGCCTATCCCATGAGTTCCTCCTGTAATGAGGGCAACTTTACCTTTCAAATCAAATAAGTCATTCATATTGTCCATTTTATCTTAATTTCTTTACTATTCGTTAATCGCATGATCGGCAGGGAAATTCTGTCCGCCCCATATTTTTCGGGATGTC
>DASXUZ010000084.1:0-9369 GCA_036504555.1 Prolixibacteraceae bacterium | reverse complement strand
AAACTACAGGTAACCTGCATGTAGGAGGTGAATACCGCCTCAATAAGAGTTTTAGTCTAAGGGCAGGGTACGAAAATTTCCCAAGTGTATATAAGACCATCTACCAGGGAGACCAGAATCCAAATAGTAACGCATCCTATTCAACTATTTCGGGCGGATTTGGATTTAGGCAGGGCAATGTATTCTTTGATGCCGCCTATAAGCGAGTGATGGATAACAATTATGAGTTCCTGTATAAAAATGCCATTAATATGGCCAAATATGAAACAACTCAAAATAATGTAATCTTTACCTTGGGCTTCAAGTTCTAGTCTGCATTATTCAAATAAAATAAAAGCCGGTTAATCATTTTAACCGGCTTTTATTTTATTTCAAACTGTTGGGTAAAATAATTTCAATCCTTTGGGTGAAAAGTTTTTTTTTGAATTTACTTTGTAATAACTTAGCTGAAATAAATCAATGGATTATGCGCCAGTTTGTTGAAATCAACTTCGAGCAAGCCCTGGATATTTTTCAGGATGCGGAGATGAAAGGTCTCAGGTGGAGACTGGGCGACTTTATCACAGCCCAATGGTTACAGAGAAATACCATTCATTTGGATGACATTGTTTCATCTTCTAAAAAAATGCCCGATGTGAAAGTGGTCATTATTGGTGAAGGACCTTCAGAAGGATTTTATATTTATTCCCCAAAACTGAAAACTTGTTATAAATTTGAGCATTCATTGGCTGAAATTTAATTTCAAGAACTTCACTATGACCCAAATATTCGATGACCCTATTGGAAGGGCTGTTTATGATTTTCATTTTAACTCCATCAACCATCCAATCATTGTACATTGCGATGATTTTGATGATGATACCATCGACACCAAGTATCTTTTTAGATCCTATCGGCAAATGCCAGCCCTGGAGAAAAAGGCCATGAGCTTATGCAAAGGGGCGATCCTGGATGTTGGAGCCTGTGCCGGGGTTCACTCCATCTATCTTCAATCAAAGGGATTCAATGTGACGGCCCTTGAAACTTCTGCACTTTGTTGCCAGGTGCTTAAAAATAGAGATATTTTGACTGTCATTCAGCAGGATATTTTTAAATTTACCAATCAAAAATTTGATACCATTCTTTTGTTAATGAATGGAACCGGAATTGCAGGAACTCTTGCAGGACTTGATGTTTTATTTCATCACCTGCGTCAATTACTACATCCGGGAGGTCAAATTTTGATAGACTCATCCGACTTGATTTATTTATATGAACAAGAAGATGGTTCGGCAGTTATTAACATCAATTCTGAAAGCTATTATGGTGAATTAATGTTTCGGACTGAATATAAAGACTACATTAGCCAAGAATTTCCCTGGTTGTATGTCGATCTGAACAATCTGGAAAATGCCGTTGAAAAGAATCAGCTTAAACTTAAAGAAGTATTCAAAGGGCAACATTACGATTATCTTGCCCAGATAACGATTTAAAATTAAATACATTGGAAAAAAGACCGCAGTACCGGGCCCTCTCACTCTCTGAAATTAATGTATTAACCCAACAGGGATGTACTTCAGTTGATTGGGATCAAATTAGTGTAAGCAATGGCTTTATTGCTGAGAATGTACGCAACGTACAATTCTCAGGAACTGTCAGCATTGGCGATAACTCAGGAACGGTATCATTTAGCGGAGGAATTGTCCGAAATTGCGGGATCTACCATGCCAGTATTCACAATTGTACCATTGGTAACAATGTTTATATTCACCATATTTCAAACTACATAGCCAATTATGACATTGAGGATCATGTCATCATGGAGAATATTGAACTTTGCTTTATAGAAGGGGTCACCAGTTTCGGAAACGGGATCAAGGTATCCACCTTAGACGAAACGGGGGGTAGGGGAGTGATGATATACGATAAGTTGTCTGCTCACCTGGCCTACTTTCTGGCCTGGTACAAGCACCGCCATTGCCTGATCAAAGAGATCGAATCGAGAATCACTGACTATGCTGAATCCTTAAAAACCAGCAGGGGGCGGGTTGGCGCTTATTCGTTTATTCGCAATTGCCGGCAAATTATTAATGTTAAATTTGGACCCCATAGCCAGGTTTTGGGGCCTACACGCCTTCAAAACGGATCGGTCAACAGCAACGAATTTGCCCCCGTGAAGCTGGGTGCTGGAATATTGGCCGAGAATTTTATTGTCTCTTCAGGGGCCGAAATATCGGATGGGGTTATTCTTTCAAACTGCTTTATTGGCCAGGGTTGTATTTTGGGCAAACAATATTCAGCGGAGAATTCCTTATTTTTTGCCAATTGCCAGGGATTTCTTGGTGAGGCCTGCTCTGTTTTTGGAGGTCCCTATACGGTGTCCCATCATAAATCTACTTTGCTCATCGCCGGCATGTTCTCTTTTTGTAATGCCGGCAGCGGATCGAATCAAAGTAACCACATGTATAAATTGGGACCGATTCACCATGGAATTGTTGAACGTGGATCAAAGACCACCTCTGATTCATACATTCTGTGGCCTGCAAAAATTGGCCCTTTTACCCTGGTGATGGGACGACATTACAAAAACACCGATACTTCTGATCTCCCGTTTTCTTATTTAATTGAAAACAAGGACGACAGTTGGGTGGCTCCAGGCATCAACCTTCGGAGTGTTGGAACCATTCGTGACGTATTGAAATGGCCCAAGCGTGACCGACGTAGCGATCCTGAAAAGTTGGATTGCATCAACTTTAACCTACTCAGTCCGTTTACAATCCAAAAAATGCAGAAAGGGCTGGATATTCTGCGTAGTCTGAAAGAAATTTCAGGAGAAACTACCGAAGTGTTTGCCTACCGGAATACCTTGATCAGCAAAAGCGCCCTGGAAAAGGGCATGGATTTGTATGAAAAGGCCATATATAAATTTCTTGGAAATTCCATCATTTCAAGAATTGAAAAATGCAATGTTCAATCCTGGGAAGAACTTCAGGATTGCCTGAAGCCCCCCCATTCAATTGGCCGGGGTGAATGGAGTGACCTGGCTGGATTAATCGCTCCCAAGACTGAAATCAATCAATTGATTAAAAGGATTGAAAAAGGTGAAAAATCCAGTCTGCCTGAAATTGAATCAGAATTCAAAAACCTTCATGCCAATTATTATGAGTACGAATGGACCTGGGCCGCTGAATTGCTGGTGGAAATGTTGAGGAAAAGGATTGAAGATCTAAAAATCAGTGATATCATCAGCCTGGTAAAGAAATGGCAGGTAAGTGTGATTGGACTGGATCAAATGCTGTATGATGATGCCAAAAAGGAATTCGGCATGGACTCGATGACCGGGTTCGGGATGGATGGAAATAAAACTACGCAAAAGCTTGATTTTGAAAAGGTAAGAGGTAGCTTTGAATCCAATGACTTTGTAAAGGAAATTGTAAGCCACATTCATAAAAAGACGGTTCTGGGTGAAAGCATGCTGGAGAAATTGTCACACATGGAGCATACACTTCAAAATCAATTGATATGAGACTCATCATCCAACCCAATCATGAACTGACTTCCCGGTGGGTCGCCAATTATGTGGCCAGAAAAATCAATCTGGCTGCCCCCACCCTTGATAAACCCTTTGTACTTGGATTACCCACTGGCTCATCACCGCTGGGAACTTATTCCGAATTGATTAGGTTATACAAAACAGGTCTGGTTTCGTTCCAACATGTCGTGACTTTCAACATGGATGAATATGTTGGCATTCCCAAAGACCATCCCCAAAGTTACCATACGTTTATGTGGTCCAACTTATTCAATCACATCGATATTCAGGAAAAAAATGTACATATCCTAAACGGAAATGCTCCCGATATCAAGGCTGAATGTCAGTCTTACGAAGATAAAATAATGTCAGTCGGCGGTATTGATTTGTTTCTTGGCGGAATTGGTCCTGACGGGCACCTTGCCTTCAATGAACCGGGATCTTCACTGGCATCGCGCACCCGCGACAAGGAACTGAATTTAGATACCAAAATCGCCAATTCCCGCTTCTTTGACAATGATGTTGATAAAGTGCCCGACTCTTCATTGACCGTCGGTGTGGGTACGGTTATGGACGCCAGGGAAGTGCTCATCATTGTGAATGGCTTTAACAAGTCGCGCGCTTTGCAGCATGGGGTGGAAGAAGGAGTAAACCACATGTGGACCATCAGCGCCCTTCAATTGCACCCCCGTGGAATGATTGTCTGCGATGAAGCGGCCACCTATGAATTAAAAGTGGGAACTTACAAGCATTTCAAGGACGTTGAAAAGAACCACCTGGACCCGGATCAGTTGCTGAATTCAGATCTGATTTGGTAAAAATGATTCAATTGTCCTTTTATCTGAAATGCCAAAATATTAATTCTTTAGGTTGATTCTGTAACTGCCTCCATTAAGCGAACACACCCTCCTTTAAGGCTAATTCAAGCCCCATGACTTACTTTAAGAGTAGCTTGTGTGTAGATGGAGTGTAGCTTGTCTGTTCAACAACACAGAAGCAACACAGAAGCAACACAGAAGCAACACAGGAGCAACACACAAGCTACACCTATAATATGTACCCTGGCTGATCAGGAACAGAATAAACGCCTCAATTGTACCATCAGAAAAGGATGGACCAAATGCTACATTTCAATGGGAAGAATGATTAACCCTAAACTACTTATTGATTTATTATTAACCTGAGTTCGATCTAAGCAAATGAGTGTAAAAAGTAACAAAGTACCTAAGTGCCTAAGTGACAGAGAAGCAAAATGGGGAGAACTACTATGGAACTTATGTACTCTGTTCCTTAGTAACTTTGTTACTTTTTTTACGCTGTCACTTCGTTACTTAGGTACTTTGTTACTTAGGTACTTTGTCTCTTTGTTTCTTATTTCGAACTCAAGTTATTAATTAAACTTATTATTTGCTGTGACTAATCCCTTAGATGAATCAATCTATTGATTAACATTTTATATATTTGACAAACGAATTGAAATAAATGGTATGTTATGGTTTGTATTAACCTTCTGTAAAGTACTGAACAATTGCTTATTCAATACGTTGTATCGCCAATATTGGAATCAGTAAGAGTTTTATTTTTGATGATGAATTTCTTTGCCGCTTTAAAATAACTGAATATGGAAAATAACGTCAACGAGGAAGTCAAACCCGCTAAAAAGATCGTTCCCAGAATAATCATTGGAGCTATAGTCATTATCGCTCTTATTACAATCGGGGAAAAAGTTTACCATGCCTTCACCCATGAAGAAACAGACAATGCCCAGGTTGAAATGCGGCTTGTTCCCATCCTTTCCAGGGTTTCCGGTTATGTGGACAAGCTTTACGTTGAAGATTATGCAAAAGTCACCAAGGGACAACTTTTGCTGGTGATCGATTCAACTGACCTCCAGTTACAGTTGGATGAAATGCTGGCGGATTATACACAAGGGCTTACTGACGTTGACAATGCAAAAGCCTCATTCACCAATGCTGAAGCCACTTTAACTTCAGCCAAAGGGAATCTGGATGTGACCCGCCTTAAAGTAGATAAGGCCAGCAATGATTTTGAACGGGATAAAAGCCTTTATGAATCCAATGCAATTACCAAACGACAATTTGAGGACAGTAAATCAAATCTGGATATCAACTCCCAACAACTGGAAACCAGCCAGTCGGATGTCAGGGTGGCTCAAACAAGGCTGGCCATTCTGCAGTCACAGGTAAAAAAAGCCGAAGCGATGATGGATGTCAGAAAATCCCGTATTGCTCAGCAACGCCTGAAAATATCGTATTGCAAAGTAAAGGCCACTTCCAATGGGAAATTGGGAAAACGTAATGTGGATGAAGGTCAGTTTGTTCAGGCTGGGACTCCGTTTTTTACCGTTGTAAATGATGAAAGCTACTGGATTGTAGCCAATTTCAAAGAAAATCAGCTGAAAAATATTCCCCTGGGAAAGGATGTCGAGATCACCGTGGACGGATATCCAGACATGGTCATCAAAGGAACAGTCACTTCCATCGCCGGGTCAACCGGTGCACGGGTATCCTTGCTTCCGCCCGATAATGCTACCGGAAATTTCGTGAAGGTGGCACAACGTATTCCTGTAAAGATTGAAGTTCTTGATGCGGAGAAATACAAGGGTCTCCTGCGTGCAGGAATGAGTGTGGTTGTATCGGTCCACATTACCGGATAGCCATGGCTCAGCTGACTAAAATAGCAAAGGTAATTATTGCCCTGACAACCATTTCGGCTGCCATCATGGAGTTGATCGATACTTCCATTGTCAATGTAGCGCTCAACCAAATGGCAGGCAACCTGGGCAGCTCGATTGAGGATATTGCCTGGGTGATCACCTCCTATGCCATTGCCAATGTGATCATCATTCCAATGACCGGGTTTTTGGCTGCATTCTTTGGCCGAAAGCGCTATTATATGTCTTCGATCATTGTGTTTACCGTTGCTTCAGTCATGTGCGGATTATCTACCTCATTGTGGGAAATCGTATTTTGGCGATTTATACAGGGATTGGGTGGAGGTGGATTGTTATCCACCTCGCAATCCATCCTGTTCGATATATTTCCCGGCAAACAGCGTGGCCTTGCAGCTGCTTTGTTCGGCATGGGAATCGTTATTGGCCCAACCATTGGTCCAACCGTTGGGGGACTGATTATAGATTCCTATTCCTGGCCGCTTATCTTTTTCATCAATGTACCCTTTGGAATTGTAGCCAGCTTGCTGACCTATCAGTATATTGATGACGGGACGATGGTCCCCTCAAAACCTCCCATCGACTGGTATGGCATATTTTTACTCACCATCGGAATTGGGTCACTGCAATATGTGCTTGAGCGCGGTGAATCCGAAGATTGGTATGATTCCAGGTATATCGCCTGGTTTACCGTCATTGCTGTTATCGGATTGATTGCCTTTATCTGGTGGGAGTTGAAGCAAAAACATCCGGTGGTCAATATCCGGATTATGAAAGATTGGAATCTTACCATTACAACGATTCTAACTTTTACTGTCGGATTTATTCTTTTTACCTCCGTTTTTGTTTTTCCCCTTATGTTGCAAAGAGTTTTGGGATACACCGCTTATGAAACAGGCTTAACCTTATTGCCGGCCACCTTTCTGTCCCTTTTCTTCATGCCGTTTATTGGTAAAAGACTGCAGGCTGGTACCGATCCAAAAATCTTTGTGATTATTGGATTCTCAATTTTAATGGTCTATGGAATTCTGATGTCCAGGGGAGATGTGAATGCCACCTCCGGCTTCTTTGCCTTACCTTTGATGGTAAGGGGAGCAGGGCTTGCATTTTTATTTGTACCCCTTACCCAGATGGCCGTGCAGGGATTGTCGCCCCAGGATATTCCACAGGGTGTGGCCATGAATAATATGATGCGGCAGTTGGGTGGTTCGTTTGGAATAGCCCTTGTCAACAATTACATTGGCCACCGGGTGGCTACCCACCGCATGGACCTGATCAGTAATATCTATGAAGGGAGCCAGCTGTTTACTGAACGGTATAACTCCATCCTTCAAGGTCTTCAGTCAAAAGTGGCGGTTGGGGCCAATGCCCAGCAGCAAGCCTATAAAGTGATGGATCTGATGGTGATGAAACAGGTCTACCTGTTAAGTTATTTGGATGCATTTCTGTATTCAACACTATTTATAGCAATCTCTTTTCCATTGATCTTTCTGATCAGGCGGAAGAGACAAACGAAAGAAGCCATGAAAATGGCCAATGAAGCAGGTCATTAATTAAATGGATTTTGCGGTAAAAAGGAGATTGATTTAAAACATTATAACAAAATGAAAAATAAACACATAGACACATAGGACACATAGTCCCGAGGCCTCGGGATAAACTATGTGTCCTATGTGTCTATGTGTTTAAAAAAATAAACAGATGAAAAAGGCACAACTCAATAAATGGATACTCCTTGTTTTCCTTGTTTTCTTTCTTTTTGAAGGGAAGGGACAGTCTTTGCAGATTCCAGTCAACCTGGAAAAATTGGTAGAACAGTCATTCGTCAAATACCCTAAGGTGGAGGAGATGAACGACCAGGTGAGATTAAGTGAGATGAAAGTCACCCTTGGAAAAACGGGTTACTGGCCCATTGTCAACGGCGACATTTCCTACAGGAGAACGTATCCCACCGATCCGATTTCAATACCTGCCGGTGAAGGTCCCGCGAGAGAGATCCAAATTCTGCCAGCCAATAATTACAATGCAGGGTTCACCTTGGTCCAGCCATTGATTGATTTCAAAACTTCGGCTGCTATCAACAGATCCAGGAGTGAACTGACTTCTTCGGTTGATAACCTGGAAGGCTTTAAACTGCAATTGGCCTATCAGGTGGCTCAATTGTATTACGGAATTATTTTTTTAGACAAAAGTATCCAGGTGCAGCGTCAACAATTGGCGTTGGTCCAATCGAACATCCAGCAGGTACAGGTAAGAATAAAAAACGGAGATGCACTCGTGTACGATCTGGTTTCCATGCAGGTAAGAAGTACCAACATCGAAAATTACAATACAGAGCTGCACAATCAACTCAACAAGCAATACAACCTATTGAACATGCTTACAGGAAACTCGGGCAATGCCTACATCGCAGACTCTATCATCAGTGACAACTGGTCTAACCAGGCGATTGATTCCATTTTTTCGGTAGCTGCCGTTAACAACTATGAGATGAAATCGGCCCATGATAAAATAGAGACAGCCCGATGGGGTGTGATCAGTAATGAGCGCCTGGGCTGGCCTACCTTTAACTTGATTGGCGGTTCGGGCTACAGAAATGGATTCCTTCCCGACATCAATCAAATACGCTTTAATTATTCAATCGGGGCAGCATTGACGATTCCCATTTTCTCGGCTTCAAGGCCAGCCATCCAGAAAAAGATGGCATTGATCAATCTGGATGCCTCGAACCATGCCCTCGAAACCCAAGGTGTAACTTTGAACAAGGATATTTTGAATGCACTGGATGATTTGAAAAAGAATGAGTTGAAGCTTGCAAGTTCCGATACACTCATTCAACAGGCTACCATGGCCCTCAAACTGGGCAATGACCGGTACAAATTGGGCGTGATAACTACCCTGGAATTGCTTGCCGCACAAACCAATTACCAGGATGCCCTGTTGGCCCGGCTGCAATACGAGTACAATTTGCTATTGACAAAGTTGGAAATCAACAGGTTGGCGGGGAAGAGATGGTGGTAATAATTTCAGCATTCCGCCAATTTCGCCATTGCACTCCCCAAGGTTGGAATCCTACCCTCTTAGTCTTTCAATCACCCTGTAAAGGGGCGCTGTTCCCTACCTATCATCTGATACCCATTAGATACTCATCTGATACCTTTCTGTA
>DASXUZ010000083.1:0-19488 GCA_036504555.1 Prolixibacteraceae bacterium | reverse complement strand
ATGAACAGAAAGTATTTTTTAGCCTTTGATTTGGGGGCATCAAGCGGACGTGCCATCCTTGGTATTTTAGCGGATGGTAAACTGGAACTGACTGAAATTCACCGGTTCGTCAACCAGATGCAACTGATCAATGGACACTATTTCTGGAATATTTTTGGCTTGTTCAACGAATTGAAAACTGGCCTGAAAAAGTGTGTCAAAGAGTTTGGGATTCAGCCTGAATCGATTGGTGTAGATACCTGGGGCGTTGATTTTGTTCATCTTAACAAGGAAGGCTTGATCCTTTCACTTCCGTTTGCCTACCGTGACTCACGCACCAACACTTCGATGGACGATCTTTTTAAGCTGATTCCCCCTGCCGAAGTGTATGGCCAGACCGGAATCCAGTTTATGCAGTTCAATAGTTTGTTTCAGCTCTATTCAATGGTCAAGGACCAATCTTCCCTGCTCGAAATAACGGATGCGGTATTGTTTATGCCCGATGCCCTGAATTATCTGTTTACAGGAGTCAAGAAGTGTGAATTTTCCATTGCCAGCACCAGCCAGATGATGGTTCCCGGAACTTGCCAATGGAATTATGAACTGATTGAAAAGGCGGGCATTCCTGCAAGCATCTTTCAGGAGATCATCTTGCCCGGTACTATTTTGGGTACCATGCAGGCGGAGGTTGCCCATGAAACTGGAAGTAAACCCGTGCCAGTCATTGCAGTTGCAGCTCATGATACTGGCTCTGCCATTGTATCGGTTCCAAGTTCTGAAAACAATTTTGTCTACCTGAGCTCAGGCACCTGGTCGATCATGGGGATTGAAAGTCCCCATCCCATTATTTCTGAGCAAACACGCCAGTTAAATTTCACAAATGAGGGTGGGGTAGAGGGTACCACCCGATTCCTGAAAAACATCATGGGAATGTGGCTCATCCAGGAAGTACAACGGATATGGGAAGGAGAGGGAACCAAATACAGCTGGCCCGAAATGGTCGAACTGGCCCGTCAGAGTGAACCCTTTAAGTTTCTGATCAATCCCGATGACAGCATGTTTCTCAACCCCAGGGATATGACCCAGGCTGTTAGGGACTTCTGCTATCAAACGGCTCAGGGGACCCCGCAATCACATGGTGAAACGATCCGATGCATCTACGACAGCCTTGCCCTGAAATACCGCTACACACTTGAACAAATCCGTGAAGTCTCCCTCCAGCCCATTGAAGTGATCCATATAATCGGTGGAGGGGCCAACAACCACTTCCTGAACCAGCTTACCGCTGATGCCACTGGCCTGCTGGTTATTGCAGGCCCTACCGAAGCTACGGCCATCGGCAATATCCTGATCCAGGCCAAAGCGCTGGGATATGTGGATTCGCTGACCGAGATCAGGCAAATCATCGCCAACTCCTTTGGGCTGGTTAAATTTGCCCCCTCCCAGGAACTCGATTGGGAGGCAGCCTACAACCGGTATCAGGATATCATACGCTAAGAATTGATTCTAAAAAGGGGTGGGTAGGAATGCAAGTACAAAGACCATTCACAATCTGAGTTCGATATAAGAAAATGAGTGCAATAAGTAGCAAAGAGACAAAGTAACAAAGTGACAAAGAGACAAAGTAGCAAAATGGGGTGAATAGCTTAGGTGCTTAGGTACTCTGCTACTTAGGAACTTAGGAACTTTGGAACTCTGTTACTTTGTGACTTTCATCTGAAGAACATGTTTCTTATTTCGAACTCAGATTAATAAGTCTGAAAATGAAGAATTCCGCCACGCATTTCGGCAAACTCCACATGATTTTCATCTGATTTAAAGTTGATGGGGAAGACCTGGAAATAACGCACCGTATGGTTATTCAGTTTGGCAGGTGTCCAGGTTCCAACCAGGGATGCAAATGAATCCACAGCGATGCCGTTAATGATGGGCCCCAAACCTTTGACGATTTTTATTCCATCAATGGTTCCATCTTCCATCACCACAAAACCAACTTTCATGGAGCCAGAAATCGTTGAAAAATCAATGCCCGCATCCCTGAATCCTTTCAGCAGGTGCTTATGAAGCTCTTCGTTCCCGGGATTGAAAAAAGGATAGCTATCGGTTGAATAGAATACATTATCAATGTATTTTGTTCCATCTGCATTCCAGTTTTCGTTTGATACCAACTCATTGTTATTGTATTTCGAAACTGATTTTTTCTTTCCTCCCTCATAATATTCAGTTACTTGCCCTTGTAACAAAAGCGGCGCTACTGAACTTGCAGAACCAAACCTGATTACATGTTCATAAGCCAGATCTTTGAATTGATAGGTTCCATCTTTCTGCCTGACAAAATTGCGCATGGTGATTCCTTTGAAGTTTTCTGTCCTTACGTTGATCTGGTAGATCGAATCGTTCAACTTTTTGTATTGTTCAGAACCGATTTTTTCCCATTTCGAATCTTTTAGCATATAGGTAAGGACTTTGGACGCCTTGGGAGAGGTGGTGCTGACTTTTTGCATATAGATCGCATTTGGCAAGGTGGTAAGTTTCCCATTGATGCCAATATAGATAACTTTCTGCGAAAACACAGTGCTGGCAATCAGGAAAAAGCTCAGTACCGCCACCATCCGAACGATAAAAATAGGTTTTGTGATCATAGTATTCTATTCGGGTTTAGTTTAAAAGGGATGCTTCCATTTTATAATTTGTAAATATAATAATAGTTCTTCATTCCCTGAAAAAAGATGAGATTACAAATCATGTTTTCTATGATTCAATTCAACCATTTGAGAAATATTCTTTATTAAAACTATTAAAATTATAAATAAGATATAAGGTAACTAATTTGTTTCTATTTTTGTATAAGGATAACAAAATGAAGTTTCGATGCCAGAAGTTTTCAGAATGTTTGGTATGCGTTTTTTCTTTTTTGCAAATGAGCATTTGCCAATACATATTCACGTTCAGAATGCAGAAGGAAGAGCAAAGTTTTACGTTTCGCCAAAAGTTAAACTTGTATCAAACAAAGGCTTGAAAGCTTCAGATTTAAAACTTGCAAAAACGATTATTGTAGAAAACAAAGCAACCATTGTAAAAGCATGGGAGATATTTCATGGAAAAGTTGAATAATTTGAAAATAGAAAAAGTTTGGTTTGATGATGATCATATCTACATACTTACCAATGATGGAACACAAAAAAGCCATCCCTTGCGTTGGTTTGACCGATTATGGAATGCCACTTCAGAACAGCGTGAACGCTATGAGTTAAGCCGATGGGAGGATTCTGTTCATTGGCCTGAACTGGACGAAGATTTAAGTCTTGAAGGTTTTTTTACCTATAACAAGGATGAAATAGAAAAACAAACCAACGAGGTGTCACGTGTTTTTCGACAATTTCCTGCAATAAACATTACACGGTTTGCCGAACAAGTTAAAATTAACCGTAGTTTACTGGCTAGTTATGTGTGCAATGAAAAAAAACCCGGACTCAAGAATAAAAAGCAAATTGAAGCCGCCTTACATCAATTGGGCAAAGATCTTTTAGCGGTCAAATTATAATATATGACTTGCAACAGTGTAGGATTGATAAAATATCAATATCGTGACATTGTTGAACTTTATTCCAACGATTTTTTCTTCATTATCTCACTTTTCCTATTTCGGTAATTTTCTGCGATAACTTATTTTTCCTCCACCAACCTTCATTGGATGGAGCTCTTTCGCAGAATGATTTCCAAAACTTTCCTTTATGATTAATATTCCCTCAGTCCTAAGCCTTGAGGTTGCATTTAACAGCTGTCTGCCATTGTATTATATGATTTGAAAACTATTCATTGGTTATTCGAAGGCTTTTCATTGATTATTCGAGTATATTAGAATTACCTTCGAATAACCTTCGAATAACCTTCGAATAATCTTCGAATAATCATCGAATAATCCTAAAAGTTGTATTTACTTTTAACATTCAAATATCATAGTAGAAGTAAAGTTTTGGAACAACCGGAAAGACAAATAAAACATTAAAAAATATAGAGAAAGATCAAAAAAAAACCTTGCCGTTGAATACGACAAGGTTTTGTATGTGGATTGAATCAGGATTTATTTTTTCTTCTTGTTCTGTTCTTCGGTTGAGATGGCCTCGCGCATGGAGGTATCGGCCATGATGTTTTTGTATTTCATGTAATCCATGATGCCCAGGTTGCCGCTTCTGAAAGCTTCTGCAATGGCCATGGGGATTTGAGCCTCGGCATCAATTACCTTGGCGCGGGCTTCCTGTGCCTTGGCCTTCATTTCCTGCTCAAGGGCAACAGCCATGGCACGGCGTTCCTCGGCTTTGGCTTGTGCAATGTTCTTATCAGCTTCTGCCTGGTCCATCTGCAGCCCGGCACCGATGTTCTTGCCGATATCGATGTCAGCGATGTCGATCGATAGGATTTCAAATGCAGTCCCGGCATCAAGGCCTTTGCCAAGAACGACCTTAGAGATGGAATCGGGGTTTTCAAGTACGGCTTTGTGGGTATGCGATGATCCGATGGAAGAAACGATTCCTTCGCCTACGCGGGCCAATACGGTCTCTTCACCGGCACCTCCGACCAATTGCTTGATGTTGGCACGCACTGTTACCCTGGCCCTACAGATCAGCTGAATACCATCTTTGGCAACGGCTGCAACTGGTGGGGTATCGATGACCTTTGGGTTGACCGACATTTGTACAGCCTGGAATACATCACGACCTGCAAGGTCAATGGCTGTAGCCATTTTAAATGAAAGTTCGATGTTGGCTTTCTGGGCTGAAACCAATGCATGAACTACTTTCTCTACATGTCCGCCGGCCAGGTAATGGGCCTCCAGGTCATTCCTGTTGAGCACCAACCCGGCTTTGGTTCCTTCGATCAATGCACGCACGATTACCGATGGGGGTACTTTACGAAAGCGCATCAGAAATAACTGAAGCAATGAAATACGTACATCGGATACCAGGGCTGAAAACCAAAGTCCAACAGGGATGTAATACAAAATGATGATCAATAGGATGAAAATCCCTACGATCAAACCAAAAACTCCAAGGCCTTGAATTTGTTCCATTCTTATAGGTTTAAAGGTTCAACTGTGATTTGTGATTTTTCGATTTCGATAATCCGAACGCTTTCTCCCGGATCAACATAAGTGCCAGTAGATCTGACTTCCACCACTTCGCCGTTCACTCTGATCTTCCCCATGGGTGCTAATCGGCCAATGGTGACCCCGATATCGCCTACCTTTACTTTTTCCTGGTCGATCTGGTTGGCAACGCCTGTGATAATGGTACTGAGGACCATCTTTTTCCCGGTCTTTCCTTTGAACACCAACACCACCAGAAGGGGGGCAACGATGACTACAAATCCAAGGGTCAGAAAGCCTGCCAGTGGTCCATACGTGGTGAAGGCGAGATAAATGCTGTATCCAAACAGTAAAGTGCCGCCAATGCCGGCGATGGTGATGCCAGGAAGGATGGTAAACTCAATCAACAGTAATACGATACCCAAAAATATCAGCAAAAGGATGACCAGGATGTTCATAGGATAGGCTTAAACGATGGTTGCTTTTAAATCTTTTTGAACAAAAGCATTTTTCAAAGGCCTAAGATAAGAAAAACTTCCTTTTTTAACATCACATTTACCTTTATAATGAATAAGCAGGGTACATTGTTCGGCCTGGGGCAAATCGTGCTCACAAATTTCAATCAGGGCATCGATTACATAGTCGAAGGTGTGATAATCGTCGTTGTGCACAAAAAGGCATCTTTCCCTTTTGTTGTGCACTTCGTTTTCCTCGTGTACCTCTTTATGGGGGAGTTCTTTTTGTTTCATAATTCATGTGTTAATAATTGTGTTTTAATTGCCACATAGCTTGTCCCGATGGCTATCGGGAGAACTCGCCTATCCCGAGTCCTCGGGATCGAGATGTGTGAGAAAGTATTACTCATGGCTCGTTTCATTGTTTAATTTTCTGGCTTCCACCACAGTTGTTTTCTTTCCGTTCTGATAGGCAGTAATCTGTGCATTTTTTATTCCTTCCTGTTTTACCTGGGCAAGCATCGTTTCAGCCTCGTTATACAGTCTCATATTTCCAGTCGTATAGATGGTAACACCCTTGTCGTCAACATAGTTTTCCACCTTCCTGATGGCCGAAATCTTTTTGATCAGTTTGCTGGCTGAATCAGGTATTTTACCCTTGTAGGCTCCAATTTGAATTTTGTAAATAATACCTCCCGTTACAACCGTTTTCTTTTCAGCAGCTTTGGGAGCGGGCTTGTACAAGGTGATGGTATCAGAAATGCCCGGATGGGAAGTTTCCTTTTTGACATGTTGTTCGGCCCTTTGACTCATACTATCCTTGTACAGTTCGATTTTCTTCTGGAATTGCGCTACTTCATCCAGTGATGCTGACTGCCAGTACTGGTTTTCTTCCTCGCGGGCCTTTTGATAGATCTCAGGAATTTGCTCATTCAAAGCAATTGTTTCTTTTTCTGATTTGATAATCATAGATGCAATTGAATCCTTTTGTTGAATCGAAGCAATTGAATAGGCTTTTCGTAAACTATCGGTCTGAACAGAAATCTTTTGAAGCTCTTTTTCCTTTAACCAGGCCTGGAAAAACATTTTCTTCGACTCGTTGCGCACAAAATGGTTAAAATTAAAATACACAATCGTAGAATTGATCCTGAAATCGATGGGGATATTCACCAGAGAAGGGGGAATTAAAAATTGTTCATTCAGCGCAGATATGCTCTTCAGCGTGTCGATTCTGCCGGGGATAATGGTATCTTTGGATGAAAAATAATTTGTATCCAAGGCCCTGGAATCGTTCTGCCGGTTAATGTTTTCAGCATTTAACGCATTTACTTTCTCAATTTCAGGCAAGGCAGAATTACCCGCAAGTAAATATGTTCCCATTGAGATAAACAATAGGAGAAGGTATGTTGTTTTTATGTTTTTTTTCAATAAGAATAACATGGACATACAGGAATTGATTCGGGTATAAAATTACAAAAAATGTACCATCGGATATGCTTTTATGACATAGTTTATTTTAAGTCGGAGCAGATTGATTCCGATACATATCAATATTTCCAGTATATTTGTATAACTTAAAAATAATTCAATAATGGCCATTTTAAGTAAGGGCGATCAAGCTCCGGAATTTGAGGGATTGAACCAGTTTGGTGAGAAAATATCCTTGAGTGGGTTCAAGGGTAAAAAGCTTATTTTGTACTTTTACCCCAAGGACAACACCCCCGGGTGCACGGCTGAATCGTGTAACCTGAATGACAATTACCAGTATTGGCTTTCAAAAGGTTATGAAGTGGTAGGGGTCAGCCCTGACAGCGTTGCGTCGCACAAGAAGTTTGCCGATAAATTTAACTTCGGGTTTAGCCTGATTGCTGATCCGGCAACTGAAATATTGAAAGCCTACGGTGTTTGGGGCGAGAAAAACATGTATGGTAAAAAATACATGGGTGTTTTACGCACTACTTTTGTGATCAATGAACAAGGAGTCATTGAACAAATATTTGACAAAGTAGATACGAAGAATCATACCGATCAATTAACTAATGCATTATATATCAAATAACATGGCAACCGAAGAAAAAAACAGTCAGAACAAGGAGAAATTGAAGGCGCTTCAATTGACAATGGATAAGATCGAAAAGAGTTATGGAAAAGGCTCGATTATGAAATTAGGAGACCGGGCGGTAGAAGACGTTCCCTCCATTTCATCCGGGTCAATTGGTTTAGATATTGCAATGGGCGTTGGAGGTTATCCCAAAGGCCGTATCATTGAAATATACGGGCCTGAATCATCGGGTAAAACAACACTGGCCATTCATGCCATTGCAGAGGCTCAAAAAGCTGGTGGCATTGCTGCTGTCATTGATGCAGAACATGCATTTGATCCAAGCTATGCTGCCAAACTGGGGGTGGATATCAATGAACTGTTGATTTCACAACCCGATAACGGTGAACAGGCTTTGGAAATCGCTGACAACCTGATCCGTTCAGGAGCGGTGGATATCATCGTGATTGACTCCGTGGCTGCCTTGACTCCCAAAGCGGAGATCGAAGGCGAAATGGGCGAATCTAAAATGGGTCTTCAGGCTCGTCTGATGTCTCAGGCCTTGCGTAAGCTGACCGCCAACATCAACAAGACCAAAACATGCGTTATTTTCATTAATCAGCTTCGTGAAAAGATCGGTGTGATGTTTGGGAATCCTGAAACAACCACGGGTGGAAATGCCCTGAAGTTTTATGCTTCCGTACGTCTGGATATTCGCCGTATTGGTCAGATCAAGGATGGTGAGGAAGCACAGGGAAACCACACACGTGTAAAAGTGGTGAAGAATAAAGTAGCCCCACCATTTAAAAAGGCTGAATTCGACATCATGTATGGCGAAGGTATTTCAAAAACGGGTGAAATTGTTGATTTGGGTGTTGAGCTCAACATCATCAAAAAAGCCGGATCATGGTTTAGCTACGGAGAAACCAAATTGGGACAAGGCCGCGAATCGGTTAAAACCCTGCTTCAGGATAATCCTGAATTGGCCTCCGAACTTGAAGCCAAAATAGTGGAGGCAGTTAGCCCTACGACCGTGGTAAATTAAATAAAGTTTAAAAAGACAGTATAATCCGGGTGTGATGGCTGTGCTGTTTCACCCGGATTTTTTTTTGTGCTATCTTTTGGGTCGAATTCTGAATGAAAAAGGAATTCAATTGTTTATTTGCAGAAAGTGATCATTTGGTGACTCGATGGGTTTTGTAAATTCGAGTCTTCCGTTAA
Source organism: Prolixibacteraceae bacterium (assembly GCA_036504555.1). GTDB lineage: Bacteria > Bacteroidota > Bacteroidia > Bacteroidales > Prolixibacteraceae > Aquipluma. The sequence goes on along the minus strand of DASXUZ010000083.1, from coordinate 10,706 downwards.
TATATAGAGGTTTATGAAAGTTTTAAAATTTGGAGGTACTTCTGTTGAAAGTGCTGAAAACATTCAAAAGGTAAAAGATATCCTGATGGGACAGGACGATGATGTGATTGTAGTGGTCTCAGCATTGGGTGGAATTACCGACAAGATTTTAAGTGCAGCAAAAATGGCTGCCATTGGAACCGGCTATTTTCAGGCTGAATTAACGGAAATCAATACGCGCCATTTTGTAACCATAGAGAAGCTCTTTGAACTTGAACGGCAATCAGAGGTTAAGGCAAAAGCACAGGTCTTGCTCGAAGAACTGGAACGGATCGTTCACGGGGTTTCGCTCATTGGTGAACTGACGCCCAAAACACTCGATAAGATTGGAGGCTTTGGTGAGCGCTTGTCTTCCATGATTATTTCTGAATACATTGATTCGTCCACCTGGTTCGATGCCAGTAAACTGATCAAGACGAACAGCGATTTTGGTAAGGCGATCGTAAAATTCTCCCTGACCAATCAACTTATTCAGTCTGCCTTTGATACATTTTCGGGCATCGCCATTGTGCCTGGGTTTATTGCCAGCAACGAGGCAGGTGAATACACGACCCTGGGGCGTGGAGGTTCAGACTACACGGGGGCCATTCTGGCAGCTGCAATGGATGCGACTTCACTCGAAATATGGACCGATGTAAATGGTTTTATGACGGCCGACCCACGGGTAATCAGCAAAGCCTACACGATCAAAACACTGAGTTATTCGGAAGCCATGGAGCTTTCGTATTTTGGGGCCAAAGTGATTTACCCTCCTACCATTTTACCTGTATACAAGAAAGGCATTCCAGTCAGGATTAAAAATACACTGGAGCCGCAGGCCGAAGGAACTTTAATTACAGAAAGTAAACTCAATGGAAAAGATTTACCCATCAAGGGTATTTCGTCGATTTCAAATATTACCCTGATCACTGTTCAGGGCTTGGGAATGGTGGGTGTGACTGGTATTTCAGCCAGGCTATTCGGAGCCCTGGCCCGTCAGACGATCAATGTAATTTTGATTTCACAGGCCTCCTCCGAAAATTCAATCAGCTTTGCCATTGACTCCGCAAGTTCAACCAAGGCAGAAGCGGCCATCAGGCTTGAGTTTGAGCGTGAAATTGAGCTTGATCAAATCAATAAGATAACCATCGAGGAAAACCTGGCCATTGTGGCCATTGTGGGTGAGAACATGAAGCATGCCACGGGTGTTGCAGGAAAGCTGTTCAATACCATTGGTAAGAACGGGATCAATATCATCGCCATTGCCCAGGGAGCTTCGGAATTGAATATTTCATGGGTGGTGAAAGTTTCTGATCTGCGCAAAACTCTCAATGTCGTACATGAATCGTTCTTCCTTTCTGAGAACGTTGAATTGAATGTTTTCCTGTTGGGAATTGGCCTGGTAGGTGGAAATCTGTTGGAACAAATCAAGCAACAACAGCCTAAGTTATTGAAGGAAAAACATCTCAAGATTAAACTGGCAGGGGTTGCCAACTCTAAAAAGATGTTGTTCGATCGCGAAGGGATTGATATTGGTACGTTTCGTGAAAAGTTAATGGATGAAGGCCATCAGTCAGGTCTTGAATTGTTTAAGAATGAGATTATTGGCCTGAACATGTACAATTCCATTTTTGTAGATTGTACGGCCAACGATCAGGCTGCCGGATTGTATGCTGAATTGCTGAACGCCAACATTTCAATTGTAACGGCCAATAAGGTGGCAGCCTCATCCGATTATGAGAATTATGCCCTGTTGAAGAAAACGGCCAAACGCAAAGGGGCTAAATTCCTGTTTGAAACCAATGTGGGGGCTGGCCTGCCGATTATCACCACTTTAAACGATTTGGTCAATTCGGGTGATACGATCTTGAAGATTGAAGCAGTTCTATCTGGAACACTCAATTTTATCTTTAATACGATCAGCGAAACAGTGCCCCTCAGCCAGACCATTCGCATGGCCAAAGATCAGGGCTATGCGGAGCCTGATCCACGTATTGACCTGAGTGGAGTAGATGTTGCCAGAAAGTTGCTGATCCTGGTTCGGGAATCAGGTTATCAGTTCGACATGAAAGACATTAAAATTAATCCTTTCATTTCGTCAAAATACTTTGAAGGAAGCGTGGATGATTTCTGGAAGACCATTCCTGAAATGGATATTGAATTTGAAGCCCAAAGAAAGAAGCTCGCAGCCCAAGGCCTATACTGGCGTTTTGTGGCCAAGTTCGAAGACGGAAAAGCCGAAATCGGGCTTCAGGAGATCACATCGGCCCATCCGTTTGCCGATCTGCAGGGATCGAATAACCTGGTGATGTTTACCACTGAACGCTATCATGAATTCCCGATGATCATCAAGGGATACGGAGCAGGTGCAGTGGTAACGGCAGCAGGCGTATTTGCGGATATTATAAGAGTATCAAATATATAAAATGATTGAATAGTTGAAATGGTTAAATGGTTAAATGGTTAAATGGTTAAATGGCTAAATGGTTGAATGGTTGAATGGTTGAATGGTTAAATGGTTGAGAATTTAACCATCCAACCATCTAACCATCCAACCATCCAACCATCTAACCATCTAACCATTCAACCATCTAACCATCCAACCATTCAACTATTTTATCATAGTCCTAATTTTAAACTTTAAACTGCTTTGAATGAAATACATTATAGTGTTGGGAGATGGAATGGCCGATGAGCCATTGGCCGGGTACGGAGGAAAAACACCGCTTCAAATGGCAGTGAAACCAGCGATTGACAGTCTGGCAAAAAAGGGCAGGACAGGTCGTTTGATAACTGTGCCGGAAGATCTGCATCCAGGAAGCGAAATTGCCAATATGTCGGTGCTGGGCTACAATGTCCACGCTGTATTTGAAGGCCGAGGTGTACTTGAAGCAGCCAGCATCGGAGTTACCCTGGAGGAGAATGACCTTGCCCTGAGATGTAACCTGCTTTGCATTGAGAATGAAAATATTAAAAATCACTCAGCCGGACATATTTCCAATGTTGAAGCTTATGAGTTGATTGAATTCCTGAATAAAAAACTTGGCAATGAAATCATCCGCTTTTATCCGGGTGTTTCGTACAGGCATTTGTTGGTCATTAAGGGCGGTAAGAAACAGTTGGATTGTACGCCTCCCCATGATGTGCCAGGTATGCCCTTTCGTCCTTGCCTCATTAAGGCGGAGAATGATGCATCTGCTGATACAGCCAAACTGCTCAACTATTTGATTTTACGTTCACAGGCATTGCTGGCTGACCATCCGGTTAATCAAAAAAGAAAAGAAGCAGGGAAGGATATGGCCAACAGTATCTGGTTGTGGTCACCTGGCTATAAACCCCAGATGCCAACATTAAAGGAACTGTTTGGCATTCAGAGGTCTGCTGTCATTTCGGCAGTCGATTTGATACAGGGAATTGGCATATATGCCGGTATGGATGTCATTAAAGTAGAGGGTGCAACTGGTTTGTATGATACCAACTACGAAGGAAAAGCACAGGCAACGATCGATGCACTGAAAGATCATGACTTGGTCTATCTGCATGTGGAGGCCAGTGATGAAGCTGGTCATGAAGGGGATGTGGAACTGAAAACCAAAACCATCGGCTACCTGGATTCCCGGATCGTCAAATTCCTGATTGAAGAAACCGGGAAGATGAATGAACCGGTCACCATTGCCGTACTGCCCGATCATCCAACTCCTTGTGCTACAAAGATTCACACCCGTGATGCCGTGCCGTTTATCATTTACCGTCCGGGCGAAACGCCTGACAATGCCCAGTTCTATGACGAGTTTGAAGTAGCGAAAGGCTCATACGGAATTCTGAAAGGCGACCAATTTATGCGCACACTTTTAGGTGAAAAAATCGTTTAGACAAGGATTACTTAACATTCAAAAGGGGTGTATATGAGATTCATTCCTTATCTTTATTTAATCAATTCTACGCTGGAAATATCATGAAATATTATAGCACCAATCACTCCGTTGCTGAAGTTTCCCTGATGGAAGCTGTAACCAAAGGCCTGGCTTCCGACAATGGCTTGTTTATGCCTGAGCGGATAGTCCCCTTTGACCGCCATTTTTTTGAAGCCATTCACCGAATGAGTTTCCAGGAAATATCGTTTGAAGTGGCCAAGAAGTTCTTTGGCGAGGATATTCCTGAGGACACATTGAAGGAAATTGTATTTGATGCGATCAACTTCGATTGTCCCATTGTCAAGGTAAATGATTCGGTTTATTCACTTGAATTGTTTCACGGGCCTACACTGGCTTTCAAAGATGTAGGCGGACGGTTTATGGCCCGCTTGCTGGCCTATTTCCTGAAAGGATTTAAGAAAGAGGTCAATGTGCTGGTGGCCACCTCTGGAGATACGGGTAGTGCCGTTGCCAATGGATTCTTTAATGTGCCCGGCATCAAGGTCTATGTACTTTATCCAAAAGGACTGGTGAGCGACATCCAGGAAAAACAGTTTACAACGCTTGGCCATAACATTACAGCCCTTGAAGTTGATGGAACATTCGACGATTGCCAAAGGCTGGTGAAATCGGCATTTCTGGATGAAGAATTGAACGAAGCATTGGTTTTAACCTCTGCCAATTCAATCAATGTAGCCCGCTTCCTGCCGCAGTCTTTTTACTATTTCAATGCCTATGCCCGTTTGCGGGAGGCAGGATTTGCCGGTGAGCTTGTTTTTTCGGTTCCCTCGGGTAACTTTGGAAACCTGACGGCTGGATTATTTGCCAAATTCATGGGCCTGCCAGTCAAAAGATTCATTGCAGCCAATAACAGCAACGATATTGTATACAATTACCTGCAGACCGGGCAGTATGAGCCCCGTGCATCGGTTGCCACCATTGCCAATGCGATGGATGTGGGGGCACCAAGTAACTTTGCCCGGATCCTTGAATTGTATAACCATTCGCACCCATCCATTTCAATGGATATGGTTGGTTACCGGTATTCAGACGATGAAATACGTGAAACCATGAAGCAGGTGTATGTTGAAGAGAATTATATGCTCGATCCGCATGGAGCGGTCGGTTACCGGGCATTGAAAGCTGATTTGAAAGAAGGTGAAGTGGGTGTATTTCTCGAAACTGCCCATCCGGCCAAGTTTACCGAAACCGTTGAAAGTGTGATAGGCAAGGGAACAGTTAAACTCCCGGCAAAGCTGGCGGAGTTTATGAAAGGTGAAAAACTGTCTATTGGACTAAGCACAGAATATGCGGATTTTAAGCAGTTTTTACTCAATAAATAAGATATTTTGCTTACTGAAAAGCCGTTGCCGATTGATTCGGTAACGGCTTTTTTATTAAAAAGAGATTCCCCAAATACCCCACGTGAGCCATTTTCCCATGAGGGAATAAATATCAATGGAATTGACCCAAATTGTATTTCTATTTCAATATTTTATTATCTTTAAAGTAAACTAAATAACCGATTATCACTAACTTTATAAAATGAAACTGATGCCCGTTCTGCTTAAGGTAATCATTATCTCAATTATTTTATCTTTCAACATTGTTTCAGTTAAAGGACAAAGAAGTATGTCAGATATACCTGTTTTTGGCGCCCAGATCTTCATCGAACCAGGCCAGACTCCTGAAGATATTGATACATGGTTCCGCATGTTGAAGGAGAACGGCATGAAAACAACCCGTATCCGGATGTTCGAATCCTATATGCACCTACCTGACGGAACCTGGTATTTCAGTTTATTTGACCAAGCTTTCAAGGCTGCCGATAAATATGGCATTAAGGTATACGCCACTCTTTTCCCCTATACAGAAAAGACCGATATCGGGGGATTCAAATTTCCCCGTGATGAAGCTCATCTGCAATCCATCGCCCTGTTCATTGAAAAGTTGGTCAAGCATTTCAGCGAATTTGAGAGCATGTATGGCTGGGTGTTAATCAACGAGCCGGGCGTTTCTGGAACCATCCCCTGGACCGAATTTACCAAGGCCCGCTACCAGGAGTGGTTACAGAAGAATCCTCAAAAGGAGTATGTTGAAAATGGGTACCCGATCTTGGTTGAACTAACTGACCAACGTTTCCTGCTCGATTACAATACCTGGTATTTAAACTGGATTGCAACTGAAATTAAAAAGTATGATACCACGCATGTGTTGCATGTGAACAATCATGCCATGTTTCAGAATTGTGCCGAATATGATTTCCCCGAATGGCGTAAATTCCTTACCACGCTGGGAGGTTCTGCACATGCAAGCTGGCACTTTGGATATTTCAACCGCGACCAGTATGCCATGGCCATGTCGGCCAACTCGGAGATCGTACGTTCAGGTGCAGGCGATTTGCCATGGATCATGACTGAAATGCAAGGCGGCAACAATACCTATAGCGGAATGGCCCCTTTCTGTCCTACGAAAAATGAAATTGCACAATGGATGTGGGTAACTGTTGGCACTCAGGGTAAAGGGGGTATATTCTGGTCACTGAACCCACGCTCTTCAGGAATTGAAGCAGGGGAGTGGGCCATGCTTGACTTCCAGGATCATCCCTCTGACCGCTTGAGCGCCGCTGCTGAAGTAATAAAGATCATTGATTCAAAACCCGGGTTATTTGCCAATGCCCGTGAAGTTGACTCAGGCATCAACCTATTGTATATCCGTCAGTCTCTATGGGCCGAGAAAAAGATGGCCTCTCCCTCCCTGCAAAATTACGAAGGCCGATTGGCAGGTGGAGTAATGAAATCGGTACTGGGCTACTTTGAAACCCTTTCAGAGCTGGGCATCAATTGTAACCTGAAGGAATTTGGCGAATTTGATTTCTCCAAAGATGATTATTCAGGTGTAAGCATCATTCTGGCACACCAGATTTCAATTCCATCATCGTATGCACCCCAGCTCGAAGACTTTGTTTCCAAAGGTGGAAAGCTCCTGGTGGACGGACTGACCGGCTTCTTTGATGAGAACCTGCATAACACCATGAAAACGGGCTTCCCTTTTGCCAAGCTCCTGGGTGGAAACATCAGCGAATTCAAGCTGGTTGACAATCTTTTTGAGCTGAAGATTGACCAGGTTTCCCTGCCTGCCCATCTTTGGAGAGGTTTTATCAGGAATAATACTGGAAAAGTTCTTTCCTCCATGGATGGTGAAGTTGTTGCTACCCGCCATCAGTATGGCAAAGGCGAAACACTTTGGATTCCTTCCTTGCTTGGCCTTGGTGCCCGCCTTGGGGGAACTGAAAAACTGGCCCTGCTTTTAAGGTTGGAATTGAAATCGAATTTCAGCAAGGCTCCCATTGTATTTGCCACTCAGCAAAAGGGTCTATTGATGAAGACACTTTCTTCGGGCAATTCATTGGTGACTGTTGTGGTCAATAAATCGAAAGATGTAAAGCACATTGCATTAACCACGCTTGACAAATCGATCAAGCCGACCTTGCTCTTTGCAGATAAAAAGGGAACCATTTCATCCCAGGCTATCTCCGTTTCGCCGGAAGAAACCATGGTCGTTGAATGGAAATAAGCTGATAGCTTTAAATTGGAGGCTTCAATGGTTGAAGGAATGGAACATGCAGTTATTCATTTGTGCATTGAGAAACTGGCTGAACTACATGGTTCGTCTGTTCGCCTGCTCAATTCCCATCCCCTTGGCGGCGGATGTATCAATCATGCATTGAAAATCCAGACCTCGGCGGGTGATTATTTCCTGAAGTGGAATGCTGCGTCACCTGTCGGTTTATTTATAAGAGAAGCTGAAGGAATGGAGGAAATGAGCACTTTCGACAATCGGTATTTACAGTTCCCGAAGGTGATCTGGAGTAAGGAAGTGGATCAATGGCCCGGTTTATTGCTCATGGAATATTTACCACCAGCAAGCACTACTACTGGCTTTGATGAACGCCTGGGCAGGGGAATTGCAAGGCTTCATCACAAGACGGCTGCGGATTATGGCTTTCACCATTCAAATTACTGCGGAACTACCCTTCAGGATAATACATGGACCGACACCTGGCCTGGATTTTATGCCCACCGTAGAATCCAGCCCCTGGTAGAACAAATCATTGTAACACGCGGAATGGCTCCAGGTGAGCAGAAAATCTATCAAAGACTGGTCAATAAATTGCCACAATTGTTGGCTCATCCAAGCATCCCTTCATTGATACATGGTGATTTATGGTCGGGCAATTACATGTACACCTCCAAAGGCCCTGCTTTGATTGATCCGGCCTGTTATTATGCCGATCGTGAAATGGAACTTGGAATGATGAAGTTGTTTGGAGGCTTCTCACCCTCTGTTTGGAATGCATACCAGGATGAATTCCCACTGCCTGTTGACTGGAAGCAACGCATCCCATTGTATCAGTTATACCATCTGCTGAATCATTACCTGCTGTTTGGCGGATCCTACGGATGGCAGTCACTGGAAATTGCCAAAGGATATCTATAATGATTTAAATGAGAAATGATTATGAGCGAGCTGATTACTAAAATAAGGCCATCTTCTGTAAACGGTTACCGTACTTTTTACCTCATTGGTCTATTTGGAATAGCAATGGGGGCTTTAGAAGCCATCGTTGTTGTTTATCTTCGACAGATTTATTATCCCCAGGGATTTGATTTTCCCTTAACTTTCATTTCTCCGCAAATGCTGTCGGTTGAATGGATTCGGGAAGTGGCCACCCTTGTCATGTTAATTGCGATTGGGATGATAGCGGGTAAAAATTCTCTTCAGCGGTTTGCCTGGTTTCTCTATTCATTTGCCATCTGGGATCTATCTTATTATGGCTGGTTGAAACTGCTTTTAAACTGGCCTTCATCACTTTTCACCTGGGATATATTGTTTCTTATTCCCGTTCCATGGGTAGGACCTGTGCTTGCTCCTATAATTTGTTCTTTCACCATGATCCTCTTTTCTGGAATGATCATTCATTTTCAGAAGACAGGATATGCGCTGAACATGAAATTCTATGAATGGCTGTTGATTTTGACCGGTGTTATTATTATACTGGGTACTTTCATGTGGGATTATTCCGAAATTATTATCAAAGAAGGCCTGCTGTCCAGGTTTTGGACACTGGCATCAGATCCGTACTTTTTGAAGATCATGCTCAGTTACCGTCCACTGATTTACAACTGGAATGCATTTATCCTGGGTGAAATTCTCATGTTATTTGCTATTGCATTGATATTTAGACGAGTCAGACCCAATCAGTTCAAACAGTCTGCAAAATAACTCACTGAAACATCTCTAACACATTGACCTCCCGCCTTGGTGTTCTCACTTTCTCATTTTCATGTTTTTCCCATTTCCAGAGATTCGATGAGCCTGGAATTCCAAGGAATTAGCCTTTAGTTTCAAATCTTCTTGTATCAATTATTTTAATAAATAAATCACAAAATAGAATACTTTTAGAATTCTATTTTGTAGATTTAAAGTCTTGAATTTGAGTTGTTATTGGACTTTTCAAGTGAGAAGATAAGTGTTGATGGTGATGGTTGAAAAGACAGAATTAGAAATTGAGTATAATTGATTTCGAAAATCTATTCTAACAATATACTATTCTAGTCAGAAACCTAATCTTAGTGCAAATGAAAAAGCTAATTTTTATTTTTGGAATGTTAATCATTGGATTAACAGGTAATTTATTGCAAGCCCAAACCCTCTGGTCTCTTCAAAACAATCCATTGCCCAGCAATAATCTTTTGGGGAAAATACAATTTATAAGTGCTACAGAAGGATGGATATCAGCTTCTGATGGAAAATTGCTCCATACTACTAATGCAGGTTCATCCTGGAATATTGTTTCTCCATCACCAAACGACATCCTTTCTTCAATGGCTGATCCTTCATTTACCATGAATTGGGTCAATCAAACTCATGGTTGGAAAATGAACTGGCTGGGAACAAATTTCGATGATGCCAATGGCGGTGTGATCATAAAAACCACTGATGGAGGTAATACCTGGACTAAAAATGAACTTCCCAAAACGATTTCAACCGTAACCTACAGCACTGCAGATTTACAAGGCACATGGCAGTGGCATGAACTTGTTTCAGCTGATATCAATAGTTTGCCTACATCCTGGATCGGATGGGGACATGGATTATTAAGCGTTGATGGAAACGGGAATGGTTTATTTTCAGCTGTTGTAAAAAGTGATGGGATGCCTCATGTTGGTTCGCCTGTTTCAATGTCAATTACATCGGGAGGAGTGATTTCAGAAGGAGCGGAATCTCATGGGTTTATGAGTGCAGATAAAAAAACGATGTATCTCACAACGAATGAAAAAAATGGAGGATATATACTTGGAGTGGGACAAAAGGTAGAGGCTGCAACCACTTATTCGATGGCTGACTTACAAGGAACATGGCAGATGCATGTTCTATCTGCGGGCGATAACCTAGGTAGATTCTCGGGTTGGGGCCATGCTCAAATGACTTGTGATATGAATGGAAATTTATCAGGTGACTGGGTTGGGCCCGATAATGGTCAAGGGGTTTTGAACTTATCTGCATCCATATCAGCCGGTGGGGTCATCACTGGTTTTGGTGCTGAAGGTTCAGGAAATCATGGTTTTATGAGTGCAGATAAAAAATCATATATCCTGACCATGACTGGCGGAGATGGCAATAACGATTACAATATTGTTGTTTTTCAAAAACAGGTAAACGGAACAGCATACTCAGCAAAGGATTTGGTAGGAAGATGGCAAATGCATG
>DASXUZ010000082.1:0-10995 GCA_036504555.1 Prolixibacteraceae bacterium | reverse complement strand
CCGCCGGGCCACAGAGATCGGGATTAAAAAAGTGGTGGGATTCCCCAAGAATGGTATTGCAGCACAGTTTTTAACAGAAACACTGACGCTGACATTGGTTGCCATGCTCATCGGCTTGTATGCCGCACAGCTTGCATCACCCCTGATGTCTCAAATTCTTGAAAACAATATCGTCTACAATGTATTTGAAAAAAAGCAATTGTTGCTGATTATCCTTTTTGTAGGACTGCTCGTTGGCCTGCTTTCGGGATTATACCCTTCCATGGTGCTTTCTTCTTATAATCCGGTAAAAGTACTCCGTGGAAAACTGTTTAATGGTAACGGCAATTCGATCAACTTAAAGAAGATTTTAACAGCTGCACAATTCTCTATTTCGCTCTTCATGCTCATAGTCAGCTTCATGCTGTACCGTCATGTCAGCTTTATCATGAACAAGGATTTGGGCTTCGACAATAAGGACATCCTCTATGCAGAAGTCAGTGTGCGTGAAAACATGGATTTTGAAACCATCAGGCAAAAATTCCTGCAACATCCTGAAATTGTAGATGCTGCCTTTTCGAGCACCATCCCCTTCCAGGGAAACATCGGGGGGTTTGTGACCTGGGAAGGTGCCTCCCCTGACCAGAAGGAGATGATTAGCCGCAACTACGTTAACTATGATTTCATTCCAACATATAACCTGAAGATAGTGGCAGGACGCAACTTCTCCAAGGAATACCCAGCCGATAATAAAGGCTGTATCATCAACGAAACGGCCGTCAAAGCATTTGGTTGGACAGATCCCATTGGCAAAATGGTTTTCCTCTTTGAAACTCCTTACCCGGTGATTGGTGTGGTGAAGGACTTTCATCCCTATTCCGTTCACAACCCCATTCCAACTTATGTGATGTTTCTAAGGCCCAATGAACTTTCAGGATCAAAGCTGGTTACGGTAAGGTTTACCCCCGGAAATGAGCGTAAGGCACGCGAACTGGTATCCAGGGAACTTGAAACCCTCCTGCCCAACGATCCTTTCGAGTTTAAAGATTTTCAGACGATCTTCTTTTTAGATGATGCCATTTCATTCTGGCAATCCATGAAACGGTTATTCTTCTTCTTTGCAGTGGTAACCCTATTGATTTCGTCGATTGGATTGTTTGGATTGATCCTATTTACCACCAAGCGACGCACCAAAGAAATAGGCATCCGTAAAGTGCTTGGCAGTTCAATTGGAGCTATCTACCAACAGCTTTCCATTGAAGTTATAGGTCTGTTGGGATTTGCCATCCTGGTGGCCTGTCCTGCCGCCTGGTTCATATACAGAACGATGCCCGGCGCCTATAAAGAACCACTGAACATGGCTGAATTTCTTTTAGCCATTGGGTTGATTGCTCTGGTAGCTTTTATTACCATCAGTTACCATGTGCTAAAGGTAGCGGTGAGCAACCCCGTGGATGCGCTGAAATATGAATAAATTCCACAGAACCTTTTAAAGTTATCAAAGCAAAGCCCTGTGGGGTCATGACTTTTGCAAAACTCAAAGCTTTGCGAAAGTCATGACCCCACAGGGCTTTTCAATTCACCTCCCACTATATCAATGCCCTACCCGCTTGTTACCTAGGTATTAGTCTATGCATCATTTTTACTTGGTTGGTACATAGTTCATGCATCTATATATGCACGAAACATGCACGAAACATGCACGAGCTATGCACGAGCTATGTACAAACGAAGGACCTGGTAGCAGGCAGGTATAACCTGCGTATAGGTTGGATCATAGAAATACAGGTTTCGTTGCGGGAGAAGATTTTCAACTGGCGGAATCAAATTTCAGCCAAGGTGCAGGAAAATAAAAATGCCAACTACTCATTTTAAAGTAATTGGCATTTGTTTTTGTCTAAAAATGTGACCCCGGCAAGAGTCGAACCTGCAACCTTCTGATCCGTAGTCAGATGCTCTATCCATTAAGCTACGGGGCCATTCTAAAAGCGTTGCAAAGATAAATACTTATCAGAAAAAAACAACCCTCTGAAAGTAGTTTTTTTCATCAATCGTACTTATTCATCTTGTCTTCGATAAGAACATCCTCATTATAACGAGTTTGTATCTTAATATTTGTGATCATTTCTTCAGCCCCATTGGCATATATTACCTCATGTACCTCTTTCAGGAGGGTCATTATCTCATCGTAGTAGCCTTCGACCACCGTTTCAAAGGGACAAACCCGATATTTCAACCCGGATTGTTGAATCACTTCAATGGCTTTATCAACCAAATCGTAGGTTGCAATCTTAGCCGATCGTGGCAACACCTGGATGGCTACATTAATTTTTTTATCAAACATGCTTAAGTTTTATTGTTTGCGATTGATAAATCTCTTGATTTCATCAATACTCATTCTCTTCACATTGGTAATTATAATATCGGGACGAATAAAATCGCCATACTGATTACATTCAGTAATGACGCTGCTGAATACTCCCTGCAGGTCTGATTTTACAGGTAGAAGCATTACACCAATAGCGAGGTTTTTCTGGAAGGTCATCTCTTCCAGCTCTCCATCATTTTTAGACACAGCGAAATCAAGTTCATTCTTCAGTAGTTTCTTCTGAACGGGGGAATAATCTAAATCATCTATCCGGCCAATCAAGACCACAAAATACCTTAATTTCTGGCCTCTTCCACCCAAACCAGTAGAAATATACACCTGCTGTTCATCCATGAGCGAGCTTTGAATGACCATCCGGCTTTCCTGCAAGGCCAAAATACTCCAATCCCGTAATTCAGGATCAGGATCTTTGGCATATTTTTCAATGATTCTGAATGCTTCCACCTTATCCTGCGAGGCCAACAGAACCAACAAATTTTTCTTTTCATCCAAGGGAACAGATTCATCAAACAAGTCAGTCTTGTGTTGAAGTATCAATTCTGGGGGAAAATTGGTTTTCAAATCCCTCCCATAATTGAAATACTCCATCTGAAGCTCAATATCGATTTGTTCCTCCAAAACGCTAAAATTTTGGGGTAATGAAGAAATCGCCTCCTGTATTTTTTTATATATGTTGTCTTCTTCCATTAGAATATTTCAGATATACAAAAGTAAGTCAATCATTTTGGATTTATCAACAATTTGGCATTTTTTAAATGGGTCAGATCAACTTTAATTGTATTTTTAGATGCACAATTGATCTTATGGATAAATATAAGTAATATTAGTAAGAGTACAAAAAGAATTTTTTGTTTGGATCCTTGTGTTCTCGAGGTGTTTGAGACCTTCGATGCCTGGTCTTCTTCATGGAAACAATAAGCCTGAGTCAATCCTCCTAATAAAATTAACTAATTGAAAATATGGCATTTCAGCATCCTACCTCCAAACTATAATAGTATTCATTACCTACACCCAGAATTGCATAGCTTACATTCGTTTAAGTGCGGCAATTGTTTCAGTTGGATTGTCTGAACCAAAAATCAAACTTCCAGCTACCAATACATCTGTTCCTTCCATGTAAAGCTTCTCTCCTATCTGAAGGTTAACTCCACCGTCCACTTCAATCATGGCTTTTGAATTTCGCTGGATTATCAGGTCTTTTAATTGCCCCACTTTGCGGTAGGTATTTTCAATGAATTTTTGTCCCCCAAATCCGGGATTCACTGACATAATGAGTACCATGTCCAAATATTCTACAATATCGCCCAATAATGCAACCGACGTATGTGGATTGATACAAACACTTGCCTGAATACCGAGTTCCTTTATTTGCTGAATAGTCCGGTGGAGGTGGGTACAAGCTTCATAATGTACCGTAATGATGGCGGCTCCTGCCTTGTAAAAATCATTAATATAACGATCTGGATCAATAATCATCAGATGCACATCCAACGGTTTACGGGCTATTTGATGAACGTGCTGGACAATTGGCAACCCGAAGGAAATATTTGGCACAAATACGCCATCCATAATATCACAATGGATCATATCAGCATCACTGTTATTGAGCATTTCAATTACCTTGCCCAGGTCATTAAAATTAGCGGCTAAAATAGAGGGTGCAACAAGTTTCATATGCGATCACATTTTAATTCAAAAGTAAGACATTATCTTTAGAACAAAGCAGGATCAAAAAAAAAGCTGCATAAAGCAGCTTTGTATAGGTTACAAATAAGACCTCAGTAATTTATTACGGTAATTATTCTTCAATTTCTTGATGGTCTTCTCTTTTATTTGTCTGACTCGCTCCCGGGTTAATCCGAATGCTTGTCCGATTTCATCGAGAGTATGTTGCTGATGACCACACAAACCGTAAAAATAACGAATCACTTCCGCTTCTCGTTCGTCCAAGGTAGATAAGGAGCGATCAATTTCCTTTTTTAAGGAATTGTCCATCAACCGTTGATCTGGACTCGGTGAATCTTCATTTAAAAGCATATCATACATATTGGTTCCTTCCTCCGTATGCACTGGTGAATCCATGGAAATATGATGAAATGCGACCTTTAATGCATCTTCAACCACCTCGATGGAGGTTTCAAGCAAGAAGGCCACCTCATCAGCGGTCGGCTCACGCTGATATTCCTGCTCAAGCTTTACGAAAGTTTTATTGATCCTGGTAATGGTACCAATTTTATTCAGTGGCAACCTTACAATCCTGGCCTGCTCGGCCAATGCCTGAAGTATAGCCTGGCGAATCCACCAAACACCGTAGGAAATAAATTTAAAACCACGGGTATCATCATACCGTTGGGCAGCCTTGATTAATCCAAGGTTTCCTTCATTGATTAAGTCTGGCAAACTAAGACCCTGATTCTGATATTGTTTAGCAACTGAAACTACAAATCTTAAGTTGGCCTTTATCAATCTCTCCAATGCAGCTTTATCACCTTTTTTGATTCTTTTGGCCAACTCGACCTCTTCCTCTGCAGTAATTAAATCGACACGGCCAATTTCATGCAGGTACTTATCCAGTGATAAAGATTCTCTATTGGTTACCTGTTTTGCAATTTTAAGTTGTCTCATTTTTTTAATATTTTAAGAATAAAAACATTTTAGAATAATGAAAGTTTAAATCAAAAATATCCCATCCTCCAATCACTTAAAAAAAATCTGTAAGGGGGTGCAAAGTAATTATAAATGACCTGTCTAGATAATTTTAAGACAAAATTTGGATGAGCGGTATGAATTCTCACACGAATGGTGTAATTTTAAGGATGAATTGTTATTTTTGATGATCGGAAAAAAGGGAAAATCGCTCATAAAGAGCTGTATAAACATCTATTTTTGTTTACTTAAACGAATTTATTCGCTTTTATTTGTCTATTTTTAAGAATTTACTTATACTTGCAGAAATTTCGAACAAGTACCGATTATCCAAAGTTATCAATCCACATCTTTATTTTCCATTACTTGATTTTTTGGATATGAACAAAATCAATCAAAAATTATGTATGATATTATTGAATTAAGCAGAAAATTACTTCCTGACTTAAAAGATATTGCAAAAGAACTTGATATTAAAAAAGTTGAATCTTATAAGAAACAAGATCTGATCTACAAAATCCTTGACAATCAGGCCATAAAAGCTTCAGAAAAAAAACCTGAAGAAAGAAAATTTCAATCTCCCCGTGATTTAAATCAACCAAAACGTGAAGAAGGTTCGGTGTTAAATAAATTATTTGGATTTAGGAAAGAAGAAAAGAAAATAGAAGCTACTGAGGATAAACCTGTTGCAAAAGTTGAACCTGAAGTGGTAGCTCCGATTTCAACTGAAGAACCTAAAAGAGAAGGAAAACAAGACTACCAAATAAAAAAACGACCCAGGACTGAGCACATTAAAGCTGGTTCATCAAATCATAGCCAAAATCCTGGACACAAACCAAATCCAAATCAAAACCCCAATCAAAAGCAGAATCCCAATCAGAATCCCAATCAGAAACTGAATCTAAATCTGAATCCAAATCAGAAGCAGAACCCCATCCAGCCCATCAAGGTTAGAGAGGAAATTCTGTTTCCTGAGGATCCCATTGAAATTGAATCTGAAATTGAATCCGAATCTGATTTGGCTATTCCTGAACTGATTGAAGAGCAAAAACCCCTTGTGGTCCAGAGACTGGATGCAAAAACGGAAAGCTCTGTTTCAGAAGATGTTAAACAAGAAGACCAGGAGGAAAAAAGAAACGAGCAGCAGAACAGGAAAAAGAACTTTGAAAACAATCCCAAATGGGAAAACCGCGAGAATGCAGGTCCGAAACAACCAAAGGTCCAACAAAACCAAGAAAAACCATACGAATTTGATGGAATCATCAGCAATACGGGTGTTCTTGAAATTATGGTTGACGGTTATGGATTCCTTCGTTCTTCGGATTTCAATTACCTGAACTCGCCCGATGACATCTATGTCTCTCAATCCCAAATCAAGCTTTTCGGACTTAAAACCGGAGATACGGTTACTGGAACCATTCGTCCCCCGAAAGAAGGAGAGAAATATTTTCCATTGATCAAAGTGATCGAAATCAACGGTAGGACTCCTGATTATATCCGTGACCGTGTACCTTTCGAGCACTTGACACCTTTGTTCCCCAACGAAAAATTCAATCTGACCGGGAATGGTCATGACAATCTTTCCACCCGTATCGTGGACCTGTTTGCCCCTATCGGCAAAGGACAACGTGGACTAATTGTTGCCCAGCCAAAAACAGGTAAAACCATGCTGCTCAAAGAAATTGCCAATGCAATTGCAGCCAACCATCCTGAAGTTTATATGATGGTACTGCTGATTGATGAGCGGCCTGAAGAAGTGACCGATATGGCCCGTCACGTAAACGCCGAGGTGATCTCCTCCACATTTGACGAACCGGCGGAACGTCATGTACGCGTTGCCAACATGGTTCTTGAAAAAGCAAAACGCCTTGTAGAATGCGGCCATGATGTGGTAATCCTGCTGGATTCAATTACCCGTTTGGCACGTGCCTACAATACCGTATCGCCTGCTTCTGGGAAAGTACTTTCTGGTGGTGTGGATGCCAATGCATTGCACAAACCAAAACGATTCTTTGGAGCTGCCCGTAACATCGAAGAAGGTGGTTCACTGACCATTATCTCAACTGCCTTGACAGAAACAGGTTCTAAAATGGACGAAGTAATCTTCGAAGAATTTAAAGGAACCGGTAACATGGAATTACAGCTTGACCGTAAATTGTCAAACAAACGTATCTTCCCTGCCGTTGACATCAATGCATCGAGCACTCGTCGCGAGGATTTATTAATGTCGAAAAGTGTCCTGGATAAAATTTATATCCTTCGTAATTTCTTGGGGGATATGAACTCCAACGAAGCGATGGAATTCCTGAAGAACAGAATCATGAAAACTGATTCGGTTGAAGAATTCCTGATTTCGATGAATGACGAATAAACGCATTTATACCAAACTATAAATAAAAAGAGAGAGCCATAAACTCTCTCTTTTTCATTTTAGTCCAAGCTTAAAATTGAAACTTGTCGATGGTTGTACGGACTCTGATTCAATAAACTTCTTCAGGATTCGCTTTACTATGTTGGCAGTCATCATCTCACCTGAATAATCGATTAAAAACCGGTTGAATCCATTCTTCTCCAATTGATTACGGTAATTAAACAGGGCAACAGGAACTGTTGGATATACTATGGTAATTCCATCTTTCACTGCAATCCTGAATTTTTTGTTCGTATCGTCCGCAAACATTTTTGATTCATGATGCGACTTGACTGGCATGCGTGAATAAAACAATTCTGGATAAAAATACAGTGGAACTATCCCCTGTTTGTTCTTCATGGATAACAAATTTTCCAAATCATTTTCCTGCGGATATACATAACTGCCCATCTGTTCATCTGTCAAAACCTTGGCAGCCGCATCATTGAGCACATATACATTTTCGTTGCAATTGACTTTTGCCCCTTTTGGAAGCAACATTTTCTGAGACAAGTGGCTGATAAAAAACTGGTTAAATCCCGAAGAGGCAAGGCTCTCAGCCCAACTCCTGTAATACTCAAGGTTGTTTTCTGAAATGAATTTAGGTAGTTCCAACCATATTTTTTGTCGGTTCACCTGCAGTAAAGTGGCATTGGCATCGAAGCTTTCCCAATCCGATTTTTTAAACGATAAGATGACCGCATCGTAATCTTCGAAGCGCAGTTTGGCGATCCACTCTGGACTGCCGATACGAACCAGCAACATCGGCTTTGAAGGTTTCCCTCCAACGACCAGGCTATTCCTGATTTCCAGCTTATTGACTGGCTGTTTTTTCAACTCTGGCAAAGTATTGATATTTCCAAGCCTGGATGAAAAACTTTGGGTTTTGAGCCTGACCAGCAAAACATCGTCCCCCTTTTTTATTTTCCCAGCCCATTCAGTGGGTACCTGATAATGATTTCCAGTTACAGTAAAATTCTCGACTTTCACATACAACTGGTCCTCTTCATTTTTAGTTCTGATCCGCAAGCGGTATCCTTCATCAAGTTTCAGGCTGCTTTCAAATGATATCATATTCCTGGTCACCTCGCTAATTTTCCCGATCAGCTTTCCAGTGGAAGGATCATCTGTAATTCCATCACTAACATCACCCCCTAAAAAGTAGGAGGTTTTTTCGCGACCTGTATCCGATTCAAGCATCTGTGCAGCCGCCTCCATGTTTTGAGCACCATCCAATGCCATCCGATAGGCCTTGCAGACCTGGAATACATAGTCCGCCGACTTCATCCGTCCTTCAATTTTTAGCGAATGAATTCCCAGTTCTGTAATTTGTTTCAGATTCTCAAGTTGCTGATTGTCTTTCAGGCTGAAAAGTGCATGTTGCTCTTCACCATCCTGGTACAAGCGGCGGCAGCTTTGTTTACAGAGACCCCGGTTGGCTCCCTGGCCTCCGGCATAGCTGCTGAACAGGCACATACCCGAGAACGAATAACACAAGGCTCCGTGGACAAATAATTCAAGTTCCCCTGTACTCTGTTTGGCAATTTTTCCCAGTTCGGTCATGGTTAATTCACGGGCAAGCACCGTTCGCACAATTCCCCTGGAGACTGCAAAATTGACACCCACCGAATTGTGGATTCCCATTTGTGTACTTGCGTGAAGGGGCAACGTAGCGAAATATCGTCTAGCGATTGAATAAACACCCCAATCCTGGATGATGATTCCATCCACCTTGAGGGAATTGAGAAACGACAAGATATCGATCAACAAGTCAATTTCCTTGTTCTTTATCAGTATGTTAAGGGTAATATAAACTTTGACGTTTTTTTCATGCGCCTTGCGAACAGCAAGCTGCAGCATGGGTCTGGTAAAATTGCTGGCCCTTCCACGGGCGTTAAACTCGGGAAGTCCCAGATAGATCGCATCAGCGCCACCACTGAGCGCAGCATAAAACGACTCTGTATTTCCTACAGGAGCTAACAATTCGGGCTTCTTCTTAATCATCATTCGATTTTAACACTACAAAATTAAAAAAATTAGAGTTGATCGTTTACTTCTCTCCCGATTCCCTCTGAATCCCCCTATATTTCAAGGGAACGACCTGTCCGAGACGTAGCTTCTGTAATGTATCTGTAATCTAACTGTAATGTATCTGTAATGCCAGATACAGATACATTACAGTTAGATTACAGATACATTACAGAAGCTACGTCTCGGGTATATAATAGATATAGAGCGTGAATGGAATTGGCAGGAAGAGAAAGTGTCTGGCGTGTCTTTTATTCAGGACTTCGGGAATGGCAATAGGGAATGTTGACGATGAAATTTGAAATCAAATCAACTATTCCATCGTGATAAAATTCAGAACATAAAAAATTAGACATAAACAATTGATATTCAAGATTTAATTGCTCAATTGTTTTTCAAAATTATTTCCAAAGTATCCACATCCCAATGGAATGACCCTTCTCTTTTAGTAAAAACACTTGTTGAGCGTGAATTATTACAGTTTACAAAACACACATTACAATAGAACCTTATTTTTAACTATTATAAATTACACTTTCAAACACATATTGTCATCTCTGGATTGCAATTTATAAATATGAAAGTCTATTTTTGTAGCATTATATCTGCAAATGAACAACCTGGTCAACATACACAATATTCTACAGGAACAATCCACTGTATCCATCCGAAGAGAGCTTCTGGATGAAATCGACTGGAATGACAGAATCATCGGGATCAAAGGATTTCGGGGCGTTGGAAAAACAACCTTCCTGATGGATATTGTAAGGGAAAAATTCTTGAATGACAAAACTTGCTTGTATGTCAATCTCAATAATTTTTATTTCACCAAAAGGAAAATCGTTTCGTTTGCCGACGAATTCTATAAGACTGGTGGTAAAACATTGATCCTGGACCAAATCCATAAATACCCGGACTGGGCTTCTGAATTAAAAACCTGCTACGACCATTTCCCTGAATTACAAGTTATATTTTCAGCATCTCCCGTTCTTCGGGTTCTGGAAGGCAACCATGAGCTGGAGGAGATCGCCAAAATTTATCACCTGGAGGGGCTTTCATTTCGTGAATACCTGAATTACCAGTCGAATCTTAATTTCAGGCGGTATACCTTGCAGGAGATCCTGACTGATCATGTGGCTATCGCCCAGGAAATTACACGGGAAATCAAGCCACTTGCCTTTTTCAACGAATATCTGAAGACTGGTTTTTATCCCTATTTTTTGGAGAATAAAGGGTTTTACAGTGAAACATTGTTAAAGCATATTAACCTGGCGCTCGAAATTGATGTTACCTACCTCAACCAGATTGATTTGCAATACCTTCCTAAACTCAGGAAGTTGTTACAGATTACTGCCAGCCAGGTTCCATTTTCACCGAACGTGAGCAAGATCAGTGCCGATGTTCAAACATCAAGGGCCACGATCATGAATTACCTGCGCTATTTGAAAAATGCACGCCTGATCAACCTCCTGTTTGCAAACGGTAATGAGGATGAGATCAAGAAACCGGAGATGGTTTATTTGCACAACACCAACCTGATGTA
>DASXUZ010000081.1:0-13591 GCA_036504555.1 Prolixibacteraceae bacterium | reverse complement strand
TGGTGAACAATACATCTGAAGGGGAAACAAATTTGCCAAGGTTAACATTCACGGCCGTCACAAAGCCTGAGATGGGAGAACGCAAGGACACTGAACTGCTGATTGTTTCCTCGTGCAGGTTGGCAGGATTGATCCCGATAAGGGATAATTTCTGTTCCAGGGATTTCACCTGGGCTTTCAGGGTTTTATAATCAACCGTCACTTGCTGCAAGTTTTGCTGTGAATAGACCTCATCTTTGTATAGTTCAGTATGACGCTTGTATTCAGCTTCAGCAAATTCAAACTTGTTCTTGGCCTCAAAATAACTTTGCTGCATATCCACAAAATCCTGGTTTTCGATGATTGCCAGTGTTTGGCCTTTGCTCACAGAATTTCCAGGCATCAGGGTAGTACTTTTAATGAAACCGCCCATTGGTGCACAGACGGTGGCCTGATTCTGTGGAGCGACTGCAACAATGCCGTTCACCTTTAAGGTACCGCTTAATGTGCGCATTTCGATGGTCCCCGTTTCGATATTGGCAAGCTTCACCTGGTCATCGCGCATTTCAACGATATTATCAGGAATTACTTCTTCCTCCGCTTTTTCTTCACCAGCCTTGGTCGAGCCATTGCAGGAGATGAAAGCCACCAGGATTAAAGAAAAAAGTGTTGATTGGACGAATCTATATTTTGACATATTATTGTTTTTTTTAATTGATTTTATCTGAATTAAAATGAGAATATCCTCATTCGAACATGATTCCTAAAAGGTTTTACCCGTAATAAATTCAATGTTGATAATGGTTTGATTGTAATCGTTGAGCGCATCCAGATAATTCTGTCTGATGCTCAATGCACGACCCAGACTGAGTACATAATCCAAATAATCAAGGGCGCCCACTTTATAACTTCGCGTTGATTGCTCAATGATCAGGTTGGCCTCCGGGATGGCTTGTTTTTCGTAGTAGTCAACGCTCGCCTGGTATTTATGGTATTCATCCAGCAAGGATTGATATTTCCCCTTCAGGGTTTGGGTATAATAGTCGGCGTTGGTGCTGGCTATCTGTTCGCGTAGTCTGGCAGCTTTCACTTTGGAAGTAGAAGGTGCAAACCACAGTGGAATGGCTATCCCTGCCTGAATGCCATTGAAACGGTCACCTGGACCGAAGTTGCGTGACAACCCATTGACTT
Source organism: Prolixibacteraceae bacterium (assembly GCA_036504555.1). Classification (GTDB taxonomy): domain Bacteria; phylum Bacteroidota; class Bacteroidia; order Bacteroidales; family Prolixibacteraceae; genus Aquipluma. Next base: position 12,421 of record DASXUZ010000081.1, on the reverse strand, counting down.
CCTGGGTGCCCTGCATGGTTTGACTGAAATATCCAATGTTGAAATCAGGCAGTGCACGGCTCAACTCCAGCTTCTTTTCCAATTGCGAAATCTCTATCTGTTGCTGTGCAATGCCCAGCGAAGGGTTTGATTTCAAGGCAGAGCCATCGGCGTTCGGGATAAAATCAATACGCCTTAAAACCGTATCTGTCGGGTGAAAAACAAATCCAACATTCAGCAGAGTTTGCAATTGACGGTTCAAGATGGCCTTATCGGCAATTAACTGAAGCAATTGGTTCTTTATTTCAAGGCTTTGCGAACGGGCAGTAATCATTTCAAGGCGGTTGGTTTCACCGACTCTGGATCTGAGTTCAGCCGCGCGGCTAAATCCTGAATACAAACTATCCTGGTAGGCCAGTAATTTTTGTTTGGAAGATAGATATGCCAATTGCCAGTATACTTGTTTAACCTGGGTAGCCGTCTCGAGCTGGGAAGTTTTCAATTCCCATTCGCTGTTTTTTACATTGGCATTTGCCAGCCTGCCCTGATGAATGTATACGGTTGGGAATGCAAAAGACTGTGAAATAGTAAAACTGTTATCCCTGGTGTAGGAGTTAAATTGTCCATATTGACCATCAATAGCGGTTTTCGGAAGATCCCATGCAGATCCTTTCAAAGCTTTCTGTACATCCATTGAATAAACCGAAGCACGGATGTTGAGGTTGCTGTCCAAAGCCATTTGAATGGCCTGGTGTAAGTCCATGGTCCTGGATGGCTGGGCTTTGAGGCTGGTAAAACAGCTTGAACCGAACACCAGGAGCAATAGAATGGAAAGAACTTTTGCAGGTTTACCTTTGGCAGAAAACCTGAATTTGCTGGATGAGAAGATGATATAAAACACTGGCAGAATGATTAAAGTAAGCAAGGTTGCAGTAATCAAGCCTCCGATTACGACTGTTGCCAATGGTTTTTGTACTTCAGCCCCGGCAGAGGTTGACAAGGCCATGGGGAGGAAACCCAGGGAGGCAACTGCAGCGGTCATAATAACAGGCCTTAATCTTGTCTGCAGGCCTTTCATGACCCTTTCGGTCATATCGGAGACGCCTTCCTTTTCGAGGCGGTTAAACTCGGCAATCAGCACAATCCCGTTCAGTACCGCCACCCCAAACAGGGCGATAAATCCTACACCTGCAGAAATGGAGAAATTCATTCCCCGCAACCACAAGGCAAAGATTCCCCCGATGGCTGACATGGGAACCGCCGTAAAGATGAGCAGGGTTTGTTTGACCGAATGGAATGTGAAATATAGCAACACAAATATCAATAGCAGGGCCACCGGCACGGCAATCATTAAACGGGCTTTGGCTGCTTCGAGGTTTTTAAACTGACCGCCATAGGATACGTAGTAGCCAGTTGGAAGATTTACCTGCTGGTCAATTTTATTGGTCACATCGTTGATCACACTCTGAACATCGCGGCTGCGGACATTAAACCCAATGGTGATGCGGCGTTTGGTATCCTCTCTCGATACCTGGGCGGGACCTGACTGAATAAATATGTCGGCTACCTGTTCAAAAGGAATCTGAGCTCCATTGGGCAGTGCCACGGATAGATTTTTCACATCATCGAGGCTTTGGCGGTAGTCTTTATCCAAACGAACAACAAGTCCAAAGCGTTTTTCCTGATCAAAAACCACCCCTGCCTGACTACCGGCAAATGCAGCACGAAGCACACGGTTCACATCGTCAACCGAAAGGCCATATTGTGCCAGGCGATCTCGGTTGTAAGTAATCTGAACTTGTGCCAGTCCTGTTACTTTTTCAACGTTGATATCTGCAACGCCTTCTATCTTGAGAATTAACTTTTCTACTTCTGCAGCTTTTTGAGCAAGGATGTCCAGATCATCGCCGAATATTTTAATGGCAACATCCTGTTTTGAACCGGTCATCAGTTCATTGAATCGCATTTGAATGGGTTGCTGAAATTCAAACTTGACTCCTGCCAGGGGAATCAAAGCTTCTTCCATTTTGGCTACCAGCTCTTCACGGGTGGCAGCTGAAGTCCATTCACTTTTATCTTTGAGCGTGATTATATAGTCGCCCGTTTCCATTGGTGTTGGATCGGTGGGTATTTCACCGGCTCCGATTTTACAAACGGCATGTTTTATTTCTGGAAATTGAGTGAGCAATAATTTATTGGCTTTCTCCACCATTTCAACCGTATTGGTTAGTGAACCACCTTGCAGGGTCATTACACCGGCGGCCAGGTCGCCTTCTTCGAGCTGGGGAATAAACTCACCACCCAAGCTATTAAACAAGAATAAACTGGCTATAAACAGTATGATAGCTGAAACCGAAACCAGCAATTTGCGCCTGATTGAAAAAAGTATCAGTGGGTTAAAGGCTTTGTGCATCCCATCCATCAGCTTGTCAGAAATAGTCCGTTTGTGTTCGGTCTTTTTGCTCAGGAACAAAGCCGAAGCCATTGGGACATAGGTTAATGAAAGAATCGTAGCACCCAGCAAGGCGAATGCGACTACCTGGGCCATGGGGCGAAACATTTTGCCTTCGATACCAACCAATGCCATGATGGGAAGATATACAATCAGGATAATAATTTGTCCGAAGGTTGCTGAACTCATCATGTTTTTAGCAGACTGAAAAACATTGTCATCCATCTGTTCTTGTGAAAGGCGCTTAATTCCCTGGTGGTGATGTTTACTCAAAAATATTCGGTGTACTGCCCCCTCAACAATAATCACCGCTCCATCGACTATCAAGCCAAAATCGATGGCCCCAAGACTCATCAGGTTGCCCGAAACGCCAAAGAGGTTCATCAATGAAATGGCAAACAACATGGAAAGCGGAATTACCGAAGCTACTACAAGTCCTGCCCGGATATTGCCCAGCAAGAGCACAAGGATAAAAATGACGATTAAAGCTCCTTCGAGCAGGTTGCGTGAAACGGTGCCAATAGCGCGGCCAACTAGGTCAGAGCGGTTAAGGAATGGCTCGATTACCACTCCTTTGGGCAAAGACTTTTGGATCGATGCAATACGGGTTTCAACGTTATCGATCACCTCATGGGCATTGGCTCCTTTGAGCATCATCACCACACCACCCACGGCCTCGGTAGTATCGACTACAAAAGCGCCGTACCGGGTAGCGCTTCCGTATTGCACGGTGGCTATGTCCCTGATTAAAACCGGTATGCCCGAGGGATTGGTTTTGACGACAATTTTCTCAATATCTTCAAGTGTTTTCACCAGCCCGATACCACGAATGAAATAGGCTTTGGGCTTTTTATCAATGTAGGCGCTACCGGTATTTTCGTTGTTCTTTTCGAGGGCCTCAAAGATATCAGTCAGCGAGAGGTTCATGCCCCTGAGCCTTTCGGGATCAACGGCCACTTCATATTGCTTGACAAATCCGCCATAGCTGTTAATATCTGCTACACCAGGGGTTCCAAGCATTTCACGGCGTACCACCCAATCCTGGAGGGTACGCAGTTCCATGGGATTGTATTTTTTCTCCAATCCTTTTCCTACGGCAAGACGGTATTGAAATATCTCGCCCAGTCCCGAAGATATGGGGGCAAGTTCTATTTTAGCCAATCCTAATGGAATTGCTTCCTCGGCTTCCTTTAATCGTTCGCTGAGTTGCTGACGTGCCCAGTAAAGATCAACATCATCTTTGAAGACGATGGTAATAACCGATAAACCCAACCGTGAAATGGAGCGAAGCTCAATGATATCAGGGATATTGGCCACTGCAACTTCGATGGGGGCAGTAATAAAACTCTCTACTTCCTGCACCGCCAGAGAAGGTGCAATTGCAATGACCTGCACCTGGTTGTTGGTAATATCGGGAATGGCATCAATGGGCAAGCGGGTAAGCGAATAGGTCCCCCACCCGATTAATGCGAAAACAAACAAGCCGACGATGAATTTATTCTTAATCGAAAATTGAATAATACGTTCTATCATGCTGACAATAAATTAAATGAATACTTTCAGTTGGAAAGCCAAAAGCCAGGAATAAAAAGTGTATATCGGTCAGTGAAAGCAGGCAGAGGCCTTTTCACCCTATTTTTTTATCTTGAACTTTTACCTTCAATAAGTACTAACTTAATTGTGGCGGTTGCCAGATGGAGCCTGAATAACAGGATACGAATTCAGATGAATACTGCGGAGCCAAACATTCCTGTAAAAATGAAAAGCTATCGAATTGAACGTTAAAATCTGCTTGAATGACAGGAGATGCACAGCAATTACAGGTGCAAAATGGGGAACAATGATCATCATCCGGGTGATCTTGATGATTGCCTTGGTTTTGAGTAATCTCCATTTTATGCATAGCAAGCTCCTTTGGCCGATCAATGCAGGGAGTTGCAGAGAGTACCAGAATGTAAAAGGAGAATATGAAGGCTAAGAATCTCATGTCGTTTGCAAATATAAACGATAAAATTGAAAGACTTAGACAACTTTTATAAGTAAATGATTGATTATTTGCCTTTCACCCAAAATTCATCAAAATCCAACTACCAGTATGAATGATTTGCTTACTCAAGCTAAAAAATCCTCCGAAATCTTGATCAATTTCAAATTATTCAATCCATAGTTTAGCGAAGATACCGCAGCTTTGCATAAACTGCGGTATCTGCGGTATCTGCGTTATTTGCGGTAACTGCGGTAACTTCGCTAAACAAAAACTTCACTGAAAGAAAATCACTGTGAACAACTAATTTTGAAAATCCACTTCCATTGAACTCAGTTTATGAGAATCCTATTCAAGCTTATTTCAAATCTAAATCAACCTGGAGATGGATTAGTATCTGATTGGAAATTCAATAGGATTTAATTTCATTTTGCCGCTGGCCGTTCATATTGGCAACAGTTTGGAAGCGAATCATAGTTTTTTGCATCGGCTTTGTGCAGGGGTGTGTCGTGACCCACTTTTGCAATGGCTGCTTCCACTTTATCCAGAGAAGTTTTCGCAACATCAAAGTCGACCACCATTTCCTTGGTGTCCTTATTCCAGTCGGCTTTGCTGACCCCTTTAACTCCCAAAGCAGCTTTCTCAATGCGTTTCTCACACATGCCACAGTTGCCGGCTACTTTGAATTTCTCAATCTTGGTTTCAGCATACAAATTCTGAATGCCTAACATCAATAGGCCTGCGAACATTAATACAATTGTCTTTTTCATTTTTATGATTTTAAAAGTTAAACGCTACAATATCAGGAAGCGATTGGATCGGCTTTATAACCTGCTTTTTTCAATACTTCAACAATCACCTCAGGTGAAAGGCCAGGGGCTTCAACGGTCAGTATTTTCAGTGGGTTTGAAGTATCTACACTCCATTTGACTATGCCCTCCACCTGGTTAAGATGAGGCGTGATGGTTGCAATACAGCCGCCACAATTCACATTCGTTTTAAATTTCAACATTTCCATATTTCATGTTTTTATTAATTGAGCTTTTTAAATTTCAGCCTTAGACTATTGCTTACAACGGATACAGAACTGAGCGCCATGGCTGCCCCGGCGATCATTGGGTTGAGCATGAATCCCCAGATAGGGTACAAAATCCCTGCCGCGATTGGAATGCCGATCATGTTGTAAATAAAAGCCCAGAATAAGTTCTGGTGAATGGTGTTCACTGTCAGTTTCGATAAACGCATTGCCTGGCTGATCAGCTGGAGGTCGGAGGAAATGATGGTCATCTTGGCCACATCCATGGCGATATCAGAGCCTTTTCCCATTGCGATGCTCACATCAGCCTGGGCAAGGGCATGTGAATCGTTGATCCCATCGCCCACCATGGCTACCACTTTGCCCTGGCTTTGCAATTGTTTGATAAAATCGGCCTTATCGGAAGGCATTACTTCAGACCTGAAGTTTTTTACACCCACCTTTTGTGCCACCGCTTTGGCTGTTTGTTCATTGTCGCCGGTAAGCATATAAACTTCAATCCCCTGGTTCTGTAGATCCTGAATAGCTTTTGCAGATGTTTCCCTGATTTTATCTGCTATGGCAATTACGGCTAATAGTTCTCTATCGCGGGCAAAACAAATTACTGTCTTTGCAGTTTCCTGCCAATCTTTCATTTGTAATGCACTTACTTCAGGAATAATGACCTTGTAATCATTCAACAGCTTCTGATTTCCCACCATGAAAACGTGGGTGCCATTATTGACAATCACTCCTTTTCCAGTGATACTTTCAAATTTATCAAAACTTATCCGTTGTTGGATATTGGTATTTATGGACGCAATAACAGCCTCTGCCAATGGATGTTCAGATTGTGATTCAATGGACCACAGGATTTGCTCAAGGTCCGATTTTTCTTCTTTAGTTATATTCCAGACCACATCGGTTACAACAGGTTTGCCTTCAGTAACTGTTCCTGTTTTATCAAGTACAATGGCATTCACCTGATGGGCCAATTCAAGGCTCTCGGCATCTTTGATCAGGATTCCGTTTTCAGCACCTTTGCCCATACCAACCATGATTGCTGTGGGAGTTGCAAGTCCCAGAGCGCAGGGACAGGCTATGACCAACACCGAAACCATTGCCAGTAAACCTTGTGTAAGGGCATTTTCATCTCCCAGCATCATCCAGGCAGCAAAAGAGATCACTGACAGGACCATCACAACGGGAACAAATATACCGGCGACTTTATCCACCAGCTTTTGCATGGGTGGTTTACTACCCTGTGCTTGCTGAACCATTTTTATAATCTGTGCCAGAATGGTTGCCCCTCCTACTTTTTGAGCTACCATCACAAAACTTCCCTTCTGATTGATAGTCCCGGCAAATACTTGTCCACCCTTTTCCTTTTCAAGGGGAAGCGATTCGCCCGTGATGGTACTTTCGTCAATGAACGAGGATCCTGATACAATTTCTCCATCCACGGGGATTTTATCCCCCGGTTTGACCAGCAGCTGATCACCCATCACCACCTGTGAAATTGGTATTTCCTTCTCCTGCCCATTGCTCAGTATCAGGTTCACCGAATTGGGCTGTAGACCGATCAGTTTTTTAATGGCCGAAGAAGTGTTTGACTTGGCCCTTTCTTCCAGCACTTTACCCAAAAGTATAAATGCAATGATCACAGCCGATGCTTCAAAATACACATGTGCATGCTGTCCGCGATGGTGCCAGAACTCAGGATAAAAAGTACTGAAGGCACTGTATATGTAGGCGATTCCAGTACTTAAAGCCACCAGTGTATCCATGTTGGCCGTTCCATGCCTGGCCTGGTTGAAGGCATTGATGAAAAAACCACGGCCAAACCAAAAGACCACAGGGCTTGCCAGTACCAGCATGATCCATTTGGCAAATGGAATATTCATCATGAACATGGCAATTATGACCACTGGCAATGCAAGGATGGATGCCCCGATGGTATTCCTTTTAAGCTTCAGATAATGTGCCTGTTGCATCTCCTCCTGGTGGTGATGGCCTTCATCTTCGATCAGCAAGTCGTAACCGATTGACTGGATGGCTAATTTGAAATCATTGGGACTGGCTGTTTCAGGAACATATTCGACCTGGGCCGATGAATTGGCATAGTTGACAGAAGCATTGAGTACTCCCTTCTGCGCCTTAAGCATACTCTCAACGCTGATAGCGCAGGAGGCGCAGCTTAATCCTGTAACCGGGAAGTTCTTTTTAACCGTTGTTTCCATGTCTTTATTTTTCTGTCAAAGTTAATACCTGGAAACAGCATGCCTGTTATGATATTCCCGTATTAATTTATAAGATTTTCAGGTTAGACCTCATCCAATGGTTTGCGTTTGTTTTCTTTCACCTGTTTGAAATGGCTGGGAGTCAAGCCTGTCACTTTTTTGAACTGGCTCGAAAGATAGGCCACGTTACTGTAACCCATCTGGTCAGCGATCTCGCTAAGGGTCAGTTCGTCGTACACCAGCAATTCTTTCACCCTTTCAATCTTCTGATGGATGATGTATTTCTCGATGGTAGTACCTTCCACTTCTGAAAAAAGACTGCTTAAATATGCATAATCCCTGTTCAGGTGCGATTCGATGTACTGTGAATAGTTCACCTTCAGGTCATCGTGGTTGTGATGGATGGATTGTACAATGGTATTCTTGATTTTTTCAATGATGCGGCTTTTGGTATCATCAATCAGCTCAAAGCCATAACCGACGAGCGTTTTTCTCAACTTTTCCAATTCTTCCTCAGAAATGGGGTGAATAGTTTCTACTTCGCCCAGTGAAATACGCACCGGCGAATAACCCAAATTGTCGAACACCTGCTGCACCAACATGATGCAACGGTTACAAACCATATTTTTTATAAAATAGAGCATAATATCTTACAAGTATAATGAAAATAACAGTGATAAACTGCTGTGACTTTGGGTAAATGAAAAAAATAATGATCCTCATCACCCAGTGTGCCCACGAGGACTGTTCAACCAATCATTCCGGTTCAACGATTGTTGTTCGGGCGCTGTTTCCGTATTATCTTCTGTGCTTCTTGTGTGCTTCTTGTGTGCTTCTTGTGTGTACCTTCTGTGTTATTGAGCACAGAAGCAACACACAAGCAACACACAAGCAACACACAAGGTAATACTGAAACCACAAGGGAGTATTGACAGAAGCTTTGCAGAAGCTCAGAACAAATGATGCCTACCCTTTCATTTGTATATTTTGAAAGCTCGTTAAATTTTAATGAGAATCATGGTCACAGCAGCAGCAATCGATACCCTTGGCCTTTTCAAAGGCTTCTTTCCCCTCGGAGACAGAGAAATAGATTAAACCGGCCGCCCCAATCACATCGGCATAGGCAAAGCCTGTGAATTCATAGATCAGGCTTGAAGCAAGCAGTACCAATGACATATAGACACAGATTTTGGTGCAGTTGGCATCAGAGATAATGGGATCAGAATGCAGCATTATCCCTGTGGTTTTTTTTGCAAGCATCAGCCAAACCATCACTGCAATTGATACGAGCGAAATAATTATGCCCCAGAAGGTTGTCTCAGGCTTGTGATGTGTGGCAAGGGATGAAATGATGCCTGCCAGCAGCCCTGCCGACAGGAGGTAAAAAGCAGTGCCCGTGATTTTCAAAGCCTTTATTTCAAACCCGCTTTTAGGACTTAGGGGATTTCTTTTGATACGAAGTATCATGATGGCAATGCCTATACCCGACATGACTTCAATAAAGCTGTCAACCCCAAATCCAAACAAGGCCAGGGTTTCATCCTCGTAGCCAAAAAACATGGAGACGATGCCTTCTACAATGTTATAGAAAATGGTGAATAAGCTTAATAAATAAGCTTTTTGATATAGTTTTCCTTCTGCAATTTCCATCCCGAAAGTTGACTATTATTTTCTGGATAAACAACTCTTCGGAGGGTGGATAAAAAAACTCACGGGGTAACTTGAAATCGCCCCGTGAGTACTATAATGATATCAAACTAAACCGAACGATTCTACCCCCGTATGCAAAGATGCGATCACCCGTTCTAGTTTTTGTTTTATCTCAACGGCAATTGCGGCAAGTTTTGGATTTTCAACAGCCATCATGGAGGCAATGGGATCAATGGCAGCCACTTCAATTTCATTCTTTTTCAATTCCTGTACAATGACATTGCAGGGCAGCATGGTGCCGATCTTGTCTTCATTCTGAAGGGCTTTGTAGGCGTACGATGGGTTGCATGCGCCCAGAATGATATATCTTCTAAAATTAACATCCAGTTTAGCCTTCAGCTTTTCATGGATATTAATTTCAGACAATACCCCAAAGCCTTCAATTTCCAAGGCTTCCTTGACCCGTTCAACAGCCTGTTCAAAGGTTGCGTCAATTTTCTTGCTGATGTAATATTTCATCTGTTTAAATTTAAATTTTATATGTCGACTTGTATTCCAGCATTTACGAAGGATGTTGATCGATCTATTGATTGAATGTACGTGTAATTATAATTTATGTTACTTGAAACAAGAATACATTTTTCACTGAGGAATAAGATCTATCGGGGCGAATAATGGTCATCCTAACCTCAGTGAAAAAAGTACAGGTTTAATTATTTAACAGACATCTTGCCAGAATTTTCACGAACCCAGAAACGATGTTGAGCAATTGCGTTAATAAATTCTTTTGGACTGCGGTTAAGCAACACCCCAAAGCTCACATGTTCGTTATCCGCTTTATTTTCCTTGTGAATTTTGATTCCGATGGCAGTTAATTCCAGCAAATCAGTACCTTTACCATTTACAGCAATGGCTTTACAATGTTTATAGGCTTCATTAATGAATTGAATAGCCTCAGGTTCATTCTTTAATGCAGCCACACTTTTAGCTCCATCAGGTACATAAACGGCGTCAAATAATACCGATGCTGCAGTCAGGAAACTTTGATCAACTTTGATTTGGGTACCGTTATCGCCGAGAATAAATCCCAGATGAGGCGCAATAATTTTTGTTTGAGCACCTGCATCTTCCAGGGCTATTTTCATCGCATTCAATGAATTTTCATCCACGCCGCTGGCTGCAAGAAAGGCAATTTGCCGGGTTTTAATGGTATCCTTTACTGTACCAGCCATGCTCAAAGCAGTCGATATTTTCAATTCCTGTTCTACATGCATTGACTGATAACTAGCTGGATCCACATCAGCAGGGATATTCTGATTCAGGAATGGTTCAGGTTGGGGAACTGATATACCCAGTCCTACAGCAACATTTGCAGCAAGTGCTTTATCCACTTTGGTGAGCATACCAACCACCCGTTTACGAATGAGATCTGATTCAACTTTTCCCAGTTCAAACCGAAATGCGTCAACAATGTGATTTTTTTCTGCTTCGCTTTGACTGTTGTAAAATAAAGTTGCCTGGCTAAAATGGTCAAAAAAGCTTTGACTGCGTGCACGTACTTTTCTGGCATCAATCCGTTCATTGTATGAAACAAATCCCCCCTCTGAAGCTTTGGCCTGGGATGGATTGCCGCCCCCCGTGGTGTTGGGATGATAGCTCGCCTGGCCTGCGTTAATCGTTTGTCGCATGTGTCCGTCCCGCTGATTATTGTGCACTGGAGCAATGGGCCGGTTAATTGGTATTTCATGAAAATTGGGGCCGCCTAACCGGCTAAGTTGGGTATCAGTATAGGAAAATAAGCGTCCCTGCAAAAGGGGGTCGTTACTGAAATCAATTCCTGAAACGACATTCCCCGGATGAAATGCAACCTGTTCTGTTTCAGCAAAGAAATTCTCTGGATTACGGTTCAAGACCAATTTTCCGATGATTTGTACAGGAACTAATTCCTCAGGAATGAGTTTGGTGGGATCAAGTAAGTCGAAATTAAATTTGAATTCATCTTTTTCTTCCACAATCTGAACACCAAAGTTCCATTCAGGAAAATTGCCCGATTCTATGGCTTCCCATAAATCACGCCGGTGGAAATCTGGATCCTTACCAGATATTTTTTGTGCTTCATCCCAGGCAACTGAATGAATTCCTAACAATGGTTTCCAATGAAATTTCACAAAAACCGACTTATTGTTTTCATTTACAAGACGGAAGGTGTGAATCCCAAAACCTTCCATCATTCGCAAACTTCGCGGAATGGCCCGGTCACTCATAGCCCACATGATCATGTGCATGCTCTCGGGAGTAAGGGAAACAAAATCCCAAAATGTATCATGGGCTGAAGCTGCCTGGGGCATCTCGTTATTCGGTTCAGGCTTCACGGCATGGATCAAATCAGGAAATTTGATGGCATCCTGAATAAAAAAGACAGGAATATTATTTCCAACTAAATCATAGTTACCTTCTTCCGTATAAAATTTTACTGCGAAACCCCTTACATCACGAGCCAAATCTGTTGACCCTCGGGAACCGGCTACTGTGCTGAACCTGACAAATACAGGAATACGGATACCAGGAGTCTGCAGAAATTTAGCCTTGGTGTATTTCTTCAGGGATTTTGTCAGTTCAAAATAGCCATGGGCGCCACTTCCCCGTGCATGAACAATACGTTCCGGAATTCGCTCATGATCGAAATGCATAATCTTTTCACGCAGTTGAAAGTCCTCCAATAAGGAGGCGCCGCGTTCGCCTGCCTTTAATGAGTTTTGATCATCATTGATACGCAGACCTTGATTGGTAGTTAGAAATTCGCCCTCGCTGATTTCTGTGTTTTTTGCCAGATCATTCATCTTGGCATCGTCTGTTTCGGTTTTTTTTGATTTTTCCATTTTTAGTATTTTTAATAAGAAGGTTCTTCAAATTGCTATATAACAGGCGTATCGATATTCAAGGATGACTTTCTTCGTTTGTTTTCGCTCAAATTCATGCCAAATCAATCTGTTAATTTATATACGGAAATCAATGGATACGGGAAATGGAGCATCTATTTGCCTGTTTCATCAACCATGCAATTGATTGCTTTTTGATTGAATAAAACTACAATGACTCTT
>DASXUZ010000080.1:0-70835 GCA_036504555.1 Prolixibacteraceae bacterium | reverse complement strand
TATAGTCTGTGGCAACAAGGCAAACAGGCCAGTCGGAGCCAAACAGCAGTCGGTCAGGTCCAAAAGCTTCAAGGATGACCTCGAAGTAGGGGAGGAGCTGCTCAGGTGTCCAGAGTTTAAAATCGGCTTCAGTCACCATTCCGGATAGTTTGCAACTGACGTTTTCACGTTTGGCCAGTTCGCGGATGTTCTCTTTCCAGGGGGACAATTCATTTTTCCCGATCAGCGGCTTGGCAATGTGGTCAAGTACAAAAGGCTGTTGGGGATGCAGATCTACAAATCGGATGGTATTGGGCAATTGGCGCTCTACAACCAGGATGTCGTAAACAAGTGAATATCTTTTCAAAAGCGATATGCCCCGGTTGAAATCCATTCCCAGGATGAAATCCGGATCTGGTTCTCCCTGCACCACATGGCGGATTCCTTTGAGTATTTTTTCACCCGAATGATGAATCAGGTAAACCTCAATGTCGTCCTGGCACAAAGGAAGCCAGCCCACCACTCCTTTGATGAATGGATTCTGGTGCGCCAAGCCGATCAGCCATTCGGTTTCTTCCACCGATTGGCGTGCCTGAACTGAAATAACCCCATCGACTCCGGCTTGCTGGATGGCCTGCTCCAGATTTTCCGGAAGGAAATCCCTGCGGATCGCCTTCATCGACTCATCAATCCAGTCGAATTGTTCGGGATTGTATTGCCAGTAATGATGATGCGAATCAATGATCATTTTCAAAGATAGTTAAAATGTTGGCCAATTATCTTTTGCTCTTTTAATTCTTTCCAGAAGGCTGAAGGTAAATCAGTTGCCAAAACTTCCACATTGCGACGAATGCGTTCCGGCTTACTTGGATTCAGGGCCACTGCACTGACCTGTGGCATCATCAAGGCAAATTGTAAGCATGCATCCCCGGGAGCCACCTTGTATTTATGACAGATCTTAAAGAACGTTTCACGCCATGCTAGTAATTTTTGGTCCTCAACTGAAGCTGGATCAATTTTGCGGTAATCAAAGTATTCACCTCCGGTGAGGAACCCAGCATTGAAGATTGCCGAGTTGATAATTCCTACCCCGTCAGCATGAATACGCTCAATGAATTCAATAATCTCGGGTGGATGGTGATAGATGGTCAGCTTGTTGGCAAACATGACCCAATCGAATTGTACATGATCGTACAACTCTTTGATGGTCAGCCAATCTTTTGCACCAATGCCAACGGCTTTCACTTCCCCCTTTTCTTTCAATTCGAACAGCGCCTTGTAGGCTTCCAGAATATCATTGAATCTTTTTTTACGGTCCGCTTCATCGCTTGCCGCAAATAAGTACTCGTCAGGATCGTGCACCGTCACCACCTGTGGTTTGTAATAGCCGCCCAATAGTTGGCAGCCCTGTTCCCAGCAGTCCAGTATCCCCGAATAGCTGATCCTTTGCTCGGCATCGTATTTCAGGTTGACCCAGGCGCCTGGCTCAAAAGTGGGCTCTTCGGTGGTCAGCGGGATGCGGTACCAGCCCAGCTTATTGCTAATGGTAATATCGTCTTTTTTGACACCCAATTTCTTTAGCCCTTCCCCAATGACCTCCAAGGCCAGTCCTGCACCATATTTGCCGGCTGTGTCAATCATGGGAGCCGATTCAGAAACTGCCAGCCATTCTTGCATGATTTGCAGTTTAACCTCTTCCGACAGCTCCTGGTAAAGGTTCCCCATAAAACTGGTTCCATAGATGATCGTAGGAACCGAAAGTCCAGTTTTCCCAAACGGGACGGTCTGTTTTGTCCTGTTCAAGGTGCTATAATTTGTAGATACGCTCCATCAGTTGCCACTTCTCGTCGGCGGTGGCTTCAGCTGAAGTTTGCTGGAATCTAGACACATAGGCTTCCCATTCACTCTGCCGGGGTTTGCCTGCCAGTTGATCCATGGCCCGATCGTGATCAAAATCTGCGACCGTATCCATGATCATAAACAGCCGGGTTCCCAGTAGGTAGATTTCCATGTCGATGATTCCCACTTCACGCATGCCCTGAGAAATTTCGGGCCAGACAGCCTCGGGACTATGTACTTTTTTATAATCTTCAATTAATTGAGCATCGTCTCTGAGCAACAGGGTTTTGCAGTACCGCTTGAAAGCAGGGTGTTGGGTTGTTTGTGTGTATTCCATTATCAGTAAGTTTAAAAACAATTACACGAATGTATAGTTAAAAGGGTTCCAGGTTTCAAGTTCAAAGTTCCAGGTTCCAAGTTTCAAGTTTCAGGTTGCGTGCCGATCTTGATGCACCTTCAAAATTAAATGTAAAGGACGATAAGCCTTCAATCGGCACGTAACCTAGAACTTGAAACCTGGAACATGAAACTCCTCATCAATGACCAGTTCCAATCTTCACACCGTTTAATCCTTGTGAGCCACTCAGCTTGGTCCAGAAGAACCCATAAAGTGCGATCACCCCAAAGCAAACTGCCGGGACCACATATCCGGCCGACATGCCATCTACGTCAGCAATTGCTCCCATCACCTTGGGCAAAACGGCACCACCCATGATGGCCATTACAATGAATGAAGAGGCCAGTTTTGACTTTTCTCCCAATCCCCAGATGCCCAGCGAGAAAATAGTGGGGAACATGATAGACATAAAGAAAAAGCTCAGGAATACGGCCGCTACTGATAGCCAGCCCAATTTGGCTACAATTACAAACATCAATAGGACATTAATCAATGAATACAGGCCCAGCATGTTATGGGCTTTGGTCACCCTTAAAATAAACGAACCGGTAAAGCGGCCAATGAGGAATAAGGGGAATGCCATATACGACATGAGGGAGGTAGCCCCTCTTTCGGTAAGGAAATATGCGCCATTCCTTAATATGGATCCATTTTCTCCACCAATAAACCAGCTCGATTTCATGCTTTCGCCAATTGCCGGAACTTCTTCTACCATGTAATTGATAAAGAAACTGAAGATACCTGCCTGTGCTGCCACGTAAAGGAACTGTGAAATAGTTGCACCGGTAAAGTGAGGGGCTGACCACAGACTATTTTTATGAATCAGTTTGGTTCTTTTAACCGTGATGAAAACAATGGACCCTATGCCAATAAGAGCGGTCGTAATATTAAATACCCACTTTAAAAGGTGGTTTAAAGCGACCATCGCCTCGGGATTTCCAAGCGTCTCCCGGTCCATGTAAAACAGTTGAACAAAGAAGCGGACGATCATGCCCAATGCAAAACTCAACATAATGGCACAAACATATAGGAGGATGGTTGACAACCGGCCTTGCTGGCCAAATACATCCACTTTGACGGTATTCTCTTCAGAATCGCTTTTACTGTGGTCATGTTCAACGACATCGGGCATCTTGCTTTTAATGAAAGCGACAATCAGCACCAAAATGATAAGCGCAAGCCCTACATAAGGGATCCACATGGTCTGATGGGCAATTACAGCATTTTGCTGTGAGTTCAATGATGTATCAGTGTGGTAGAAATATAAGCCGCCAATATAGGGGGCAATGGGCCAGCCAATGGCATTGAACGACTGTGCCAGGTTAATTCGGGAAGCTGCATATTTGGGATGCCCTAAAACAGTTGTATACGGATTGGCAACCGTTTCGAGGAATGAAAAGCCCATGGCGACCAGGCAAACGCCCAACAGGACAGCCCAGAACCCGTCGATCTTGGTGGCCGGATAAAACCACAGACAGCCCAATGCCGCCAGGCTAAGACCTAAAACGATCCCCCATTTATATCCAAGTTTAGAAATAAACCATCCGGCCGGTAGGGCCATAAAGAAATACCCCAGGTAATGCGAAAACTGAACATTGGCCGAGTCGGCTTTTGTCAGGTGGTAGTAATCCTGAAAATGCTTGTCCATGGTGTCTATCAGGCTGTTACCTACTGCCCACAAAGTAAACAGAAGAGCAACCAGAAAGAAAATAAATACATGATTTGTTCCGTCTTCAGTTGTAAAGAGACCTTTTTTTGTCTTTTCCATTTCTTAAGTAATAGATTTATTAGGTTATAGTTAAATTTAATGCGAAAACCAGGTTTTGAATTCTATTTGTCAATTGATTTTTTCTTCGCCGATCTTTCTTCTTCGCCTTTCAAAAGTCATGAAAGAAATCCAATTTGCCAAGTGAATTTTAATATCTCTTGCCTTGCAAAGCTTTGCAGGGCTTAAAAAATGTTTAGGAACATATTTTAAGCCCCATTTATAGGCCTCAAAAGTTAGAATAGGCTAACTTTGTCAATTCAACAACAATGGATTGAAACGAGACCTCCCGATGTATGGGAAGGTACAATGAATCAATATAAAAAGATGAAAAATAAACACATAGATACATAGGCCACATAGTTTAATTCTTTTTCTATGTTTTCTCTGTGCCTATGTGTTTAAAATTATAAATTGAAGATTTATGGCCAAGCGGCATGTTTCATTAAAGGATCTTGCAACTGAACTGAATGTATCAATTTCAACGGTTTCCAGGGCGCTTCGCAATCACCCTGAAATCAGTCATGAAATGATTCGGAAAGTACAGGATCTGGCGCGCTCCAGAAACTATACTCCCAATCCATTGGCCATGGGATTGCTCAGGCAGGAAACCCGCATGATCGGGGTGATCGTCCCTGATTTGGTGACCCATTTCTTCTCCTCCGTCATTTCAGGGATCGAATATGTGGCCAAGCAGAACGGCTATTACATCCTGATCTCCTCTTCGAGCGAATCGTTTGAGAAAGAGGTCGAGTCGGTGAAGAATTTGCTCAACACACGGGTGGAAGGACTGATCGTGTGCCTGAGCCAGGAGACCCAGACATTTGAGCATTTTGACGTGCTGGTCAACCATGAAATCCCCCTTGTTTTTTTCGATCGTGTATGCCGTACCGATGAGGTTCCAAGCGTGGTGGCCGACAATACGGAAGCTGCCCGTCAGGTGACCCGTCATTTCTATGACAACGGTTGCCGAAGGATCGCCTTCATCAATGGGCCCGCACAGTTGAGTATTTCAAAACTTAGGTATGAAGGATATTTGCAGGGTCTCCATGATTGTCACCTTCCATTTGAGGAGGAGCTGGTGGCCCAGTGCAACATGAGTCCCGAAGATGCCTCGGTTGCCACCCGCAAACTGCTGCGGTTGAAAAAGCATCCCGATGCCATTTTTGGGATCAACGACACGGTTATTTTTGCCGCCATGCGGGAAATCAAACAATTTGGATTGACCATTCCCACCGATATTGCCCTGGTGGGCTTCACCGGTGAATTCCATTCCACGGTCGTTGAGCCTTCCCTGACCTCGGTTACCCATCCTACCTTCGAGATGGGACAGGAAGCGGCCCGTCTTTTTTTCGAGCGCATCAAGAATCCAACAGCCGCTCCGCAACAAATTGTGATGAAAACCAGCCTGGTTATCCGCAATTCATCCAAGAAGAAAACCCTGTAAATCCTACAGTTTAGTTTGATCGCATCATTGATTCTCCATCTGATTGTACCTGGATGATTGATGGAAGGATGATTTCACTCAATCCACAGCTATTGTATTCAGCCTTGGGCCGTGTTCCACAGTTGATCAGTTCATGGTTTTTAGATGATTTATGCATAAATCGTGCATGGTTTGTATATCTCTACATGCACGAAGCATGCACGAACTATGCACGAACTATGTAAAAACCATGAATCTAACAATAAGCATATAGGTGGGAATCCTTCATGTAACCATCCACGAGGCTGAAGACAGGCAAAATAGGATGGATTTATTCAATGGATGATCGATCAGTAAGTTGGCTCAAATCCTGGAGCATGTATTTTCCTGACGGTGCAACAGGATTTAAGCCAAAAAAAAAGGGACACCCTGCGATATCCCTTTTTTTTAGATTATTTATGCTGAAATATTTTTTATTTCCTGATCAGTAACCAGCTGTCGGCGTATTTTGGATATTGGGTCCTGATGCCCTGAACGCGGTTACGGGCTGCTGCTTCGTCGTTGAAGCTGTCGACACATACCCTGTAATAACCAGTTTCGCTGTGCAGAATGATGGGCTTAAATCCCTGCTGGGTTAAATCCTGTTTGAATTTACCGGCATTTTCGTTGCTGCTGAAACTACCTACAATGACAAAGAATTTTTTGCTTCCATAAGCGGCCTGGTCTTCAGAGGTCAATGTGAAATTTTCACTGCGCACTGAAACGGGTTTGCCGGTTACTGTGCCCTCAACGGGTTTGTCAGCTGGTGCGTACATGGTATCCGAAGTGGGATTGTCGCGTACACCGGTGGGAGCGGGCACTGAAAATACTTTTGTGTCTGCGCTTGTTTCTGTTTTGGGGGTTGCGGCCTGGCTTTTTTTAGATGACTTGAAAACCTTACATCCACTGGTGAGCAGGGCAAGAGTGAAAGCAACTAAGATGATTTTTTTCATGGCTTAAACGTATTAATTTTTCTTTCAAATTTAATAAAGATCGAACATACAATTCTTAGAATGAAGCTGGTCCACCAATTATTTATTAACAAACCTTTGTTGATGAACCTTCCGTTATAAAGTTTTGCAAAAATAGCACATCGGATTAGAAATTGAGCATATTTTTCAGAAACCTTTGACCTTTGACCGATCGGTAGAAACTCATCTGCCGAATGGCTTTTAACCGGGTTTCAAAGCTTTCTGAATACATCAGCACCCAAGGGCCGCGCTCTTTGGTGGGTGAAATCAGGTTTGAATTGTGCATTTCGAGTGCTTTTTCAAGATCTTCGAAATAACCGTAATAAAATGCACCCGATGTTTGCGAGTATATAACGTAGGAATAGAACTTCATATTATAAGATTCGTTTTTTTTACCTCAGCGCCCAGCAGGGTTCATTCCTGTTGTCCCGGTCAGGGGGCAAAAGTACAAAAAATGCGCCATCTTTTTCAGGAACCAACAGCAGGGATAAAATTCATCCAGTTGCTTTCCTCCTGATAATCTTCGACCACGATGATTTCATTGCTGAAATTGAATCCCTTGAATAGGGAGGCAATTTCCTGTTTGAGGAAGTGCAGTCCATTGGCGATTAAATCACTCCGGTATCCGCTCTCGCCCAGGTTGATCACCATTTCAAATGATACGATGCGACCCAGTATCTGGCCCAATTCCACCATTTTGCGCTGTGGCAGTTCCAGGTTTAAATCAAAATCGAGCATATCTTTCAACAACAGGGCTGATTGGGAGGTCAGGTGAAAGTGTTGAAGGAATTGAAACAGGTTGCTTTCCTTCGATTTCTTCATCAGCTTTACCAGGCTCTCGGAAATCTGGGCATACAGGATGTCGTTCGAGCCTTCAAATATCTGGAATGGACGGCTATCGGTGATGCTTCTTCCGGCGATGTGATCGAGCTTGTATGCCTGTGCCCCAACCAATTGGGTAGCCGATTGGGCGGCCTCCTGCATCAGGTCGGTCACCACGCTCTTGACGGAATTGGCTTCAAAGCCGATCAGTGAAAGATCGTTTTCGATGCCTGCCTTTGAACTGCTGTTGGCACACATGGCCGAACAGATGGTGTAGGAGGCCTGGAGGCGGCCCAATCGCTGCTGAACCTGGTCATAGGTTAACAGGGGTCTTCCGCCAATTAGCCTGTTGTTGGCATGGGCGATCGAATCATCCAGCAGGCGTTGGATAAATCCCATGGCCATCCCGGGAAATTGCATGCGGCTGCGGTGTAGTAAATCGAGCATCATTTTTACCCCTGTCGTATGAGGGGTAAGCCTTTGTAGTTTTGGTATTTCAACGTCGAGCCTGTTTCGCCCGTAGGGGATCTGGAAAAGTCCTAAATTTTCATAAAACTCTTCAACCACGATGTTTTGTCCCGGGCTGTTTACGTCACAGATAAAGAAATCGATATCCCGTTTGAGGTCACCAGCCTGGCTTCGTTCACGTGCTGTCAGGAGCCAGAATTCAGCCCAGCCGGTCAGTCCGGCCCAATGTTTGGTACCTTTCAGATGGTATTTGCCGTTTTTTTCAGAAAAGGAAGTCTGCATGCTCAGTGCATCGCTGCCGAAATCGGGTTCGGTAATCATCAAGCCACCCATGTTCTGATGATGAAGGAATCGTTCAAACACAGGAGCCTTGGCCTCAGGTTGTGCGTATTTGGCAACCGGTTGAAGGAACAGGGCCGAGTTGATCCCAAAAGTCAGCGAAAGGGCCAGGGATTCATAGGAGGCAGTGGCCAGCAAGGCGATGCACTCTTCCATTTTGCAGCCCCTGCCACCAAATTCGGCGGGGATTCCGACCGATAAAGGGTTCATACTCATGATTTCACGCATTACAAAAGGAGGCATGCCGCGTTTGATCGCCAATTGATCAATGTTAGCTCGGTCATGGAAAACGAGTTTCATCTTCGCCTTTAAATTATTCAGAAACTCTTTCAGTGGTACGTTATTCCCGGTCAGTTCGGAAAGGGGTGTTTCAATTTTTAAATTTGCCTGGTTCATCAATCTCTCGGTATTTTGTTACAGAAACTTTTCATTCAGGAGATCAATCGAACCCCCGTGAAATAATATTATTAAAAAAGGATAACATTTTATTCCGCGTAATGTTTTTGCACTTAAATTTAACGGCTCGAAATATTAGGCACATTTTTAGAAAGGGTGTAATATTTTAAAGTTAAACCATACATATATTGCAAATTCAATATTCAATCTATAATGAAGAAGAAATCAAATAAATTTCTGCCTTACATCATTATCCTGGTGGTAATTGTGATCATTGTCCTGATAGTGGGTAAAAAACAAGGTTGGTTTGGGAAAGACTTTGAGATTAATGTATCGACCAAGGTGGTTGAAAGCAAGACCATCACCGAGTTAATCACGGCCAATGGCAAGGTGCAGCCCGAAACGGAAATCAAAATCAGTCCCGATGTTTCAGGTGAAATCATCCAGATGGACGTTGAAGAAGGGGATGAAGTCAAGAAAGGAGAGCTTTTGCTGGTCATTAAGCCCGATATTTACATCCAGTCGCTCAACAGGGCAAATGCAAGTTTGAGCTCATCACAGGCCCGATTGGCCCAGGCCGATGCCCGTTTGATTGAAAGCGATATGGCTTTTAAACGTTCCAATTCCTTGTTCAAGCAAGCCGCCATTGCGGTCTCAGACTTTGAAACCTCACAGGCTTCCTTTAAAGTGGCCCAGTCGGAAGTAAAGGCTGCAGAGTTTGCCGTTAAGTCGGCTGAAGCATCGGTGGCAGAGGCACAGGAACAGCTGGTGAAAACCAAGATTTATGCCCCCATGGATGGAACCGTTTCACGCAAGAATGTGGAAAAGGGCGAACGCGTGGTAGGGACCAATATGTATGCCGGAACCGAATTGCTGGTGATCGCCAATCTTCACCTGATGGAAGTCAAGGTTGATGTGAATGAGAATGATATTGTCCGCGTTAACCTCAACGATACAGCTTTGGTTGAAGTGGATGCTTACCTGGGCCGCAAGTTTAAGGGAATTGTGACCGAAATTGCCAATTCTGCCAACGTGGTAGGTGGTTCAACGGACCAGGTGACCAATTTTAATGTGAAAATCCTGTTGCTCGACAGCTCCTATAAAGATTTAACCGATACTGTTTCAGGCAAGAAATATCCTTTCAGGCCCGGTATGTCGGCAACAGTCGATATTCAGACTGAAACCAGGAAGAATGTGATTTCGGTACCTATCCAGGCAGTCACCACCCGTTCACTGAAGAGCAATGTGAAGGAAGAAGTTAAAAAGGACGACGAAGAAAAGCCTGAAGGCGAAACTGAAGCGGTTACCACCCAGGGACCCAAATCAAAGGATGATGAAAAGGTAGAAGTGGTATTTGTGTACAAAGAAGGCAAAGTATTCAAGCAACCCGTAAAGACTGGTATCCAGGATAGCGAGAACATCGAAATACTGGAAGGTTTAAAAGCAGGAGATGAAATAGTGGTTGCTCCTTTTAATGCCATCAATAAATTGCTCAATGATAGTACACAGGTAAAAAAGGTGGATGAAAAAGAGTTGTTTAAAGTGAAGAAATAAACCTTTAGGAACAATGAAATACCAACAATTACTGGCTTATCCCATAGGAACGCTCCTTCTGGCCATCGCCCTTTTGATGGGAAGGTTTTTACCGGGGAGTCATGTGGTTGATTTTTTGGAGGGACTATTCATCGGATTGTCCATCGTGTTGAATCTAAGCTTTGCATTTAAACGATCCCGAAGGGCTATCTGCAATTAAATATAAATAGCCGGCTTCTCAACAGGGCCGGTTATTTTTTCATAGCTTCCTTTCCGGGAATCGGGCGACGGTTTGCAAAACCATAGACTCTGAAATACTCAATTGCAATAACTTCAATAACTTCAATAACTACGATTGGCATTGTTGTCGTTATTGAAGTTATTGTAGTTATTGCGGGCTAAGATTAAAACCTAATTTGGGAGAGTAATAATTTGCTTTTCAATTAGATCGGGCCTGCATTCATCCAATGATCAATTGGAAGAAAATCCAAATCCCGGATGTTCAGGTGCAACCAAATACCATTGATCGCTTTCTATTTCATGTTTGAGGACAAAAACACGTTTACTGGCTGTGCGCACTTTAAAATAGTTGGCTACCGGGCTCTCTGGGGTCGCTTGAGCCTGGTACCAACGATCCGCTATTTCTTTGATTTCATACTGAATGTTCATCCAGTAAAAGCTGGTAGGATATTCATCAGCCTTGCTTCCCGAATGACTTTCTACTTTGATTGGAATTAACTTCATTGCCATGAAATGAATTCTTTGTTTAACAAATGATGGTCTATGAATTTGAGCATATTTTCATAGTGTGATCCTTTCCAGTATATATGGTGGCAGTTGGGACATTTGAAAAATTCAGTGTAATAAGTTGATGTCCTTTGCTCCAGGTCTTGAAGTATTTCACTTTTGTCTACGGCTGCCAGCTCATAATTGCAATTGAGGCAACGGGTCAATGGATTGATGAGTTTTGATAAATCCAGTTTATTCACCAGGTCTTTCAGCTGTTCCAAAGGGTTGGCAGAGCGGACCCACCAGGCATGGGTCAATTCCTTGTGGCGAATGATTTGAATACTTCGTGAAAGGAGAATGCGTTTTTCCTGGAGGGATAGTTCAATCATTTCTTTCGGGTCATAATGATTGGAATAAAGGGTATCCCATCCCAACATACGCAGGTATCTGCACAATCGGCCCAAATGAACATCGCAGATAAACCTTGGATTGCGAAGTGGCTTTTCCCTTAACTGATTCAGTTCTGACACATCGAACGATTCAAATACCGGGTATACCGATACCCGGTCACCATCATGGAGTTGGTAATCAAACCCTCTGGATTGCTCATTTACAAGGATTAAATCCACCTCCTCCAATGGAATTCCCAATGATTGAATAATTTCTCCCACTGATGCTACAATTTCAATCTGACTTTCAATCCACTCCTGGCGCATTTCTTCAGGCAGGTAATCATTCAACTCTTCATAAAAGCGAAAACAAGCCTGGATCATAAGCTTTTAATTTCAGTTTCACGCTTCATTTCAATATGATGGTTTCTTTTTTCCTAAATGAAACACAACTTTTTACGGATTGTTTTTGTTCAAGGATTCATTTTGTAAAGCACAAAGGAATTATTAACTTTAAAGGCCTGTAAAGATTCTAACTATTTCAGTCCTGCAAAAAGAATTTTTCATAGCAGTTTAAAATACCCTTGCTTCGGTCTAGCTTTTTGACGGGTGAAAGGCCAATCTGTATTCTTAACTGGTTCACTTTTTCCAGTGAGGGGGAGTGCTGAGGGCTTGGGGAATTGGTTTTCAGCATCCAGACTGTTTTTAAGGTAGAACCCTTAAAACGCATGGAGAAAGGTCCTGTGCGTGCCGGATGCAGGTGAATGTAACGTTCCTCTTCATTGCTTTTTCTGAGCACCCATTCCGATTGGTCTACCAGAGTGATTTGCCGGTAACCGTTGATGGTATCGACCCAGGAGGTAAAGTCATCTGGCTGAAATACCTGGTTGGATTGAAGGATGTCAATCACCTGATGAAAAATAGCCTCCGGTGTGAGGGTCCCGGAATAAATGTCGATATAATTGTTGCACAAGGGGTCCAACAGGCTTGCAATCAATTCAGGAGAGGCCGTTTTCAGAACCTCCAGGATATAATCCCGATGATGTTTAAAGGAATTAAACCGGATAGGTATCGGAATTTCAGCTTCCTGATTCATTGCACCATCGTTTATTTATCCGTGCCAGGGTCTCGTACGGTTGGTTTTATTCAGGCAGTCTATGGCAATATTCACATTGTTGACAACTTGGAAGTCAAACATCCCGACGCAAATAAAGTCTGCCCCGTTGTCGTAGGCCCATTTAAAGCCATCCTGTGGTTCGATGGAGCCGGCGGCCAGTACCTTGAAACCCATTACCGGCACTGTTGCCTTGGCCACAAATTCTACGGTACGTTCAGGGAAGAGACAAAACATGTTGTTGTGAAAACGGTTGTGGTCGAGGTATTCCTTTCCGTCCACTTCAAAAGGGAAGCGGAATTCGCGTGGGTGGGCCGACCAGTATTGATCGTGGTGCATGGTTTTCATGTAATAATCAGGAATGATGCCCTGATCGGCGCATGCAATGAGTGATTCAACCGAATGGGCTGCCAGTCCGGCGGTGTAACCCTGTTTGCGGATGTAGGCGATCATCTCATCGATCACTTCAATCTTGTTGTCTCGTACCAGCCAGTCACACCAGTTTCCCTGCACCTGGAGAATATCCACCCCGGCATCGATGGCCTGGTCAATGAATTCAAAATAGAGCTTCTTGTCAGTATGAGGTCCAACCTCCGAAAGCTTACTGTTGTCCAGTTTGGGTGCAATCTGGGAGATGATCTTGATATTGCTGCCGGTCATCTTCTTGTATTTGGCCAGCAATGGATTGGAAGGGAAACCGATATTGATGGTGTTGATGCCCGCTTGTTCGGCCAGCATCAATGTTTCATAAACTTTCTTCTCGGTATTGTATGCTTTGAATAGGGTAGACACATAGATCAAATCGCGCGAGTGGGCCCATCCGCCAATCAGGTTTCCCCCGGCAATGAGTCGGCTGATTTCATGCTTCCCGATCTTGCCTTTGGGCAATGCGCCTTTCAGTTCGCTTAAGGCGGTCTGCTTGACCTGGATGGTTGCTCCCGACATGACATCGACGCCATAGGTGTTGAAGTTGTTCACCGCTCCCCAGCCCATTGCTCCCAATACGGGTATGGTAGCCAGGTTCTTCAGCGCTTCCCGGCGTGAGTTCACTTCTTCAGTGGTGGATGCAGTAGCGGCAACTGGTGATTTCTTGCGACTGCGGTATGCGTCAAGTAGGTTATCAATGCAATATCCTTGTTCACGGTAAAAGAAGAGAAACAAGAGGGCGGCAGCTTCAATAAACAGTTTATCGACCATGAATAAATGACCGTCTGAAGTGTTCATCATCGGGTTGCCGAAAGGTGGATAGGCAAAATAATAGAGGGTAAGCAGCAAAGCCCCTGCCAGTGCAGCATAGCGGCTGAATAAGCCAATAAAGAGGGCAAGTCCAATGAGCAGCAGCCCGTACATGTTCAGGATATCAGTCACCATCAAAAGCCCCGGAGAGCCTGCAATCCAGTGGTAGAATCCCGAAAGAAAGCCCGTGGTATTGAGTAAATAGGTGGAAGCGGTCCAGTTTCCCTGTACAATTTTGGAGATTCCTTCAAAGAGGAAATGCCAGCCAATGGATACCCGAAGGATGGTAATAAACAGCGAATGATAAAACTTTGGGCTGTCAGCTTTCATAACGTGAATGGTTAGTTGGTTTAAAAGTTTTAACTTTGAAGTAAGAACAAAAATGCACTGCTACCTCACTGTTAAATCAGGCCGTTAAATTGATAAAAAATTATGAAATTTCCTATTTTTCTGATTTGTTTAAAAACATGTATCGCCACTTTTCTGTAAAGCCGAAACGGCTCATTTGCAGGCAAGGTGGAGAAAAAAGGCGACAGAAAATAGTCTGTTCGAATGTGTTTATATAGGCGGTTAATTAGTGCCTTGCCTCTAAATATTTGATCACAAACCTGATTTCGGAATAAGTGTAGCTATCACCAATGGCTGCACGAATATCAGTGATTTGGTTTGTTTTGTTTTTCAGAATGTATGCCTCAATGGTTTTAACTTTGGCGGATTCAACAAAACGGTTGATTTCCAATTGGCCGAGACCCACATAGTGAGCCAGATGCGCTTCAATGGTTGTAGGAGCGAAATTTCGTTCAGTGGCAATCTGTGTAATTGACTGCCCGCTTTTGAACAGTTCATAGCTGATTTGTTTGGTATCCATCCCGGCCTTTTCGGCTTCTTTCTCGGGGTGCATGGGTAAATCCAATCCTTTCAGCCGGCGGAAAGCGATGACCATTTCAAGGATATCGCGGCCAAACTGTTGAAGCCGGGTTCCCCCCATTCCTTTGACTGCCTTCAGTTCTGCCCTTGATACAGGCAAGGTTTGTGCAATTTCAAGCAGGGTTTTTTGAGGAATGATACGGGCAATTTCTTCATTCAGCAAAATAGATTTTTCTTCCCTCCATTTCTTGAGCTTGCTATAAAAATCAGGATACCGGGTGAAGGTCGGTGCACTGGCCGATGGCTGTCCCTTTGGGCCAGTTTCAGGAATTTCGATCGCAGCTTTTGCTTTTGTTTCCAGGTAGCTCTTGATGGTGAAACCATTGCTGCATTCATCGAAACAGACTTTCTTGGTGTAAATTTCCTTGCTCAGTTTATCGACCGTGTCGTTGAAGTTTTTGCGGATGGTCTTGTTGTCGGTATCGAAAGTGGCTACCGATAAAGGCTGGGCGATTAATACTTCCAGCTTTGCGGAGAAATAAGCAGCCGCTTTTCTGATCCGTTCCTGGAGGGCCGGGTCATTTTCGGCATGGGCGCCTGCCCAAATCAGGTTGCGAAGTTGCGTGTCGAATTTGGTTCCTACCTCGATCAATTCCGTTTGAAGGGGTAAAATCATTCCTTGCAGTTGTATTTTGAGGGTGCCCAGTAAATGAGACGAATTTTCTTCCCAAAGCTTGAGTATATACTGGATTTGCAAAAGGATGGGTTTGAAATCAAACAATTCAGTGAGCAATTGCTGAACGTATTCCTTGCGCGATTGAGCCAGTTCAGCGGCTCCAGGTTGTTTGCGTTCCACCTCATCAGTGAATTGGATGACCGTGGTATCGTTTTTGACACTGGTGGGAGAGATCGTTGAACTCAATACCAATCCTTCGAGTGTTTTGCATCGGCTCAAGGCAACATACACTTGTCCATGGGCGAACGACGCACGCGCATCGATGATGGCTCTTTCGAAGGTGAGCCCCTGGCTTTTATGAATGGTAATGGCCCAGGCCAGTTTGAGCGGGAATTGGGTGAAGGTACCGATTTCTTCCTCGGTGATTTCCTGGGTGGTATCGTTGAGCGTGTATTTGGTATTTACCCATTTCACGGTCTCCACATCAATCGACTCGTTGTCATCAGGGCACTGAACTTCTATTTCAGTTTTGGTGATATTGATGATTTTTCCAATCTTACCGTTGTAGAAGCGTTTTTCAGGGGAGAGGTCGTTTTTGACAAACATGACCTGAGATCCCACTTTTAATTCCAGCTCGGGATCAGTCGGGTAGGAGTACTCTGGAAAGTCGCCTGTCACTTCTGCCTTGTAGCGGATGGATTTGGACTTCAGCATACTTAATTTTTCACTGTTGATTTGCTGCGACTGGAAATTGTGCGTGGTAAGGGTGATGTAGCCTTCTTTCTCTTCAGGATTAAACCCAGGAATGTATCGTTGGTTTAATTCCAAAAGGGTGGCATCATCCATCTGGTTTTCACGCACTTTGTTCAATAGGGCAATAAACCGCGGATCACTTTGCCTGAATATATGTTTCAGCTCGATGCCAGTGAATTTAGATCGTTTCAGGGCATGGCTGCTGAAGAAAAAGCAGGTTTCATAATAGGGTTTCAGAATGTTCCAGTCATCGTCTTTCAGAACGGGGGCCAACTGTTGCAAGTCGCCGATCATGAGCAATTGCACCCCGCCAAAAGGTTTGTACCGGTTTTTATAGCGGCGCAATACCTCATCAATTCCATCCAGCACGTCAGCGCGCACCATGCTGATTTCATCGATGACCAATAAATCAAGGCTTCTGATGATGTTGATTTTCTGTTTGCTGAAACGATTGATCCTGGCGGCGTCATTTCCATTGACAGGTACCGTGACAGGTCTGATCTGTTCGGGATTCTGCGGAACCTGCGGCCCAAATGACATCTGGAAAAATGAGTGAATGGTTACACCTCCCGCATTGATGGCAGCCACACCCGTTGGGGCAACGACCACCATTCGTTTGGGTGATAGCTTTTTCAGGTTGCGCAGAAAAGTGGTTTTACCCGTTCCCGCCTTTCCAGTTAAGAAAATATTCTGGTTGGTATATTGTAGAAAATCAAAGGCAAGCTCTAATTGCGGGTTGGTCTGAAGTTCCATTCTTGATTGGATTATTGAGGTAGATTTTATATATTTTTGTTTTTCTGACATCAGCTGAATGATCAAAGATATTTCTCATATAACTTTCGTACAGTTTCATGTGAATGGGTTCTTCCCTGCTCAAAATCCTTTAGCTCCCTGTTAATTGATTCCAGTAAATAAGTTGCATCATAAATATTTGAATCTATTGATTTATAATCCCCTGATGCAATTATTCCATCGGCAGTAATTAATACTGTTGGAATTATTTTGGGAATATCAATCGATTGTTTTCCTATTTTTGATTTGAATTCTAATACGCTCATGATTGTTTGACTTTAAACAAAGATAAAGAATTACAACCAGATAAATGGTTAATCGAACCTCTAATGTGCCAATAAAAACTTGTCCGAACTCTGATTCCTTTTAGTCTTAGCACATTGGATCTTATAAAACAGCAGCCTGGAAAATCTTTCCAGGCTGCTGTTTTATAAGTGAATAATATTTCGTAAATTGAAGCTTTAACTGATGGACGAAAGCTGTGGTTCTTTGACATCTACGGGCTTTACTTTTGGGGATTTTAGGATGCTGACCAGCAGGGTAGCAATTAAAAGAAATACCCCCGCCACAATGTATCCGTTGCTGTAGGCGCCGGTTTTATCGGCCACCAGCCCACCCAGCATGGGGCCAATGACACCGGCCACTCCCCAGCCTGTAAAGATCAGGCCGTAGTTGACGCCCAGGTTTTTCATCCCGAAGAATTCGGCAGTGGTGGTAGGGAAAAGTGAAAATACGGCTCCGTAGGCCAGACCTGCAATTGCAGAGCCCATGACGAGCAATGGGATGGAGGTATAAAACATGAAAAGGAACATGTTGACTGCCTGAAGCATGAATACGATCATCATGGCCCTTGTTCTGCCCACTTTATCCGACAATACACCTGCCCCGAGGCGGCCAATGGCATTGAAAATTGAAAGGATGACAACCAACATAAATCCCGCAGTCTTCCAGTCAGCCTGGGCAACAGCAATGCTTGGAAGATGGGCGATCAGCATCAAGCCTGCCGTTGCAGCCAATAGGTACATGACCCACAAGAGATAAAACTGGGGTGTCCGGGTAACCTGGCTCCAGGTTAAATCGTTTGCATTGGATGCAGGGGCAGCTTGTTGGCCTGCTGTTTTTGGAACCTCTGCTTGCAGTGGGTTTTTTAAGAAAAATGACAACAGGATTACCACTGCAATGGCAAAAATGCCTAAAATGATAAACGTGTTGCTGATTCCATAACTTTTCAAGAGGCTGGCCGTAATCGGGGTGATGTATACAGGCGACAGGCCAACTCCTGCAACCACAATGCCGGCGATCATTCCTTTTTTTGAGGAATCGAACCATTTCATGGCGCAGGGTGTGGCGGCCGAATAACCTAGCCCGATCCCGATGGAGCCAATGACCCCGAAGGTAAGTACCATCATCATTTGGCTGGTCACAAAACCCGAAGCAATTAAGCCGGCACCGAGCATGATGCCCCCGAAGATGGTGACCATTCGGGGCCCGAATTTATCCTGTGCGCGTCCTGCAAAAATCATGGTAAGGGCAAAGAAGGCTGCTGAAACGGTAAAGGGCAAGGCCGCTTCTGTGTTGGTCCAGCCCCAGTCGCTTACCAGTGCTTTTTTGATGACGCCCCACGAATAGAGAACGCCCATGACCAGGTTGATGCCCAATGCGGCAAAGGTGATGGTCCAACCTTGTTTGTTAGTCGATTTGTTCATTTTAGTTAAGAGATTTTTGGGTTCTTAAAATAATGTATAAATATTCAAATTTGCTAACTGCATTGGAGTAAAAATTATATTCGAAATCAAAATACCCTTCAGGCCTATCATTTGAAAGTAAAAAGCCGATTCTACTTAAAGAAACGGCTTTCCATGTCAGGGGCATTTATCTTTTGTTTTATTTCTATTTCAAGACTTTCAACTTGATATTTTTAAACCAAATTTCATTGCCATGGTCCTGAAGACCAATGTATCCGTCTTTTGCAGGATTGTTTACAAAATCAGGCCAGTCTTTGAATTTACTCCCGGCACAAAGTTTTTTCCAATTTGCATTGCCTATTTGAAACTCAAGCACTTTGACGTCGTTCTGCCAAAATTCAACCTTGCCGTCCTTTGAAACGATCTTGGCTTGATTCCATTTGAGGGCTGGATTCGCATTTTGAGGAACAGCCGGCAGAATGTCATAGAGTGAGCCTGATTTGTGGTTCCCGTCCTTCCCGTCCTTGGCATCGGCATGGTTTTGATCGTCCAGTAACTGGTATTCAGGAGCCGAATGGTAAATAGGGGTTCCTGCCACCTCCTTGCCGTAAATGAATATGCCGCTGTTGCCGCCTTCACTGATCTTCCAGCTGAGCTCCAATTTGAAGTTGGTAAGTTTCTTGTTGAAAATAATATCACCCCCACCGCCATTGGCCATGCAATGAAGCTTGCCGTCAACCACATCCCATCCTTTCTCGGGCATCGTTTTTTGGCCATAGCCTCTCCAGCCCTTGGTCGTTGTTCCATCAAAAATCAATTCCCAGCCTGATTTTATTTCATCTTTCGACAGGGTATTCTTCTCTTTTTTCTTGGCAAATACGCTTACTGTGGTGCAAATCAACAATATTGCTATAAAAATCTTCATCTGTTTCTATCTATTTTAAATTGTAACCCCGACATTGATTCCTACAAATAAACAAACATTGAAGGGTAAATGAAAGTGATTGTTGATTTATTCAAGTATCCTCAGTGCCTGGCCTGAAACCTATTGAAATATTTCAGGATATTTTCTGATAAAGTAAACAGGCGTACAACTCCAGGCGTGGCAATAGCTATTGACGGGATAAAATCCATAGGGTGAAAGCAATTCATTTTTGGGATCATAGACCTCCCAGAAGGTATCTGCTCCTTTTTTAACCATTCCACCCCAGTAACTGATCAGATAACTTTTTGCCTCCTTGTTCATTCCTGAATTAATCAATGACTGGATAAAATAATGGTATAAATAGGGACCCCCAGGAGTTAACGCGCTTTCAGTATTTACCAATGCCTTCAATGTTTTCTGACTTTCTTCCTTTGAAAGAACTCCCCCCAGTATCATCCAAATCTGCGAGGCATACGAGATTTGGTGGTCCTTGCCCGATTCAAACAAGCTGCTTGTCTTGTTGAACAGTTGCTTGCGCGAAGCTTCGGTCATTTTCTGAATAAGTTTTGGCACCTCTTTTAATTCCGCCTCCTTGTGAAGGATTTTTGCCAACTCATAGGTCTGTTTCAGTGCATAAATGGATAAGCCATTCAAAGCTGCCTCCTTGTTCAATCCATCTTTCCAATCAAAAAACAGCCACCATTCCTTATTCGCCTTCTCGTAATCGAGTAGTCCGTTGGGCTGCACATATTTGTAAATGATATCCAGCTGTCTTTTGGCCAATGGCCAAAGATCATTGGCCGTTTCAAGGTCATTGGTCGCTGCCGCATATTCTTTTAAGGCAACATTGTAGAGCAGGGCATAATCAAATAAATACTGGCCAGTCTGTGCATGTGGCCGGGGCGTTTCGAAAACGGTCCCAACCAGGTATCCTTCTTCTCCACTCAGGCCTGCCAGTAAATAGAGGCAGCGTTTAGTCAGATCATAGTTTTTAAAGGAATAACTGTTGGCCAGCGATTCAAGGTATAAATCACCGATCCATAACCTACGGTCTCTTTTTGGGCCGTCTTCATACACCGTTTGCATACATTCCCTGAGGGTATTCAATCCCACCTGATCGATGTCGCTTACAATCGGTTCGGTTGAACTGGCCAATGGGTCGGGCATTTTGCTGACCGAACTGACGGCTTTTAACTGCATCTCAGAAATGTTAAAATCGTAGTATGTTGAACTGGCCAGCAGTTCGATTTTTACGTACCTGAAGGCAAACCTGCGCTCCAGGGTCACGCTGGCTGGAATATCCATGACCGTCACCACTTCATCCTGCAACCAGGCCCTGCTCAGTGCGCCGGGATAGGGGTCAAACGGAACGGCCAATTCAGAGGGAACTTCCCCAAAGGTCAATTTAAAGCGAACAGGACCATCGGCAGTGCCTCTCAAAACCCCCAGCTTAAAGGTGAAGTAACCGGTATAGTGATTGCCAAAATCGACCACCACACTTTTGATATTCTTAAACGAAGTCTTGTAAATTTCATCCGCTTTTGACACTGGCTCTGTTTTCCATCCCTGGAATGAGGCTTTGTCCTCCACCAATTTCACAATGCTTGTGGGGTGTACGATGGTTTCAGTGAGTTTTGGCTTGAAATTCTCGGCTTTGATCAACCAATTGGCTCTGTCATAGGTCGGCTTATCCTGGCCCTGGGCCATGGTGCAAAGGACTGCAAATAGCAATATGGCACAACAGGTGTAAATATTTTTCATTCTTTAGGTTTCAGTCAGTTAGTTGGTCTTATCCCCTTTATCAGACCCCGAAAATTACATAAAATTTACCAGATATCCGAGTCAAACAGCATTTCAATGGGGTAAATATTGAATTGAGAGTAAATGTAATTTTAGAATATCTGATCTGCCATGCACAAAATGACGGTTCATATAGCTAAAATGCCAGGGCTGTTCAATTTGATCAAGCCAGCTCCATGGATTCAGTTCCTTTAAAACAATCAAGCCCAACCATTGGATCCTCCTGAAGGGCTTGTTCTCATTGCAGTCTTATCTCTTTAGTTGAAGGATTCTTGTATCTTAATCCTTTTGTTATAACCCTTGTCGTCAAATGGTTGAAGTTCTTCTATGACCATTCCTTCAAGTATTTTTACTTCCTTCTGATATTGGATAATTTCAGATTCCAAATGTTTAATTTCACTTAATATCTCATAACTGAACTTGTCCTCGCCAAAGGCATTCCAGTCTTTTTGCAATTCAGCATTGGGATGGCTTCCCAGATTCAATTGAAACCGGTGTCTATTCCAGATCGAAATTAAGTCAGTACTGCTTTCTATAAATATTTTATCATTGACCGTATTCTTGATTTGAAATACCCCCATTCGGAACTTCATTTGTTTGTATTCCGCTTTTAATTCCTTTTTCGTTTTCATTCCATGTTGATGTAATCAGTCCAGATGACCTTGCGTTTTTTTTGTCAATGATAGTTATTTTTTTGCTTTTTGAGTAATCGTCAGCCTGTCAAAATAATCACCTGCCCCAAGACCCACTGTGATAACCCTATTCACAGTTAGGGGATTTGCTTCAATTTTAATAAACAAGGTATGGATGTTACGGCGCTCAATCAAAAAACAATCCTGCTGAATGGAATAATGATCGGCCTGCAGGTCAATGTCTTTAAAATCATAGAACCAGGTCCCATCGACCGACACATCTGTAAGAGTTCAAATTTTTTTCGATCCTTCCAATTCATGTTTAGGAAATGATCTGCTGCTATCAGGCTTGTGTTTGATACCTGGTTTTTACTGAATTGATACCATGATCCTGCAATGATTATGTATGTTTACATGCACGAACCATGCACGAACCTAGTACGAAGAGCGTAAAAACTATGAATCGGACAGCAGTCAAAGACCTACCTGACAGCTTCAGGAAATGCCACAGGCATGGGGTCAATGTTTCACTAAACAAGATCCGTTGTGGCAATAGCAAATTTTGGTTGGGGGAAATAAGTGCAAGGTGTTTTTTATGATCCCGTTAAGCTCAGAGGCTTTTCTGCACTATAGGTTGTGTTTTGGCTCGTAATGATGAACCACAATTCCGCAGTCAAAGGAGGTCGATTTTATCAATGTAATGTTGAGGTGGTTGTCAAGGTCTTTGAAAATGGTCATTCCGCGGCCTATGGCTGTTGGGTTGATGAATAAATGAAACTCGTCAATCAGGTTGTGTTTGATGAGTTGCGATACAAAGGTGGCACCGCCATAGGCGATCATGTCTTGACCTTCTTGTTTTTTTAGCTGAATGATTTCGTCAACCAGATCGCCTTTTGCCAGGACCGTGTTGTCCCATAAGGACTTGTCCATGGTTTTGGTAAAAACGACTTTGGGGGTATCGGTCAGTTTCTTGCCACCTGTAAATTCAGGGTCATCAGGATTTGAGGCCACCGATGCCCAGTAAGGAATGAAGCCTTCAGCAAGCTTTCGTCCAAGAACGATGCAGTCAACTGGCTCAGTTATTTCATAAACGTATTTAATAAGTTCATTGTCCCATTGCCAGACCATCCAGTCCAATTCACCGTTTGGCCCCCCGATATAACCGTCGATGGTCATTTGTACCTGAAGTTTTAATTTTCTCATGGTTGTTTAAAGGTCTAAATGGTTGGTATGCATGGGAAAAAGGTCGTAAATTTAAACTGATTTACCCACGCAAGTTATTAATAAATATTATATTGCCTGAGAATAATGCAATTTATTTTTGCCCTTTAGGGCATTTGTGTAATAATTTTATCGTATCTTAATATCAACAATGAATCATCCGTTCAATGCATTGAAGTTGCTGGCATGTAGGATGTTGAGCGAACCATGTGTTATGGTTGGGATGAAAGTGATTGTCAAGTTTCGAATGATTCATTAACTGGTGAATGAACTTCAGTAAAAAAACAAATTAGGGTCATGAAGAAAGCTGCAGCAGATTTCCAGGTATTTGTAAAGCCCGTTGGATCATTGTGCAACATGGCTTGTAAGTATTGCTATTACCTGAAAAGTAGCAGCCTGTATCCAGCGGAAAGGAACGGGTGCATGACCGAAGCCTTGCTGGAAGAATACATCGTGCAGCACATCAAGGCTACAACGGGATCAACGATCTTTTTTTCATGGCACGGGGGCGAACCAACAATGGCTGGTCTGCCTTATTTTCAACGCATCGTGGAGTTACAGCGAAAGCACCAGCCGGCAGGTTGCCACATTACCAATGGATTGCAAACCAACGGCACTTTGCTGGATGATGATTGGTGCCGGTTTCTGGCTGTCGAAAACTTCGTGGTGGGTATCAGCCTCGACGGACCTGAAGATCTGCATTCGGTTTACCGTGGCGGAAAGGAAGGCCAGCTAGGTTTTAAGGAAACGATGCGTGGGTATGAGCTTTTAAAATCATACGGTGTTCAATGTGAAATACTGTGTGTCGTCAATGCGGCGAATGTTGAGCAGCCCTTGCGGGTATACCGCTTCTTCAAATCGATCCAGTGCGAATTCATTACCTTTCTTCCCTTGGTTGAAAGGCTTCCCACGGGCTGGAATGTAGTGACTGAAAGTTCGACCTCAGCCAAGGCATTTGGCCGGTTCCTTTGTGTCATTTTCGATGAGTGGAAGGCCATGGATATCGGGACTGTGAAAGTACAAATATTTGAGGAAGCGCTTCGTACGGCCTTTGACCAGGAGCACACCCTTTGCATCTTTAAGGAAACCTGCGGCGGGGTGCCAGTGCTTGAACGCAACGGCGATTTTTATTCGTGTGATCATTACGTGGATTCGCAGCACCTGATCGGGAACATTAACCAGACACCGCTGGTCGAATTGCTCAATAGCCGAAGGCAGGAAGTGTTTGGACTTGAAAAACTTTATTTAATGCCGCTCTTCTGTCTTAACTGCGATGTCAGGTCGATGTGTAACGGCGGATGCCCAAAAGACAGGTTCATTAAAACGCCCAAAGGCGAACCGGGATTGAATTACTTGTGTGAAGGATACAAGCATTTCTTCAAACACTGCAAGCCCTTTGTCGAGGAGGTGGCCGAGGTGTGGAGGAATGAACAGATGGTGTGAGGAGCGGAAAGCTGGTGGCTTGGAGAGTTTAAAGTGCAAAGTTTAAGGTTCAACGTTTAAAGTTCAACGTTGCGTGCCGATCGGGGGCGTTCTGTGCCCCAGGCCCCCTGCTCCAAGCTCCATGCCTGCTGCTACCTATTTCAGCTTTTCCTTGAAAAAATCAACCGTACGTTTCCATGCCAGGTCGGCGGCTGCCTTGTTGTATCGTTCAGGGTTTGTATCGTTGTTGAAGGCATGTTCTGCCCCTTCATACATAAATAGCTTGTAATCGATGTTTGCTTTTTTCAGGGCTGCCTCGAAAGCCGGGATGCCCTGGTTGATGCGCTGGTCGTTGCCCGCATAATGTAGAAGCATGGAGGCCTTGATTTTGGGAACCTCTTCGTCCTTTGGCGGCATCCCGTAATAGGGCACTGCAGCTACCAGGTCGGGTGAGTTGACGGCCACCTGGTTGGTCATGGCTCCTCCCCAGCAGAATCCTGTGCATCCCACTTTGCCGGTGGTGAGCGGGTTTGTTTTCAGGTAAGCCACCGCGGCTGTAAAATCCTTTTTGGTGGCCTCATAATCCATTTTCTGAAACAGCAGGGTAGCGTCTTCAGGTTTTTCAGGGGTTCCTCCTTGTGGCGACAGGGCATCGGGAGCCAGGGCCACGAATCCTTCCAAAGCCATGCGGCGGGTAACATCTTTGATGTGCGGCTGAAGTCCCTTGTTTTCATGAATTACAAGGACTGCCGGGTATTTACCTTCACCCTTTGGTTTGGCCAGGTATGCCATGACCTGCCCGGTTTCACCCTTGTACCGGATGGTTTCGGTGTAAAGCCTCGGATCATCAGTCTGGGTAACCTGGGCATCCAGCTGGGAGCTGGGAAACAGGGAGAAAGCAATAATTGAACCCCCTGACAATACCACTGTTTTCTTGATGAACTCACGACGGTTTGTTTTGCCCCTGGCGTGATCGCAGAAGCTCTCTTTTATCGGTTGATCCATAATTATTCCTCCTTGATTTGTTGGTTTTTTTTGAATGATAAATGGAAATGAAATATTGATTAAATTTACAATTTATTGTTCTGATTATTGGATTCCGGGGCCCAAAAGATTGCAGGTGAATGATAAAAAAGTCAGATGATTCATTTAATTAATAAATGTGAGTGGGAATGGTCAATAAAATTAAAAATACAGTCAGGTTATTGCGCTGCTAAGTTTTATAAAGTGTTGAATATCTGTCATATATTTATAGTGAAAGGGTCTGTTTTTGAACCATGATGGCAGAAAAGAATTTTGGATTGACCTAAATGAAAGAAAAAGGAAATTTTTATCGTTACAATTATTATTTTTATGCCCTCATAAAAAATTGTAAATCATTAAAATTCTAAATATGAAATCATTCTTAGTAATTATTGTAATGCTGGTGGCTTTTACGGGCTGTGTGAAAAAGAACAAGGTGCCCACCACTCAAACGCTGGCCAATCCTGCCATGCACCAGGTAAAGGTGGAAGACGTTGTTCAGACTTCCAACTACACGTACTTGAAAGTAAGTGAAAACAATGCCGATTTCTGGATTGCCGTAGGTCGTCAGGAAGCCGCTCCGGGGGAAGTTTATTATTACACCGATGCCCTTGAAATGAATAATTTTAACAGCAAGGAATTAAACCGCACTTTCGAAACTGTATTCTTTGTCAATGGAATCAGCAAAGAACCGATCACCGCTACCCCTGCAGGCGAAAAAGCAATGCCCAGCAAACCAGTGCAGCCCAACATTACAGCCAAGGAAGGCATCTCGGTTGGTCCTGCGCAGGATGGTCTATCGATTGCCAAATTGTATACCGACAGAAGCGCTTATGCAGGCAAGAAAATCAAGATGAAAGGTCAGGTAGTTAAAATCAATGAGGGCGTGATGGGGAAAAACTGGATTCATATACAGGATGGAACCAAGGATGGTGAAAATTTTGATCTCACCGTTACCACCCTTGATGGTGTGAAGATGGACGATGTGGTTACTTTTGAAGGAACCATCAACCTGAAGAAAGACTTTGGATATGGCTATTTCTATGAAGTGATCATGGAAGATGCCAAGCTGGTAAAATAAGCTGAACGTCTTATATTTGAAAAGACCCTGCCCGGATGAATCATTCGGACAGGGTCTTTTTTATTCAGGGGCTCAGGACTGCTTTCATTGGGAGTTAAACATTTTGTCAAACAATTCTGATTTATAGGGCTCTGCCAATGGAAGTTTGTGCGCACCGGTATAAATCAGGTTGCCTTCAATGTGATCGATTTTTGAAAGATTGACAAGTGCTGTACGGTGAACTTTCTGGAATGAAAATCCCTTGAGCTTTTCCTCCCAGCTTTTCATGGTTCCGTGTACCATGAGTTTTTTATCGGAGAAGTGGATGGTCACATAGTCTCCGCAGGTTTCAATGAACAGGATGTCATTGATTCCGATCTGGTAGATCCGACGATCGCATTTGACACTTATTTTATCAGATCCCACAGGTGCCGCTTTGAGGTTAATCCGTTCTTTGGCTTTATTGACTGCCTTGCAGAACCGCTCAAAGGAAAAGGGTTTGAGCAGGAAATCGACCACCTCCAGATCGAATCCATCGACCGCATACTCAGGATAGGCGGTGGTGAAAATGACCATCGGAGGATGGACCAATGTACGCAGGAAGCTCACACCCGACATTTCAGGAAGGTTGATATCGAGAAAAATCAGATCCACCGTGTTGGTATCCAGGAAGGCCTGGGCCGAAAAGGCATTGGCAAAGCTGCCACTACAATGGAGGTCGTGGCAAAGCGATATGTTGTGCTCCAACAGCGACTGAGCAGCCGGTTCGTCTTCTACAATGATGCAGTTCATGGGATAAAAGTTTCAAGTTTCAAGTTCAAAGTTCCAGGTTGCGTGCCGATCAAGTGCCAGGTTAGCTAACCACTGCGACTGACCACTGCACCTGACCACTTTTTCATTTTCTTAGTTCAATTCTCATCTCCAGTTTAAAGAATTCTCCTTCTGGATGATATTCAAAGGAATGATGCTCAGGGTATAGCAAATTTAGTCTTTTTTCCACGTTATTGATCCCAATTCCCCCAGTCTCTTCATGATTTGTCTTTTCACGCAGGGCAATGTTGTTTTCAGTCTTGAAAAGCAACTGCTTTCCATCAAAACTTATGAAGATCTTGATAGTGCCCCGGTTTTTTCCCACCCCATGCTTAAAGCAATTCTCCGCCAGGGGGATCAACAGTAAAGGAGCAATGGCGATCCCTGAAAAGTTTCCATGGGTCGTTAGTTCGACCTGCGTAATTTCAGGATGCAAGCGTTCTTTTTGCAAACTTACGTAGGTTTGGATGATCTCCACTTCTTTTTCCAGTGGGATCGTTTCACTTGCCGTATCATAAAGCACATAGCGTAGAAAGTCAGAGAGTTTCAGGATTACTTCCGGGGTCCGTGCATCCTTTTGTGCGGACATTGAATAAATGGTATTCAGGTTATTGAACAGGAAGTGGGGGTTGATCTGCGCTTTCAGGGCTGAGAGTTCATTTTGTGCTGCATCGCGCCTGGCAATGAGCATCAGGGCATACTGTCCGATCAGGAACAATACGCTGGTGAAAACCAGGTAGGCTGCAACGATCAATAAAAGTTCCCAAATTCTGAAATAGGAGATGAAATACAGGCTGGGGAATAGTTGATCGATGAAAAGATTAAACAAGGCGTAATTGAGCAAGGCAGTCAAAACGGTCAATCCAACGGTGTAGATCAGGTAGTGTCCGAAGTGGCTTTTATTTAAATAGCAGGAGAACAAGACTTTCAGGTTAAAATAAACAGCAGCAATGATGGTCAGGTGAAAGATTAGGACATAAAGAAAGTTTTTAATAAAGTAATCGACAAGAAGTTCGACATCTTCATATGAACTATCTGGCTTGAGTGTCTCAAGGATTGCATAGCCAATGGGGACAAGGAATAATACCGATACCAGAATTTTTATCCACGTTGGAGCTTTCTTGAACACCCAAATGAAAGGGAGTGAACAGTAGACCAGAAACAGAAAATTAACAAGCAGAATAAGATCCCATCCCACTTCAATTCCCTGGATTACAGTAGTGGATTCGACTCCAGGGTTTAAAACTACATGCCAGAAGTTGAATGATATGAACCAAAATAGCAGGTGCAGTCCATTGAAGAGTTGTTTTTTTAGACGTATGATTTTCATGGCAGTGGATTGATGGGAGTTAATTGTAACATGGCAGGCTGGTCTTGCCAGTCAATAAAGCGCGTTTGATCAGCATATCGCTCAATCATATTGGTCAATTCTTCCGATGAGGCGGTGAGCAACAATCGTTGGGCATCCTGCACATAATGGTATTTAATCCTGACATGTTTCTTTTCAATCATGTCTCGCATGTATTCCGACCCCAGCCACGAAACATTCAGTTGCTTATTGTGAATTCGAACCCTGGCAAGGGTGTGTACGGTCAGGTAATTTTCTTTTTCCACCCGGCTGCCTTTTATTGCCGGTGATTCATAAGCGCAGAAGTCGGCATACAAGTTGCCCTTTATGCGGAACAGATCCAGTCGGTATTGGTAGCGTATGGAATCTGGATGTTGGCCCGTCAGTTTTACAACGTAATGATTCTGAGGCTTGAAAACAATAGAATCCTGGCCCCTTTTGGTCTTTACTTTCTCTTCTGAAAAGAATTGTTTGATTTGCCATATAGAAGTTGTGTCGGCCAATTGCCAGATGCTGGATTGATCCTCTGTTGTATCCGATTTGGCGCGTAGCGGATGGACAGTCCAACTGCCCTCAATTTCGGGAGCCAGGGTGACATCTTTCTCCAGGTAGAAGTGGTTCAGCGAACAGATCATGAAAAAGTCACCACATCCTGAAATAAAGAACAGGATTCCGCTAATGAGCACTAATTTCTTGAGTTTCATAATTGTTGATTTTTAATTCTGAGACGAAGATCGAGAGAATTCAATCAGGCTGCAATTTTTTTCGATGAATGGCCCTGTTTTTTCGATGGGGAAGGTAATTGGGAGAGCACTTTGCACGATTTGCACGTTTTGTACGATGTGCATTTTCTCTCTTTTCTATTCCACCTTCTCAAAAAAACAAGTCTTTGAACCAAAATTGATTAAAAACAACAGCCGTGCAAATCGTGCAAATCGTGCAAAGTGTGCAAAAATGATGAAAATTACAAAATAGTTTTTTTCATTACATTTGGAATCTCAAAACCAAAAATCAACTGAAGCTATGATTACAAAAGCGCTGACCCTTTGCCTGACTTTAGGAATGCTAATGGGTTTTACAACTGAAAAGGATATGAATAAACTGGAAAAGAAGGCACAGCGCATCCATGCCAACTGTTTGACCATTGATACCCATTGCGATACCCCCATGCAGATGATTAAACCGGGGTTCAACATCCGCGATGAGCACAAGGCTCCCAAAAGCCGGGTTGATTTGCCACGCATGAAATCAGGTGGACTGGATGCCATGTTTTTCGCCGTATTTACCGGGCAGAAGCCACGTACTGAGGAAAATTACCAGAAGGTATATGCACTGGCCAATCAAATGCTTGATTCCATTCATGCCATGGTCAAAAACAACAGCGATCTTGTAACGCTTGCCCTCAAGGCGGATGATCTGGAACGCATTGAAAAAACAGGTAAGCGAGCTGCCTATATAGGTATGGAAAATGGATTTCCTCTTGCAACGGATTTGTCACGTGTTGAAGAGTTTTACAAACGAGGCGTTCGATACATTACCCTTTGCCATTCATTCCACAACGATATCTGTGATTCGTCGAGCGATCCAGCTCCGGCAGAGCACAAGGGGGTGAGCGATTTTGGCCGTCAGGTGATCGCTGAAATGAACCGCCTGGGAATGATGGTAGATATTTCACATGCATCGGACAAGTCATTTTTTGATGCCATTGAATTGAGCAAGGCTCCGGTGATCGCCTCCCACAGTTCAGTGCGTTCGGTGGCGATGCACAATCGTAACATGACCGATGAGATGATTAAAAAGCTGGCCCAAAAGGGGGGTGTGATTCAGATTTGTCTGCTGGATGTGTATATCAAGGAACCAGATACAACTTCTGTTAAATTCCAGACTGAAAAACGACTTCATAAAATATACAGGACCACCTATAACAGCATGTCGGAAGCAGACAAGGCTGTTTTTGAAAAGGAATGGGATGATGTGCAGGCCAGTTATACCAGCGAACTTCCAACGATCAAGGAAATGGTCGATCATATTGACTATGTGAAGAAGCTGGTGGGTGTTGATTATGTGGGTATTGGCAGTGATTTTGATGGAGGTGGCGGATTGCGCGATTGTGCCGATGTGAGCCAGTTCCCAAATATTACCCTGGAGTTACTTCGCAGAGGGTATACTGAAAATGAAATAAAGAAAATATGGGGTGGTAATCTTTTAAGGGTTTTTCGGGCAGTTGAAAAATCTGCAGCCAAAGCATAATCCACTAATTTGGACAAGGATCGGGAAGAATGGCCACATTGTTCCCGATTTTTCATTTTAGTCCCTTCCTGGGCGTTTGAAATACTGACGAAAGTCAACCTATGTTGTTAAACATTCATTTGATATCAAGTAACAATCATATAATCTGTTAATTACATTATTGTCTGTTTTTTTTGAATTAGAATTTACACCACTTGAATGTCCTAACTTTGGCTATCAATTAAAAAATAAGGAAAATATTTTCCATTGATAAAATCTCTGCATATTCCCAATCTTCACAGGGACCGGCAGGGGTGATTTTAGGACCAGTAAAAACAAATTATAAAAAGATGAAAGCAGACATCAATGAATTTTTGGAAGCTCTGAAAGCCCGCACACCGGGCGAACGCGAGTTTCATCAGGCAGTTCAGGAAGTGGTAGAATCGGTGTGGGATGTCTATCAGAAAAATCCAAGATATCAAAAAGCCAAAATACTGGAGCGAATGGTAGAACCTGAGCGCACCATTATTTTCCGCGTTCCATGGATTGATGATCGTGGCGAAGTTCAGATTAACCGCGGTTTCCGCGTTGAATTCAATTCAGCCATTGGACCCTACAAGGGTGGATTGCGGTTTCACCCCACCGTTACACTCAGTATTTTGAAATTTTTAGGATTTGAGCAGACTTTCAAAAACAGCCTTACCACTCTTCCCATGGGTGGAGGAAAAGGTGGATCTGATTTTAGTACCAAAGGCAAGTCTGACAATGAAATCATGCGATTCTGCCAATCATTTATGAGCGAGTTATACCGCCATATTGGACCCAATACGGATGTTCCTGCTGGAGATATTGGGGTCGGTGGCCGCGAAATTGGTTTCCTGTTTGGACAGTATAAACGCCTGAAGAATGAATTCACGGGCGTTCTGACGGGCAAAGGAATCGGCTGGGGCGGAAGCTTGATCCGTCCTGAAGCAACCGGGTTTGGTGCCGTTTACTTTGTACAACATATGCTCACAACCTTGGGAAAGGAGGTAGAAGGCAAAACTTTCAGTGTTTCAGGTTTTGGAAATGTGGCCTGGGGAGCGATCACTAAGATCAACGAACTGGGCGGAAAAGTGGTGACCATTTCGGGACCCGA
Organism: Prolixibacteraceae bacterium; assembly: GCA_036504555.1. Classification (GTDB taxonomy): domain Bacteria; phylum Bacteroidota; class Bacteroidia; order Bacteroidales; family Prolixibacteraceae; genus Aquipluma. Next base: position 39,012 of record DASXUZ010000080.1, on the reverse strand, counting down.
TGGATATATATATGATGCAGAGGGTATCAAAGGCGAAAAAGTTGACTATTTGCTTGAACTTCGCGCTTCCAATAACGATGTAGTTCAGCCTTATGCACAGGAATTCGGCGCTCAATTTGTTGCTGACAAAAAGCCATGGGAGTGCGCCGTTGACATTGCCATCCCTTGTGCCTGCGAGAATGAAGTGAACCTGGAAGATGCCCGATTACTGGTTAAAAACGGATGCTTCCTGGTGGCTGAAACTTCCAACATGGGATGTACCGCTGAGGCGGTCAGCTATTTGACTGAAGCCATTACTTTTGCTCCCGGGAAAGCAGTAAATGCTGGTGGAGTGGCTGTTTCTGGCCTTGAAATGTCTCAAAATTCAATTCGGATGAATTGGCCAAAAGAAGAAGTGGACATGTATTTGCACCGCATCATGAAAGAAATTCATGATACCTGTGTCAAATATGGTAAAAACGGGAACAAGGTCAATTATGTGGTAGGTGCCAATGTCGGAGGTTTTGTGAAAGTGGCTGATGCCATGCTCGCTCAGGGAATCGTTTAATCGGTTAATTCGATAGCAATAATAAAAAGGAGTGTTCTGAAAGTCTGTTTCCCGAGACAGACTTTCAGAACACTCCTTTTTAATCCCTTACTGGCAATAAATTTATAATAAATTGTTCTTCCCGCACAATAAAATAATATTGGCTTCATATTTGGGTGGTTAATTTTCCCTTATTTTGGTCAAATTTTGCAGAAAATGTTGATTGATACCCATTCTCATATTTATTCAACCGATTTCATCCATGACCGTGATGAAGTGATTCAACGTGCCTATTCCAATGATGTGAGGAAAATTATACTTCCCAACATTGATAGTTCGTCGGTAAAAAATCTGCTCGATATGGTAGATACCTATCCGCACATTTGTATTCCCCTAATGGGATTGCATCCGACATCGGTGAACAATGATTACCAGGAAGAATTACAGGTGGTGGAGTACTGGTTGAAAAAACGTAAATTTTATGGTATCGGGGAAATTGGGATCGATTTATTTTGGGAAACTGCATTCCTGGAGGAACAAACCCACGCCTTTCGCTTTCAACTTGAACTTGCCCGTCAATACGACTTGCCGGTAGTAATCCATGTACGCGATTCGTTTGATGAGGTCTACAAGGTATTAATGGAGACGAACGATAAAAAACTGACAGGTGTTTTCCATAGTTTTACAGGCACCTATGAACAGGCACAATTAATCATTGAGCTTGGTTTCAAAATAGGGGTAGGTGGAATTGTAACCTTCAAGAAAAGCGGGCTTGATCAGATAATCAGCAAGATAGATCCATCTCACCTGATTCTGGAAACTGATTCTCCTTACCTGACACCTGTCCCTTTTCGCGGGAAGCGCAATGAAAGTTCTTACCTGGTTTATGTTGCCCAAAAAATTGCCGACCTTCACCAAATGACTGTTGGAGAAATTGCAAAGATTACCACTGAGAATGCCCGGAAACTATTCGGGATTTAAGTACTTTTGTCAGACAATCTAAAGAGAAGTGAAAAACAGACCTTCGATTCTTATCATATATACTGGTGGCACCATTGGGATGGTTCAAAAGCCAGTGAGCGGCATTCTTGTTCCCGTAAAGTTTGATCACATTCAAGAAGAGGTTCCCGATCTGGATCGTTTGGGTTACAACCTTCAGGTAGTGACTTTTTCACCCCCGATCGATTCCTCGAACATGACTCCCTTGATCTGGGTCAAAATAGCCAACACCATAGAACGGAACTACCACAAATACGATGGATTCGTGATTTTGCATGGCACCGATACCATGGCCTATACGGCCTCCGCTCTCAGTTATATGTTCGAGAACCTGGATAAGCCCATTGTATTGACCGGAGCACAACTTCCGATTGGGATATTAAGGACTGACGGCAAGGAAAACCTCATTACGGCTATACAGATAGCTGCCGCCAAAAGAAACGGGGAATCCATTGTGCCGGAGGTGTGTGTCTATTTTAATTCCAAATTATATCGGGGCAATCGGATTTCGAAAAGGCATGCCGACGATTTCAGCGCCTTTTCATCGGTAAATTATCCTTCCCTGGCCAATGCAGGAGTTGAAATAAAGTACTTCCAAGAGAACATTCACCATTCGGCCAATAAGGGAATCCTCAAAGTAAGAACCCATTTTGACGAAAATGTTGTTGTTTTGAAATTTTTCCCAGGGATGGGAAGGATGGTTTTTGAAAGTATCTTAAATATTCAAGGCTTGAAAGGAGTGGTTTTGGAATCCTTTGGATCGGGCAATATTCCAACCAACCGGTGGATGATTGGTCTGATTAAAAATGCGATCAAACGAAAAATCATATTTTTGAATGTCACTCAATGTCAGGGCGGTGCAGTCGATATGAGACGATATGAAACGGGCAATGAATTGGAGCATGCAGGTGTGGTAAGCGGTAAAGATATGACCACAGAAGCGGCAATTACCAAGCTGATGTTCCTCTTGGGACAAGGTTTGGAACACGAAGAAATCAAGTTACATTTAAATAAAAGTTTGATTGGGGAAATAAGTGAATAGTGAGTTTAATTATTCACTTATTTTTCGTATTTTGCACACTGAAATTGAGTGCCAGATCGTATTGGAGAGATGCAGGAGCGGCTTAACTGGCACGCCTGGAAAGCGTGTGTACCTCAAAAGGGTACCGAGGGTTCGAATCCCTCTCTCTCCGCTTTCAGAAATTAGTTTTTTTATATAGGGGTTATAATTATTTTAAATAAGTTCTCTTTATTAGTCATTAAAATTGGTGGTTTGATCTTTTGAAAAAAAGAAGTTGGAAGTTGGGAAATGACTGACAGATAAACACAATTTATAATTTAAAGATTTACTAATTAAAATATTAACCAATATGAAAAAACTAATTGCTTTAATTGCAGTTCTAGGCATGCTATACTCAACAGCATCCAGCCTGGTAGTGGCTCAGGATACACCTGCAAGCCAAACTGAAATCAAAAAAGAATCTCAGGCACAAAAAGCTCCAGTTACCGATCCCGATGAAGTTGCGGCGGCTCAGGCAGAGGAAGGCCAGTCAATGCACAGCGCATTGAAACAAAAATTTATTGAAGGGGGTCCAGGTTTCATGACCTCAATTCTTATCTGTTTGATTTTAGGTCTTGCCATTGCTATTGAGCGAGTTGTTTACTTAAATCTTGCCTCCACGAACAACAAAAAATTACTGGAAAAAATTGAAGAAGCATTGAATACCGGTGGTATTGAAGCGGCAAAGGAAGTTTGTAGAAATACACGCGGTCCTGTGGCAAGTATTTTCTACCAGGGATTGGATCGTTCACACGAAGGATTGGATGTAGTTGAAAAAACCGTTGTTGCCTATGGAGGTGTTCAAACCAGCTTATTGGAAAAAGGATTGGTTTGGATTGCCCTTTTTATTGCCCTGGGCCCTATGCTGGGATTCCTTGGAACAGTAATCGGGATGGTTCAGGCCTTCGATGCCATTGAAGTTGCGGGAGACATCAGCCCCTCATTGGTAGCCGGGGGTATCAAAGTGGCTTTGATCACAACCATTGGCGGTTTGATTGTAGCGATGATCCTTCAGGTGTTCTATAATTACAGCGTTTCTAAAATTGACAGTATTGTTAACAGCATGGAAGACGCCTCTATTTCTTTGATTGATATCTTGGTGAAATTCAATTCTAAAAAATAATTGACCCCATGAAATTTGCTAAAATAACAACTATCATATTATGGGTACTTCTGGCCTTTTCACTATTTCTGATTGTTTCATTGTGGGCTAATCTTGATCCAAATACAGGTGATCCAGGGATGTTGCAATGGATTGGCAGCAATCTCTATTGGTCCTATATTTTGCTCGCAGTGGTCTGTGTTGCAGCCGTAGTATTGGAATTTGTAAATACAATATCCGATAAAAAAGCTACCAAAAATGCTTTGATTGGCATTGGTTTTTTAGTGGCTGTTATTGGTGTTTCTTATTTGTTCTCAGATACCGAGATGCCAAAATTCTTTGGTGCTGATAAATTTGTTCAAAACGGGACCGTTACCCCCACTATTTTACTTTGGATCGGAACCGGACTGATTGCCTCCTACATCCTGATTGCAATTTCGATACTCACCATTGTATGGTCAGCGATCTCTGGGTTTTTTAAGTAAACTTTAATTTTCAAAAAAAAGTAAGATGAAAAAAACACCAGAAATACCTTCTGCATCAATGGCTGACATTGCGTTTATGCTGCTAATCTTCTTTATTACAGCAACATCAATGGATGTTGATAGTGGTTTGGAACGTGTTCTGCCACAGATGCCTCCTGAAAATCAGGAGAAGGATGATACTCCGCCGATCAAAGAACGAAATGTGTTTACCGTTTTGTTGGATGCCAACAATCGTTTGATGGTTGAAGGTGAGATTTCCAAGGTTGAAGATCTTCGTGCAAAGGCCAAGGAATTCATGTTAAATGCGGGTAGCGCTGAAAATCTGCCGGAAACAAAAATTACGGAAATCCCACTTTTGGGAACTGTGCCGGTAACAAAAGGGGTCATTTCGCTTCGAAACGATCATGGAACCCAATATGGAATGTATATCGCTGTACAAAACGAATTGGTGGCGGCAATCAATGAATTGAGAGATGATTTAGCCCTCCAGAAATTCGGTAAAAAGTATCTCGATTGTACTACAGGGCAGAAAGATGCTATCAGGGAGGCTGTCCCTTCAAGAATATCAGAAGCTGAACCTAAAACGATAGGAGGGAGAAAATAATGTCAAAATTTAAAGAAAGTGCAGGGAAGGAATTGCCAGCAATTTCCACGGCCTCATTACCTGATATTGTATTCATGCTCCTTTTCTTCTTCATGGTGACTACCACTATCAGGGACGTCAGTTTAATGGTGAAAGTTAAAATACCTACAGCTACCGAACTGACTAAGCTGGAGAAAAAATCGTTGGTTAGCTACATTTATGTCGGACCTCCTCAGAAACAGTATGTCAAAGTTCATGGTACTGAACCAACAATTCAGTTAAATGACCAATTCCAGAAAGTCTCTGACATTGCAAACTTTATCATTGCCGAAAGGGCTTCCAGGGATGAATCGGAAATCCCTTTCATGGTAACCTCCCTGAAGGTGGATGAATTCACAAAGATGCAAATCGTCGGTGAGATCAAGCTTGAGTTGCGTAAAGCAGCTGCCTTGCACATCAACTATTCAGCGCGTAAAGCAGATGCCAGTAAATAGAGATTCATAATTTCTATATGATACAGGGAAGTCAGAATTGACTTTCCTTTTTTTTATCCTTACGGGTGATTTGTTTGACCATTATTTGACTTTAAAAGAGACCCCTCGTTTTACCTCATACAGATTCTACCACAAATCGTCTAAAAAATGTGTTACTTTGTAGTCATATAATCAATGAGTAATATGAAATTTGACGATTACCGCATTTCTTCTGATATAAAACGAAGTCTTGAAAGTTTAGGCTTTCGCCGGCCCACCGATATTCAATACAAAGCCATCTCTCCCATCCTGAAAGGAGATGATGTTTTGGCCATTGCTCAAACCGGCACAGGCAAAACAGCCGCGTTCGCCATTCCTGTGATCGATATCATTCATCAATTAAAAAGTAGTAGTCGTAGCGATTATATTTTCTGCCTGGTGATGGTGCCTACCCGCGAACTGGCCTTGCAGCTGACTGAGGTTTTTCAAACCATTGGCCGGTATACAAGGGTTAAAACAGCCTGTGTATTTGGAGGCGTTGAACAGGATCCCCAGATATCGACCTTGAAAAACGGAGTGGATATTTTAATCGCCACTCCAGGCCGCATGTTTGATCTGGTGAGCCAGGGGCACATCCTGCTGGATAAAATTCAGGTGCTGGTACTCGATGAGGCGGATCACATGTTGGCACTCGGGTTTATCAACGACATTCGGCAATTGATCCACCATCTTCCCAAAAGCAGGCAGACGCTCTTCTTTTCAGCGACCATCAGTCCTGAAATCAAGGAATTGGCATATTCACTGACCTCAAATCCCATTCGTATAGAGATATCGCCCAAGAATCCGGTGGCTAAAAATGTAACCCATTCGGTGGCAATGATCGATATGGATGACAAGCGCTATTTCCTGGAGCGATTGGTCAAAGAACATCCTGATTCAAAGATTCTGGTATTTGTCCGTACAAAAGTCAGGGCCGAAAGGGTCTTTAAGGCCATGGAGAGGGTGGAGATCGAAAGCCTCACCATCCATGGCGATAAGGATCAAAAGGACCGGATCGATGTGTTGAACCGCTTTAAGACCGGAGAGGTGAAAATTCTTATTGCCACTGATGTCAGTGCAAGGGGCATTGATATCCCCGATGTCGATTATGTAATCAATTATGATTTGCCTGAAGTGGCCGAAAACTACGTACATCGCGTCGGACGAACCGGACGCGGGGTGAAAAAGGGGCTGGCCGTTTCATTTTGCAGCCCTGAAGAAAAACCTGTTCTGGATGAAATTGAAACATTCCTGGATCAGAAAGTAAAAGTTCTGCTCATCAACAAGGAAGACTACACGGCCACCATCGATTTGTCGGAGGATAATCCCAACGATTGGAAAGCCCTGATGGTGGAAGAAGAAAAAACAGCCCAAACAGTCAAATCCAGAAAGAAAAAGAAATAATAGTTCGATTTCTTTCCATCGCATATACATCCTCCCCGGCAAATCAATGCCGGAGGGGATGTATTTTTTTTGCCCTCCCCGATCGGAACTTTAAATTTTAACTTTAAATATTTCAAATTTCATCAAAAAGGGCAAAATGGAATAAAATAGACTGAAAATCTGGAAAGACTCTTATATTTTAAGGCCGTTATTGAAATAATTGTAAATAAATTGATATTTACCTGTATATTTTGAATGTTAATTTATAATTTGTATATTTTTGTTATGTGGTTATTCAAACAAAATTGATACAAAATAAGATAATCCTTAAAACTTTAAGTTATGGCACAATTCAGATTTAGGGCTTTGGAAGAAGTTCTTCGTAGAAAACCGGTAGAAGTTAAAAGAGAAGACAACCTGGTTTCTGATTTTTACGGCATGTGTGTATTCGATCGTACGAAAATGAAGAAATACCTGTCGAAAGAGGCTTATAAGGCAGTTGTGGATGCAATTGACCATGCAACGGCCATCGATCGCAAAATGGCTGATCAGGTTGCTCAGGGCATGAAAGCATGGGCTCTGGAAAATGGAGCCACTCACATTACACACTGGTTTCACCCATTAACGGATGGCACAGCCGAAAAACATGACGCATTTGTTGTTCATGGTGAAAATGGGACGGTTGTTGAATCTTTGTCCGGGTCAATGTTGTCTCAGCAGGAACCTGATGCTTCCTCTTTCCCCAGTGGAGGTATCCGTCAAACTTTCGAAGCCCGCGGTTATACGGCCTGGGATGCTTCTTCTCCCGCTTTTATCGTTGACAATACATTGTGTATTCCTACCATCTTTATTTCATACACCGGCGAAGCACTTGATTATAAAACCCCGCTTCTGAGGGCGCTTGCTGCTGTTGATAAAGCTGCCACTGACGTGTGCCAGATGTTTGATAAGAATGTGACCAAGGTGAGCGCCAATTTAGGTTGGGAACAGGAATATTTCCTGGTTGACGAAGCCTTGTTTATGGCCCGCCCTGACCTTGTGATGACCGGACGTACCCTGATGGGACATTCTGCTTCAAAAGATCAGCAATTGGATGACCACTATTTCAGTTCAATTCCTACCCGCGTATTCCGTTTCATGGAAGACCTGGAAAACGAAGCATACAAATTGGGAATCCCCTGTAAGACTCGTCACAACGAGGTTGCTCCCAACCAATTCGAATTGGCCCCTATCTATGAAGAATGTAACCTGGCCAATGATCACAACCAGATGATCATGGACTTGATGAAAAAGATTGCACGTCGTCATAACTTTGCCGTTCTTTTTCATGAAAAACCATTCGCCGGGATCAACGGTTCTGGAAAACACAACAACTGGTCATTGGCCACTGATACGGGTGTTAACTTATATTCCCCCGGGAAAAACCCAAAATCAAACCTTCAGTTCCTCACTTTTGTGATCAACACCCTGAAGGCTTTGCATGTGAACCAGGACATGTTGCGCGCCAGCATCCTGACCGCTCCCAACACACACCGCCTGGGTGCAAACGAGGCTCCACCTGCAATCATTTCAGCTTTCCTCGGAACTGAAGTAAGCAAAATGTTGGATATGATGGAAGAAGCTGTCGTTGACCGCAAGATGACCCCGGATGAAAAAACAGCTCTTAAACTAAACATCGGCCGTATTCCTGAAATCATCCTGGACAACACCGACCGTAACCGTACTTCTCCGTTTGCCTTTACCGGTAACCGCTTTGAATTCCGTGCTGTAGGTTCTTCTGCAAACTGTGCCTCTGCCATGATTGCACTCAATACTGCCGTAGCCGATCAGCTGGTTAAATTCAAGGTAGAAGTAGATGCATTGGTTGAAGGAGGCATTAAAAAAGACGAAGCCATCTTCCAGGTATTGAAAAAACTGATCATCGAATCTAAAGCCATCCGCTTTGACGGTAACGGCTACAGCGATGAATGGAAAGTGGAAGCTGCCAAACGCGGCTTGACCAACATTACCAGCGTTCCTACTGCTCTGGAAGCATTGCACGACAAACGCGTCATTGAAATGTATGGCAAAATGGGTGTGTTGAGCCCAAGAGAAATTGAAGGACGTATCGAAGTTGAATTGGAAAAATACACCAAGAAGATCCAGATCGAAGCCCGCGTGTTAGGCGATTTGGCCATTAACCACATCGTACCTGTTGCTATTCAGTACCAGTCAATGTTGCTTGAAAACGTGAAGAACCTGAAACTCGTATTCAGCGATGATGAATATAAATCGCTTGCTGAAGGCCGTCTTGAACTGATCAGGGAAATTGGTGGTCATGTTTCTTCCATCAAAGCCAAGGTAAAAGAGTTGATCGAAGCCCGAAAAGTGGCCAATATCATTGAAACTGAAAAGGAAAAGACTTACGCCTACGAAAAGACTGTACGACCTTATCTGGATGATATTCGTACCCACATCGACAAACTTGAGTTGATCGTGGACAACGAACTGTGGCCATTGCCAAAATACAGGGAATTATTATTCGTGAAATAATTATTTTCAAACTACCTAAAAAGGCTTCCATACAGCATGGAGGCCTTTTTTTGTATTGGTCAATCCCTGCCGCAATGCCAGAAGCTGACAATGACTTCAAGGCTTCGAAATCTGGAGGAAGACCCCTTCATTTGACTGCTGATTTTACCCAAAGAAGGACTATATACCCCAAATAAAAAGAAAATCCATCTTTTATCTGTTTCCCCATACTTTAAATAATCCTTTTGCGTTTTTCAGATTGGATTTAAATTGGTTACTTTTACCGCGTAACGTTGATCTTAAAATGAAGAACCAGGTTTTTCCCAAAATATTTCTGATCTTGATGGTTGTTCTGCTCGGCGCTTGTTCCGGCTCGCGATCATTGCGTTCCGGTGCCGTATCCTATGAGATTGGGGAACATTACAATGCCATCGAAAAATACAGAAAAGCCTACCGCAGTCAGAAACTCAAGGAGGAAAAATCGGAAATGGCCTTCCGCATTGCCGAATCGTACTACAAGTTAAGCGATTTCGCCAAAGCCGCTGTCTGGTATAAGAATACCATCAAGCGAAATTATACCGAGCCCTTGTGTATGTTGCACTATGCCGATTGTTTAAGGGCTACCCAGAAATACGACGAGGCCATTACCTGGTATCAAACTTACCTGGCCATTAAGCCCGATGACGAATGGGCTAAAAACGGCTTGGAAGCCAGCAAGGTAGTCAGTGGCTGGCTCGATTCGCCCAACCGGTATATCGTGAATATCGTCAAGGAGCTGAACTCAAAGAACAGTGATTATTGCCCGGTTTTTGTAGGAGGCCGCGACAATGAAATTATATTTACCTCTACCCGCGAACAGGTAACAGGAAAACGTACCAGCAACATTACCGGGACTCGCTATTCGGATTTGTTTACCAGTTCATTTGAAGTCCAGAAGCAGAAATGGGCTACTCCAAAGCTGATCGATGAAAATGAATTAATCAATACGGCCAGCGATGAAGGTGCCGCGACACTCTCTTCCAGGGGCGATCAAATCATCTTTACCCGTTGTCGTTTTGACAAAACAAAAGATATGGGGGCTGAATTGTATGCCGCCAACCAGTCCAGGGGCGAATGGTCAGAGCCAACGCTGATCGAACTGGTGGGTGACAGCCTGATTGCAGCCCAACCTTCGCTGAGTGAAGACGGTACAAAACTCTATTTCGTGTCGGACCGGATGGGTGGATACGGGGGAAAAGATATTTGGGTGGCCACCGACAAAGGGGGTGGCAAGTTTGATAAACCCGAGAACCTGGGCCCTGAAATCAATACCCCGGGCGATGAAATGTTCCCTTCGATCCGCGAAAACGGTGAATTGTATTTCTCCTCCAACTACCTTCCCGGCATTGGCGGTTTAGACATCTTTAAGGCCGTGAAAGATGATAAAAAGAAGTGGACGGTAGAGAACATGAAAGCACCGATCAACTCCCCCGGTGATGATTTTGGGATGGTCTTCATCAAAGGCGATGTCGAAAGGGGATTGTTCTCCTCCAACCGGAAAGGTTCGAGAAGCGACGATATCTATTCATTTTATCTGCCACCAAAAATATTCAATGTAACGGGTGAAATTTCCAACAAGGAAACCAACCAGAAGATTGATGGTGCGCTGGTTCGTATCATTGGAACCGACGGCACCAACCTGAAGATGCGGGCTGATGGCGGGCGTTTCCAGATCAAGTTGAAACCTGAAACCGAATATGTATTGGCCGCTTTCAAGGATGGATTCCTGAACGACAAGGTCAAAGCCTCCACCGTTGGACTTGAAGACAGCAAGGAATTCAGGTTCGATCTGAAACTATCACCCACCGATGAACCGGTGAAGGTAAACAATATCAATTATGCCTTCGGAAGTTATGAAATTACCGATGAATCAAAATTAGCCCTCGATTCGCTGGTGCGCATCTTAACGCTGAACCCCACCATTACCATTGAGTTGATGGCCCATACCGACCATGTCGGTAGTGCAGAATTCAACTCCTCCCTTTCACAGAAAAGGGCTCAGTCGGTGGTCGATTACCTGATCTCAAAAGGAATCACCCCAGCACGATTGGTTGCCAAGGGATATGGGGAAACCTGGCCCAAGAAAGTAACCCGCGAAATCGCCAAACAATACGACTTCCTCAAACGCAACGATGAACTGACCGAGGAATTTATCTTGAAACTGACTCCTGAACAACAGGAAATTGCCAAGGCACTCAACCGGCGAACCGAATTCAGGGTACTGTCGAACGACTTCCACGAATAGAATTATTCCAGGCCTTTACCTGCGCTCAATTGACAGACCCTCTGCCAGGGTTTGGTGGGTGTTTTGTTGCTGTTTGTTTCATGGTTTTTACTTTGTTCGTGCATAGTTCGTGCATGCTTTGTGTATGTTTAGATCCATAAACCATGTATGAACCATCCATGAGGGATATAAAAACTAACTGCCAAATAACAATGTAAAGACAGTCGGGCCTTGACAGGAACTTGCCAAAAACTGATAGGAGATTAAAGCCGAAGACTGATACACTTCGGTGATAAATCACAAGGAGTGTTTTTGAAATTAGCTCAGGCAGGAGAGATTCATTCGAATAGCTTATCCGTTTGTAATACAATAAAGATTACAGGAAGGGAAAGGGAAGCCGATAGGCTCCTGAAACTAATCAAGCTACTGGTTGGTGATGGTACTTAAGGGAGTATTTGAGAAGCCAATTTGTGGATTTCGGAAGTGTTGGCGCAATATTTTGACCAGCGACGAGAGCAGGACTGAATGAATCTGAAGAATGGGAAAAGCTGGGACGATATAAAACCAGGCGTATTGTGGAGTTGACAGGCTTCTTAAAATAGATAGGCCGCCACATGAATTCTGCCAATGATACAGTTTCATCTGGGCGGTTATTTCTGAATAAGCTTTCAAGTACTGGAGGGTTGAATCTTTGCGCGGTTCAATGGATTTAAAAAGAAAGGAACTGTTTCAAAGGGTATGAAAATTTGACTTTTACATCTCCTTGAAACAGTTCCTGGCTATTGTTTATTGCTTGATAACTTTTGAAGTATAAGTTCCGTCATTGGTCTTTACAGTAATTAAATAGATCCCTGACTGAAGTCCGCTCAGATCTACTTGCTTGCTGTTAACGGCCTGAAATTGATAATTCCTGATTGTTCTGCCCAATAAATCAGAAACAACAAGGCCTTTCATGTCAGGTGACTGAATGGTTAACATGTTGGTAACAGGATTCGGGAAGACCTTGAAGGAGGTCCCTGAAAGCTGTTTGGCTGAAGTAGTCTCGGTAAAACCATCAACGCCCCATTCATAGTATAAAGAGGTGTTGCCAGAAACTGTATAGGCTCTGTTTCCAGGACCATTGTCGCCATTGGCCCAACCGGTATTCCAGAAGAATTTATATTCATATCCACCGTCGGCCAAGGAGAAATTGATGGTATAAATACCATCACCGTCAGGATCGAGCATTTCATTTTGGGCAATGGTACCAGGTTCAGCCCATGTTCCGCGGCTTCCACCCATCGTTCCTGAAATCCATACGGTTGAACCGGTGGTCATTCCAGAGTTGCTCATGTCGACTTCAATTGTTTGTTGGGGTGGAACGGCTGAAGAAGGCACGTTGTTCAGTACAATGTCATCGAAATAGATGACCAAATCCTGGGTCAAGGTGAGTGGATCTTCAAAGTCAGGCATAAAGGCAATGATGGGATAGGTACCGGTTTTGGATGAAAAGTCAAATACAATGTCTTCCCAAACCCCTGTTTTGGTCTGGGGGCTCATACTGGCAACTTCAAGGTTACCGGCCGCTCCGCCTTCAATCTTGAATTTCAAGGGACTGATTCGTGATTTCCAGACCTTCACATGAACGTATTTGTTAACAGTGACATCAATGGGAGTTGGCAGTTTGGACCAGAAACCACCCCATGGGTTACCGTTCTTGTCACGCAGAAATTCGATCACATAGTCACTTGAGTTCAGTTCCGTTTTGTAAGGATTGGGCAGAAGTGAGAATGAACTTGCATCGTCAGCGCCTGCCAGCATCGGATTTAATGTAATGTTTTCATAATCTTCCATCAACGTGACGGGAGCGCTTCCAACGGTTGGATCGTTGTTCACGTAAAAATCATCAAAATAGATGGTGACTTCACTGGTTATGGTAATCGGATTTTCAAAATCGGGGATAAATACGATTTTTACATAGTTTCCACTCACCTTACTCATGTCGAAAACCAATTCTTCCCACTCATCTGTCTTGGTTTGTGGATTCAAGGAATAAACGTCTCCAGAATCCCCGCCTGTTCTTTCATATTTAAAAACAACGGGACTAATGCGTGATTTGTAAATTTTCACGTGTACGTACTTGTTGGCAGTCACATCAACGGGTGTGGGAAGGGTAGCATACCAGCCAGCCCAGGGATCGCCATCGGAATTACGTGTCAATTGGCCAACATTGGCGCTGGTATTGATGCCCGAAGGATCAGGATTGGCCACCACACCGACCGAACCGTTGGTTCCGGCAGAGAAATGGCTCATTTTCAGACTTTCAAAGTTTTCAATGGTTTGAGCCATTGTGAGACTGGTAAAGGCAAACAAAATCAAACACAAAAGGTAAATTTTTTTCATAGCATGAATTTATAAAGTTAAAATACTGTTGATTTATGTAAATAGCATTGCTCTTTTACAAAAAAGATATGCGATTTGCCGCTTTGGTAAAATATTTTTTAAATGTACCGATTTGAAATTGGAAATTCAATCAAAGGGGAACTTATTTTATGTCTTTACTTCCATATAATTTATTGAAAATGACAAGATTCTATCAGCATTGTCGGTGTATTGAAATGAAGCGAACTTCATATCAATCATTTTATTCAGCAACTTGTTTACTGTTAACACAAATCCCCTTCAGTTGTTCAATCATAACAATGCCAATGTTAGATATTTGAACGCTGCTTTGGCTGAATTGAGCCCTCAGTAAAAGATTGACCTGTTTATTTTTCACCGGAGGGCTTGAATTCGAAGATTCTTTGCCTTGAATTGGGAGGAGCTACATTGTCCTACTTTTTATTTCCCTAAAAGTGTTAACTTTGCGGCACAAAATTGATTCGGTAATTCAGATTGTATGTCAGCAGAGAACAGGTATATGGCGCGTGGTGTTTCGGCTTCCAAGGAAGACGTTCACAATGCGATTCAAAATATTGACAAGGGATTGTATCCAAAAGCATTTTGCAAGATCATCCCCGATATCCTGGGAGGCGATCCCGATTGGTGCAATATCATGCATGCTGATGGCGCCGGAACCAAATCGTCGCTGGCTTACCTGTACTGGAAAGAAACCGGGGATCTATCAGTCTGGAAAGGCATTGCACAGGATGCCCTGATCATGAACCTGGACGACCTGCTTTGTGTGGGGGCTACGGATAATATCCTGCTCTCGTCCACCATTGGAAGAAACAAAAATAAAATTCCCGGAGAGGTCATTGCAGCCATTATCAACGGCACTGAAGAGCTGTGTGCTGAATTGCGCCAAATGGGTGTAAATATTTATCCTACAGGCGGAGAAACGGCTGATGTGGGCGATGTGGTGCGTACGATCATCGTGGATTCAACGGTGACCTGCCGCATGAAGCGCGGGGATGTGATTTCAGCCGATAACATTCAGGCAGGTGATGTGATTGTAGGACTGGCTTCCTTTGGACAGGCTACCTACGAAAAACAGTACAATGGCGGCATGGGTAGCAATGGCCTTACCTCAGCACGTCACGATGTGTTTGCCAATTACCTGGCTCAAAAATACCCTGAAAGCTTTAACCCGGAAGTCCCTTCCGATTTAATATATTCTGGAACAAAAAAGCTGACCGACCTGGTTGCCGAAGTTGGATTGGATGCCGGGAAACTGGTTCTCTCGCCAACGCGTACCTATGCCCCCGTGGTGAAGGACCTTTTGGAAGCAATGCGTAAAAATATTCATGGAATGATTCATTGTTCAGGTGGGGCACAAACCAAGGTGCTGCATTTTGTCGACAAAGTACATGTGATCAAAGACAACTTGTTTGATGTTCCGGTGTTGTTTAAAATGATTCAGGAAGAATCAGGAACAAGCTGGTCGGAAATGTATAAAGTATTCAACATGGGACACCGTTTTGAAATCTATCTTGCCCCGCAATATGCCGGGCAGGTGATGGCCATTTCAGAAAAATACAACATCGAAGCCCGCATTGTTGGCCGCGTAGAGGCTTTCGAGGGCAAAAAACTTACCATCCAATCGCAGTTCGGCGAGTTCGAGTATTAGCTACGCCCTGCGGAATACCCAGGCATTGGTCTAATATCTTTTTTATCAAACATCTATCATCTTATTATATATGGCAGACTATTCATTAATGGAAAAATACGAATCGATTAAGTATCGGTTCGAAGAAGTAGGAACGCAAATCACTGATCCATCGGTGATGAGCGACATGAAACGCTACGTCAAATTAAATCAGGAATATAAAAGGCTTGAATTACTGGTCGCTGCGTTCAGGGAATTCAAGGCAACGATCGACAATATTGAATCGGGCAAGCAAATGCTGGCCGAGGAAACCGATGAAGATCTGCGCGAAATGGCTCGGGAAGAAATTGAAGCTTCGGAAGCTGTCATTGCCGAAAAGGAACAAAACATCAAATTGCTGCTCATTCCGGCTGATCCCGAAGACGGCAAAAATGCCATCCTTGAAATCAGGGCGGGTACAGGTGGCGATGAGGCCAGCATCTTTGCAGGCGATTTATTCCGCATGTACACCAAGTTCTGCGAACGACGGGGTTGGCGCATGGAAGTAACCAACACCAGTGAAGGCACTTCAGGGGGGTACAAGGAAATTGTGGCCACCATCTCGGGTGAAGGCGTGTATGGGATCATGAAATATGAATCGGGCGTTCACCGTGTGCAGCGTGTACCTCAAACTGAAACTGCAGGTCGCGTTCATACTTCGGCTGCAACAGTGGCAGTGTTGCCAGAAGCCGAAGAGTTCGACATCGATCTAAGAGACAGCGACATCCGCAAAGATACCTATTGTTCATCAGGGCCTGGAGGGCAGTCGGTTAACACGACCTATTCAGCCATCCGTCTGACCCATATCCCAACGGGAATCGTGGTGACCTGCCAGGATCAGAAATCGCAGATCAAGAACCTTGCAAAGGCGATGATCGAGTTGCGTACCCGTATCTACAACCAGGAACATCAGAAATACCTCGATGTCATTGCCTCGAAACGCAAAACGATGGTATCAACCGGGGACCGTTCAGCCAAAATACGAACTTATAACTGGCCACAGGGACGAATCACCGACCACCGTATCAACCTGACGATCTATAACCTCCAGGCTGTCGTTGGCGGCGATCTGGATGAAATCATCGACAAGCTTCAGGTGGAGGAAAATGCCGAGAGACTGAAGGAAGCTGAAATCTAATGGTTAATGGTTAGATGGTTGAAGGGTTAGATGGTTAAATGGTTGGATGGTTAATCATTCATTTCAAATTAGAAATAAGAAATAATAAATGAGGAATAAGAAATAAGAAAACATGGAAGCAATCCGTGTAATCTTTTTTTTTGAAATCCGTGTAATCTTTTTTTAACACATGAATAGAGAAGAACTTTTTGAACAGATCAAACTGAAGCGCAGCTTCCTGTGCATCGGATTGGACACGGATATTCTGAAGATTCCCCGTTTCCTGAATGAGACGAGTGATCCTATTTTTGCCTTCAACAAGGAAATTATTGATGCCACACAGGATTTGTGCGTGGCCTATAAACCCAACCTTGCTTTCTATGAAAGCCAGGGAGTGGCCGGATGGATCAGCCTTGAAAAAACGGTGAAGTATATCCGGGAGAAGTATCCTGAACAATTCATTATTGCCGATGCCAAGCGTGGCGATATAGGCAACACCTCGAATCTGTATGCAAGGGCATTTTTCGATCACATGGATTTTGATGCCGTCACTGTTGCTCCTTACATGGGCGAAGACTCCATCAAACCGTTTATGACTTACCTTGACCGCTGGGTCATTCTGCTGGCCTTGACTTCGAACAAGGGAGCCTCCGATTTTCAATTTCTGAAGAATGCTGAAACAGGGGAACAATTGTTTGAAACAGTGCTTAAAACCTCGCAGCAATGGGGAACTACCGATAATATGATGTATGTGGTAGGAGCTACCAAGGCCGAGAAGCTGGAAGAAATCAGGGAGTTGGTTCCTGATCATTTTCTGTTGGTCCCCGGTGTTGGTGCACAAGGTGGAAGCCTGGAAGAGGTGGCCAAATACGGCATGAACGACAAGTGTGGATTGCTGGTCAATTCATCGCGCCAGATTATTTATGCATCCGATGGTGTGGACTTTGCCGAAAAGGCACGTAACGAAGCGATCAATGTTCAGGTAGAAATGGAAGAGCTGTTGCTGGAAGCGGACTTGCTATGATTCAATGTCTGAAGGTCTGAACGAAGGATTCTTAGCTTGAAAAAATCAGTGTAAGTAAAACGTATCGGCAGATCAATCCGCAGGTGCTGAAAAACAAGGCATTTTTGATCCTATATTTGAGCATACCCGCAGCCAGTGAAATCACAGGGGACGAAACGGGTAGGAAATTGCCAAAAAATAGGGCCAGGTTGCCGTATTGGTGGATTTTATCTTCTGCTTTTTCATACCGTTTGCGGCCTATCAAGCGGTCGATAATATCGGTGCTGAAATAATATCCGATCAGGTAATCGATGGCCTGTGAACCAATGGCTGTTGACAATGCCACCAGGTTGAGCATCAGGGGATCGTACCCAGCGTGAAGGTAAATGATGAAGGCCAGCTCAATGGGCATAAAGAGAAAGAAGAACAGATAGCCCGAAAAATTCACAATGGCAAAGGAGAACAGTCCGTTCTCATTGCTTTTATATATCTCTTTACCGATGGTCAGCGAGGCAATTAGGGTCATAAGAGTGACCAGAAGAACGAAAATAATGATTCGTCTGATATCAAACCGTCGTGGTGCCTGTTTCATGATTGCTGGTTGAAGAGAGTTACAAGCCGCTATTCAAAATTAGGCAATCATTTCAAATATTCAGGCACTTGACCCATTTACCTTCAATGGGTGTTCATTTATTTTTTTACCAAAAGTATTTTTGTACGGGTATTCACTTTTAGGGGGGTGATTTTTTCTTCATCTGGTTTGTTTTCACTGGGCAAGTTAATCTCTATTTGCTGATCCAAGTCAGAGGATATGCACATGTGTGTTTTTGGATCAAGGATCAGAATGCCTTTTTGGGATCCGGTTTCATTGAGCTGGCCAGTTTTGTCGCCCGCCAGGGGTACCTCAGTTGAATAGTTAAAAGAGGCTCCCCTGTTCAGTGTCAGGTTTTGAACCGATGCCTCCTTGAGGGTATAGAGAATGTCGTATTTCAATTTCATCATATCGGGCAAAATTCCTCCTGCGCTCCAATGGTCACCCACTGCAACATTTTGGGCAGGAATATAATTGTAAAATTCAGTCATGAACTCTTCACTGCCGAAACATCGGAGCAGCCTGGACAACTCTGGATCGAATTGGATATATTCTGTAATGGTTTCGAATCCAGTTAGTTTACTTACCACCCCCTCGGGCGAAACTTCATAGTTCAGTTTGATGGTCGTCAAAAAGTTCAATGATTTGTACAATTTATTTTGAACATTCACTGTATCTGAAGTGTATCGTTGCTTGATTCCTTTGTGATCCATGAATAAATTGAAACTCAGGAAGGAAGCTTCCATCACGAAGTTTCCGTTTCCGAGCCTTTCAATTACATCCTGGCGGATTTTTAATCCAATCTTTTGTGACAACATGACTTCATCCCCGGGATCCTGCTTAATGGTATTTTCCTGGGTAATGTCATAGGTATAATGTTCCCCTCTAAAGAGGCGAAGTTTTATCTCTTCCTTTTTGTCGGGAGCTGCGGATGAAATCAGTGAGATCATGCAAAGGGCGATGAAAGCGAATAATCGAATACCATTCATGGGTTCTATATTTGAATTCTTGTGTTAATTTTATCGGGCACCAAATTAATGATTAAAATGAAAAGTAGGTTTCAATATGGGAAAAGAAACTTTCAACCTCTAAGCTGATCATTTGTTGGCCTAGCTTATATATTCTACATTTGTCATGAAAATTTACCAATCAGCAAACACAATAGCCATGAAATTTACCTTTCTTGCATTGATATCCATTCTGTTAATGGCCTCCTGCCGGGATAAAAAAAGTGAATACCTGAAGATTTCAGGATTTGCACAAGGCACTACCTACCACATTACCTATGAGAATTCAAACAACAAGGATTACAGCACTGACATTGACTCCATTCTGAAGGCTTTTGATCGGTCACTTTCCATTTACGATTCAACCTCTATTATTTCAAGGATTAACAACAATGATCCCACCGTTGAAGCTGACAACTGGTTCGTGGAAGTTTTCAATAAATCGGCTGAGGTGAACATCGTTTCAGGAGGAGCTTTCGACATTACCGTTGGCCCTGTTGTTAGTGCCTGGGGGTTTGGAAATGGCCCTGTTGCCAAGCACGATACAGCATACATCGACAGCTTGCTGCAATATGTTGGAATGGATAAGGTAAAACTTGAAGGCCATAAAGTGATCAAGCAATATCCTGGTGTAAAAATCGATGTGAATGCCATTGCCCAGGGTTATTCGGTAGATGTTGTCTGTGATTTTTTTAAAGAGAAAGGTATTAAAAATTACCTCGTTGAAATTGGGGGAGAAGTTCGGGGAAAAGGGACCAATGGCAAGGATAAATTGTGGCACATTGGCATCGATCGGCCTTCAGAGGGCAATATGATGCCTGGTAACGACCTGGAGGCGATCATCGAAATTGACAACAAAGCCCTTGCCACTTCTGGAAACTATCGGAAGTTTTTTGTGGAGGATGGGGTGAAATATGCCCATACGATTGATCCTAAAACAGGATTCCCAGCCCGCAATACCTTGTTGAGTGCCACGGTCGTATGTGATGATTGCATCACGGCTGATGCCTGGGCAACTGCTTTTATGGTCGTGGGAATTGACAAAAGCAAGGAACTGCTTTCAAAACTAAAGGGAATTGAAGTTTATTTTGTGTACAGCAATCCCGAGGGCGTCTATGAGGTTTACTTCTCGGAAGGAATGAAGAAAATGATTGTGGAAGAGGATTAGACCTATTGTCGTGTCTCGAGTAATAGGTCTATTTTGGCATAGATCTTTAAAAACGGGTCTTCACAGAAATGCATTCCGCTGGAATAATTTGAGTGGTTACTTTATACTAAAACATTGCCAATAAGTTTGCCCGATCATCCATGGGGGTAAAACCCAAAGAGCAAGTATAAATCTACCCACCCCGCATACTGCCATTTAATGAGCACTTTGCACGTTTTGCACGTTTTGCACGATTTGCATGGTTTGCATGATTCTCACGATTTACATTTTCTCCCTTTTTCTACTTTCCCTTTCTCAAAAGAACAAACCATTGAACTGGATCAAATAAAACTATCAGGCGTGCAAATCGTGCAAATCGTGCAAACGGTGCAACATGGATTTGAATTGATGAGGTCCTGTAATTTGGTGTAAGCCCTGGGTATTTGAAGAATCAATCCTTTTTCACTGAAAACCTCTAAATACACTTATATGGTCGTCAATTGCTGGATTGAAAAATACCAGGTATTCATATTATCAATTACCCATGAGTGGGACGAATCCAATAAATTGCACAACCAAGGAATATAGCCCACTCTTAAATCGTCACAACAGCTGAGACCTGACATTAGCCATGGAGGAACCTTTTAATGTCACGTAATTCGCCCACCAAAACCAAGGTGTCGTTTTCCTTGAATTCAATTTCATTTTTATCTTCATCTTCGGCTGCCAGAGCAGAAGAATAAACGATTCGGTGGTTCCTTTTCAAAGCAATTATCTTTAGGTGCATCTCTTTTCTAAAATTGGCAGGTGAAAACTTTTTGCCAATCAGCGAAATAGGCACAAAAAGGTCCACAATCTTGAATGATTCGGTAATAGAGAACAGGTTTTGGATGCCAACCAATGGAAGTTTCTGAGCAAAAATCTTTGCCCATTCGTACTCTGGGTTAATGGTCTCTTTGATGCCAATGGCATTGAGCACTGTCAGATGAATCGATGAACTTTCGCGACAAATGACCCTTGCAACGCCAAATTTCTTCAGCAATGCCGCAATTTTGACAGAAATCCCGAAATCGTCACCAATACAGACTGCAAATACATCTGCTTCCTTGAGAGGTAACAGTCGCAGGGCGTGCGGATCGGTAGCATCCAGACTGATGGTATTGGCAACAGCGTCTTTAAAGTATTCAACCCTGGCCAAATCGTTATCCACCCCCAATACATCATGACCCAATGAGGTAAGAATTTTTGCAAGAGAAGCCCCAAAATTTCCTAATCCGATGACTACAATGTTCATATTAAATCATTCTAAGTTATTATTACATTCTCTTTTGGGTAACGGTACAAAGACGAATTACCATACGATTTTACCAGTGAGAGCAACAGGGTAATGCTTCCCATTCGCCCCACATACATGAGCAAAATTAGAATTGTTTTTGACTGAGCAGTTAAATGGGGTGTTAATTCCAACGATAATCCTACGGTTCCAAAGGCCGAAAAACATTCAAAGATGATTTTTACCATGCCAGCTTGTCCATCGAAAATATATATGCCAAAAGCACCAACAATGATAATGAAAATCGAGAGGGTGATAATCGCAAAAGCTTTGTTGACCGAATACTCGTGAATTTCGTAACGGTGCACCTCAATGTGATTTTTCCCTTTCATGATTCGGAAGCTGTTCAGAATTGCCAGGGCAAATGTACTGGTTTTGATACCACCCCCGGTCGATACGGGCGAAGCTCCGATCCACATTAGAAAGGTCATGATCAGTATGGAGGGCATTGCCAGAGCTGACATACTGAAATTATTAAATCCCGCAGTTCGGGGCGTAACACTTTGGAAATAGGACATCGCCAATCGTGCTTTGGTATCCATGCCCAATTGGGTATGTTGGGCTTCAAAGTACATAAAGGCCAGCGTTCCAAAGACCAACAGGATAAAGGTGGAAAAGATCACTATTTTTGAGTTTAAAGTGATCATTCCTACCCGGTGCTGGTAAGGTTTACGCGTTTTGATGTATTGGATCACCCAAATGACCTGGCTTTTACAATATTGATATAAATTCAGTAACACCGGGAATCCAATTCCTCCCAATACAATGAGGTTGGCCAACCAAACATGAACGCTGTAATTGGTCCTGATACGTACATCGTATAAATTATCGGTCAAGGTTGAAAAACCGGCATTGCAAAAAGCAGAGATGGAATGAAAGATTGAAAATTTCAGGTTGTCACTCACCGATCCCAAAGCATTCTTTTCTAGGGACCAGTATACACATGTAGCTCCGATTGCTTCGATCAATAAGGTAATGAGCACCACTTTCATCAATGACTTCAAAATGGCATCAAAGCTATCTTCACTCAGGTAATCGCGCAACATAGACTGTTCGCGAAAAGACGCTTTTTCTTTGAAGAAGATACCAAAAAAGCTGGTGATGGTCATCACACCGATTCCACCGACCTGAATCAAGCCCAGGATGATAAATTTCCCTAGAAATGTGTACCTGGTAGCGGTATCAACAACTGTTAATCCGGTCACACACACCGCACTGGTAGAGGTGAAAAGAGCATCAATAAAATTGATGGGCGATGTAGTCGACATGGGCATCATTAACAAGGTGGCACCCACAAAAATGAAAAAAGCGAAGCTCACCATAAACAATTGAGCAGGGTTCAACACTTTGATCATCACATTGAGTTCCATCCTTGACAATTCAAGAAAAAACAACAGGAAAGAGAGCATCTGGATGCCTGAAGTTTGATACATGTAGTATTCAAAAGTCTCGCCATAGCTCACCACAAAAATGGGAATGAAGAAAAGGACAAGGAAAATGCCGATCAGGAGTTGTGTGAAGTATACCTTTCGGTTGGCGGTATTGCCTTTGAAAAAAATAGAACGAACCAGGTATAAAATTCCAACAACAGAATATGAAATCCGAAAAAACAGGTTATAAATATGGTCCCCGTAATAATCGCCCGGTTTACGAAAACCAATTTCGAGTAATGCCATGACAAAAAGGCAAAACGTAAAAACGAAAAGTATCCAGTTGATGATGCTTTTCAGACTAAAATTATCTTTTTCCCAATTAAACTTGAAGAATGGCAACTTTGAAAGAAACATATAAGACGAATATTGGAGTCAAAATTAATCTAGATTAACGAATGTTGTATCACAATTCATTTTTTATTTCTAAATAACTATTTTTGCCGCTGCTGAAAATAAAAATTACCTGTTTGTATAGACTAACAAGACCATAAAAATACGAATTGGTGGGCTTTATCCGGCATTTTAAAAACAAAATTTATAGGGATGTAATTCCTTTGATACAATGCTGAAAATTAGATAATTTATCTTCCACGATGTTTATACATATCTCCCGATTCATTTTAAAGAACAGGACTTTACTGATTGTGATCCTTGCCCTGTCGACTGCTTTCATGGCTTACAAGGCAAAAGATGTCAGGCTATCATACGAAAACTCTTCGCTGTTACCCGACAAGGACAGTACCAAAATTGAATATCAGAAGTTCAAGGCGCTCTTTGGTGAAGACGGCAATGTAATCGTCATTGGAGCCATCAATCCCGACATTTTTAAACTTGAGCAGCTAAATGCCTGGGACGATTTGGCCGTTTCCATCCGCAAAATAGAAGGTGTTCGCGAAGTTTTAAGTATTTCAAAGGCGATCAACCTGGTTAAAAACGATTCAACTCACCAATTCGATGTGTTTCCCCTGGTGCGAAAAAGGCCAGGCACTCAAGCCGAGGTCGACAGCCTGAAAACCAAGTTCCTGAGCCTTAAAATCTATGAGGGATTGCTTTATAATTCGCGCACCAAGGCAACCTTAATGACCATCACCCTTGACAAAAAGAAACTAAACGATATCAGCCGCATCCCCCTGATCAATCAGATTGTCAAAACTGTTGAAGCCTATCGAACGGCCAACAAGGTCGATATCCATTATTCAGGAATACCCTATATCCGTACAGTGACCATGCAGAAGGTCAAGCACGAGCTCTTCCTGTTTATTATCCTGAGCATCGTGGTAGCCGCGTTTATCATGTTCTTGTTTTTCAGGTCGTTGAAGGTAGTATTCAGCTCTCTGTTGGTAGTGGGGATCAGCATCCTCTGGGTGTTGGGCACAACCGTCCTGTTTAATTTCAAGATAACCATCCTCACCGGAGTGATTCCATCGCTCATTGTGATTATCGTCATTGAGAACTGTATCTATATTCTCAACAAATACCATTGGGAATTCAGAAGTCATGGCAATAAAATGCGGGCATTGTCGATGGTGATCCAGCGAATCGGCTTCGCTTCCTTGATGACCAATGCAGCGACTGCCCTTGGATTCGCCGCCTTTATCCTGGTTCCCAACCAGATGCTGCGCGAATTTGGTGTGGTGACTTCTATCAACATCATGGTTTTATATGTGCTCAGCATTATCTTGCTGCCGATCATTTTTAGCCTGGTGGCACCTCCGAAGCCCAAACATTTAAAACACCTCGACAGCAACTTCTTTGGGGCTGTTCTTGATAAGATTATCCATTTGATCAGTGAGCGCCGCAAACTGATCTACGGCATCGCTGCCGCACTTGTGATTGTTGCAAGCGTGGGGCTGTGGATGATGAAAACTTCAGGAAAGATAGTCGATGATTTCAGGGCCAATGATCCCATTTACCTGGATCTGAAATTCTTTGAGAAGAACTTTGGCGGGGTGATGCCCTTCGAAATTTCAGTCGATACCAGGAAGAAGAACGGTATCATGACCTATTCGACCATGCAGAAGATCGATCAGTTGCAGAAAACAATCAATCAGCATCCCGAATTTTCGAAACCCCTTTCACTGATCGAAGTATTAAAGTTTGCACGACAATCCTACTATGGAGGCGATTCCACCAAATATGCCCTTCCCAGCTCAATGGAAAAGAACTTTATATTGAGCTATATTCCCCAGAACGTGCAGGGAGAAGGTTCCGCATTGTTAAAATCGTTTCTCGACAGCACCAAACAAATTACCCGGATCAGTTTTCAGATGGCTGATGTGGGCACCAAACACATGGATTCGCTCATGGCTTCCATCCATCCAAAGGTGGACAGCATTTTTGATCCTGCCAAATTTGATGTAAAACTGACTGGTAACAGCGTGGTCTATGCAAAAGGAACCAATTTCCTGATCCGAAACCTGTTTGAGAGCGTGGGCATTGCCATCCTGCTTATTTCGTTGCTCATGGCCCTGTTGTTTTCCTCCTTGCGCATGATCCTGGTATCGATGATCCCCAATATCATTCCCTTGCTGATAACGGCTGCCATCATGGGATTTGCTGGTATCCCCATCAAACCATCGACCATCATCGTATTTAGTATCGCGCTGGGCATATCGGTCGACAATGCCATCCAGTACCTTTCGCGTTACCGGCACGAGCTGAAAATGACCGATGGCAATATCAGACAATCAGCCATCAGCGCCCTGCGTGAGGCTGGGTTCAGCATGATCTACACCAGTATCGTGTTGGTGTTGGGCTTCAGCGTGTTCATTGTTTCTGAATTTGGAGGTACCCAGGCGCTGGGAATCCTGATCTCTACCACGCTGCTCATCGCCATGTTCTTCAATATCATGGTGCTCCCTTCACTTTTGCTCTCGCTCGATAAACGACTGACCAGTAAGTCATTTACGGAACCGATCATTGAAATTTACGATGAGGAAGATGAGAATGACACCACTGACTACGATGCTGAATTCCCTGAGGAAACTGACAACCTGAATATTGCGAAATAGGAGGCAGGAATTGTTACCACCTGATTCAAATATTCAGTTTAATTGAAAGATAATCGTTTAAACCTAAACCAAATGAAAAAATTAAATTTACTGATCTTGTTTTTTATCCTGCTGTCAGGATATGTCTCTACAGCGCAAAATGAAACAATAAAGCTTAAGCAATCACACGATTCAGGAATTTACAGCAAGGGTGAAAAGATCCGTGTATTTGCATTTGTTCCCAATCCTTCCATTGATTCATTGAAGGTGGTGGTGCGCATGAACAATAATCAGGTCGTTTCAAAAAAAGCTTTTCTGGTACAGGCAGATTCAATTCTTATTTACGAAGGTTCTTCCTCAAAACCCTGTTCTTTTATTGTTGAAGCCCGCCTCAAAGAAGAAAAGAAAGCCATTGGAATGATCGTGGATGCACAAAAAATAAAGCCTGGTACCAAACCTCCCAAGGGATTCAATGCTTACTGGGACACGGAAAAGAAAAACCTAAGGGCCATTCCGCTGGAAGTTAAATTCGGTAAGAATGAAAGCAAGGAAATGGCCTTGGTTTGTTTTGACACTGAAATCAACTGCACGGGTCCAAAACCCGCCCGGGGATATTTTGCAAAACCTGTGAAAGCAGCCCCTCACTCACTTCCCATTGTATTGCTGGTGCATGCCGCCGGAGTCAAAGGTTCTTGGTGTAAATCCAGGGCTGAGGAGGCACTGCGGTATGCCAAAATGGGGAAAGGGACCTTGTGCTTCGACCTCAATGCGCATGGGATGCTCAACGGTCAACCTGACGAATATTACAACAACCTTGAAGCGGGTGAATTGAAAGATTACTACGTTCAGGGCCTTGAAAACAGGGATGATTTTTATTTCAGGGGCATGTACCTTCGATTGATCAGAACCCTTGATTTTATCACTACACTGCCTGAATGGGATGGTAAACGCATTATCGTGATCGGGGAAAGCCAGGGTGGGGGACAGGCTTTGGCAGCAGCAGGCCTCGATCCCAGGGTAAGTGCCGTGGTGGCTACTGTTCCGGCCATGTGTGACTGGGGTGGTACACTGGTGGGGCGCAAGGGTGGATGGCCGCAACCTTTTGAGAGACCTGCCAACAAAGAAAAAATGAAAAAAACACTTCCTTATTTTGATACGGCTCATCTGCTGCGCAATTCAAAAGCTACCATTGTTGTTGAAATCGGCTTGATCGACCAAACTTGTCCCTCGACTTCCATATATGCAGCAATCAATCAGGCAAAAGGGAAAGTAATCATTTATCCAGTGACTTACCGTGAACATTCTTGGCCCAATGCAGTGGATCGACCTGACTGGGATAAAAATGTTGCAGGTCCTAAAAATGCCTTCATGGTTGACTACCTGAAATAATTACTAAAACTTAACATTCAGCAAAAAAGTCCTACTTGCATTTCTGTGCTTCTTTTTTTTCAACAATTTTGTTCATTGGTTCGAATAATTAAACTTTCAGGAGTTTCGAAAGTTTAATTATTCAGTCCCATTTTCAGAAGAAACAGAAAACAGAACATGTACAGAAAATATCTCTCAGTGGAGACTTTCGTTAGCCGCGAAATTCCATTGTTAATATTGTTGCTATTTGCCTTTGGAACAGCTCTTTCGCAGCCTACCATTGTCAGCGGGAAGGTGACCGATCAAAAAACAGGACAGCCCGTGCCATACATTAGTGTGGTATTCAAAAATACCCAAATTGGCGTTTCAACCGATACCCTGGGACACTTTCAACTCACTAGCAAGGCAAAGGTTGATTCAGTTAATTTCTCTGCAGTTGGTTATATCCCTAAAACCATTGCAATAAAGCCGTTCACATCGAACGTGCTGACAGTAACGATGATGCCGGAATTGATCATGATTTCAGAAGTAAAAATAAAGCCTGATGAGGGCCCTGTGAGACGACTTTTGAAAGAAATGACCGATCACAAAAAACAAAATAACCCCTCCAAATACCCCCGTTATTCGTATCGGAAATACACCAAATGGGAGTATCATCTTCGCAATGTGGGTGATAAAATGATTAATTCAAGAGCTTTCAGAAGCAACCAGTCTGTATTTAAAACAGACCTCGATAGTTCAAGGTATCTACCGATCTATTTTTCGGAACAGCTTGTTTTTAATGAATTTCAAAAAAATCCCAGCAAACAAAAATCTACCGTGTTGGCTGATAAAACTTCCGGTGTAGGCGTTCTTGACGACTATGAAATTTCAGGTTATACCAGTGCCCTGGATATAGAGTTGAATTTTTATGACAATTTCATCAACTTGTTCTCCCAAAATTTCGTGAGTCCATTGGCTGACAACGGATGGTTTTATTACAAGTATTTTTTAGTGGATAGTACAGTTCAGGCCGGTCGGAAAGAGTATAAAATTCATTTTATTCCCCGGCGGGCTGGCGACAGGGTATTTAAAGGATATATGATTACCGAAAATAAGAATTATTCGCTTCTTGAAATTGACGGCACCCTGGCCAACACCAGCTACCTGAATTTCCTGAAAAGTATGCGCTTAAAAAGCAACTACCAATTGGTCAACGATTCGATTCCATTTTTCAGAAGAAATCAGATTGATGCCGTTTTCAACTATGTTCCTTTAAAAAATAATCCATCAAAGAAGCCTGTCAGCCTGTTTTTTACCCAGTCCTCGGTCATTGATAGTGTGACAGTCAATCAAGCCTCAAATGTTAAACTTTCAACTGCCACGGGAAAATACGAAACGATCAAGCTTCCCGATGCCACCGAACGTGACAATACCTACTGGCAATCGCACCGGCTTGAAGAGCTCAACCAGCGCGAACACGAAATAAGCGCTACCATTGATTCGGTGAGCCGGATCGGAACAGTCAAATTTGTAGATAACCTGGTCCGTATGGTCATGACTGGCTATTACGACCTGGGTAAATTGGAATTCGGGCCCTATCCCAATACCATTTCCTCCAACAAGGTCGAAGGAATCCACTTGTTTGCAGGAGTCCGAACCAGTAGCGAAATCAGTACCCGTTATATGCTTTGGGGAGGACTTGGTTATGGGTTCCTCAATAAAAAGGTGAACGGTATGGCTGGTTTTGGATACAAGTTTCCAACCATTCACCGACAAGTAGCAAAAATTTCCTACGACGATAAAATCATCCGTTCGGGCGAAAATGAAAAAATTCTGTTTCTCTATGAGAATGCACTTTCTCCAACAGAGAACAACATCATCTCCCAGATTTTCAAACGTGATGAACTCGACGAACTATTCAGGGAACAAAAGACGGCTGCCTCGTATGAATATGAATGGCATCCCGGCTTTCTGAATAAGCTGAGTGCCAATTACACCCGGCATTATTCCCCTGAATTCTATCCGTTTCTTCGGGCTGGAAGTTCGGTAAATCAAGTCTCGGCTTTTGATGTAAGTATCGACAACCGATTTTCGTGGAAGGAAAAGGTAATCGATGACAAATTTCTGCGCGTCTATATGGCCACCAATTATCCCATTATCCACCTATCACTGGGTGGGGGTAAGGTTTTCTATTCGGGCAGGGACAATTATTATGGACATGTTTTCAGTACCATTGCCCAAAACGTCATGCTTGGCCAGACGGGCTTAAATTACGCCCTTGAAGGGGGAATCTACTTTGGAAAGCTTCCATACACCATGCTTGACATTCCTCGCGGAAACGAGACATTTGGCCTATATTCATACGACTTCAACATGTTGAACTTTCTGGAATATGTCCACGATAAATATTTGCATGCTTACCTTGAATATCATCTGAACGGGTTTGTATTCAATCGTCTGCCCTTGTTGAAAAAAACCGGGTTACGAGAAGTGTTTTCAGCCAAGGCAATGATTGGTTCGCTGAGCGATAAGCACCAGCAAATTGTTGAATTTCCAATCGGGGTAAGCCAAATGACCAATCCATATATTGAATTGGGAGCCGGTGTCGAGAACATCTTCCGTCTTTTCAGGGTAGAAGCTATTTGGCGAGTTACCCCAGAATCTGTATTGGGAGCGCCAAGCTTTGGTCTGCGGGCTAAGTTTGAAATTAAATTGTAAGAAAAATAAATACCCTGATTTTATTCTAGATTTTAAGATGACCATGGATGTCAAATTGCCACAGCATTTTTTTACCAAGGCCTTATGCCAGGGCTATTGCATCTGTAATCTATCTGTAATCTATCTGTAATGTATCTGTATTATAGAATACAGATACATTACAGATAGATTACAGATAGATTACAGATGCAATAGCCCTGGCATAGGGTGCTGGTAGTATTGGCAAAAATAAATAAGCCTCCTTGGGATGAACCAAGGAGGCTTCTAATTATTTGATAATTAATGCTTTTGTGAGTTAAACAAACAATATTTACTGAATGTTTTTCAGTTTCTGTTCCTCTACCTGGGCATCGATGACAGCGATTGTGACCATATTCAAGATATCACGAACCGAACTTTCCACATTCAGGATATGGATTGGTTTGGTCAGGCCCATTTGGATTGGTCCGATGGTTTCACACATTCCCATTTCCAACATCAGCTTATGGGCAATACTCGATGAGCTTAGGTTGGGGAAAATGAGTGTATTTACATTCATTCCGTCAATCTTGGAGAATGGGAATTTCTCGTGACGCAATTCACGGTCGAGTGCAAAGTTCATCTGCATTTCTCCATCAATCATCATTCCCGGATTGTTCTTGTGAAGATAATCAACAGCATCATGAACCATGGCTGGACTACCTACATTTCGTTCCCCAAAATTGGAATAAGAAAGCATGGCCATCACTGGCTTTGTATTGAAAAGTTTGACGGCGTCATGGGTCAGCTTGGCAATATCAATCAAGGTTTCTTTCGAAGGGTGGTTGTTAACCATGGTATCAGCAAAGAAGAAGGTTCCGAGCTTGGTGGTAACAATGTTCATTCCTCCAATATGACTCAAGCCATCGCGCATGCCAACAATTTCGATGGCCGGGATAATGGCATCCTGAAATTTGGTATATACGCCGGTGATAAAGGCATCAGCATCGCCTGCTTCGACCATCATCATTCCAAAATAGTTGCGGTCGAACATCTTTTCGTATGCCTCATTGTAGGTCATGCCTTCGCGTTGACGTTTGGCGGTCAGCATCTTTGCATATCGTTTGCGGTTGGGTTCTTCGCGATCGTGGCGAAGATTAACGATTTCAACCCCATCAAGTTCGATGCTATGCTTGCGGAAACGTTTCTCAAGAATTTCCTCATTTCCCAAAAGAATAGGGATGCAAATACCTTCAGCACGGGCGACCTGTGCGGCTTTCAGCATGTTAATGTGGTTGGCTTCAGCAAAAACCACCCGTTTTGGATTTTCTTTTGCTTTTTCAGTCAGTCCACGGATTAGCTTGTTGTCAAGTCCCATTCGCTGGCGCAATTCTTCGGCATATTTATTCCAATCCAGGATTGGTTTGCGGGCGATACCGCTTTCCATGGCCGCCTTTGCAACGGCAGGGGCAACAGTCACGAGTAAGCGGGGATCCAATGGTTTTGGAATGATATATTGGCGTCCGAAACTGAGGTGAGTGGTGTTGTAAGCTGCAGTTACCACTTCGGGAACAGGCTTCTTGGCCAGCTCAGCGATGGCACGCACCGCGGCCACTTTCATCTCTTCGTTAATACCCGTTGACCGCACATCGAGCGCGCCCCGGAAAATATAAGGAAATCCAAGTACATTGTTTACCTGGTTGGGATGATCGCTTCGGCCAGTGGCAAAAATCAAATCAGGACGTGATTCAATGGCAAGGGTATACGAAATTTCAGGATTTGGGTTGGCCAGGGCAAACACAATGGGGTTCTCTGCCATGCTGCGAACCATATCTTGAGTAAGAATATCAGCCACTGAAAGTCCCAGGAATACATCAGCACCTGCAACTGCTTCGGCAAGCGTATTGCAGGGAAGCTCGGTAGCAAATGGTTTCTTGCGGCTGTTCAGATCGGTACGGCGTACAGAAATGACACCTTTACTATCCACCATGACCAGCTTTTTAGGATCGGCTCCCAGACGGATGTATAACAATGAACAGGCAGATGCAGAAGCGCCTGCGCCATTGACAACAATTCTGACATCTTCGATTTTCTTTCCAACAATTTCAAGGGCATTGAGCAATCCTGCCCCGGAAATGATGGCAGTTCCATGCTGATCGTCATGCATGATTGGAATGTCCAGGGCTTCCTTGAGTTTTTCTTCAATTTCAAAACATTCAGGGGCTTTAATATCTTCAAGGTTAATACCTCCAAAAGTGCAAGAAATGGCTTTTACAACTTCAATGAACTTTGCAGGATCTTTCTCATCTACTTCAATATCGAATACATCGATGTCGGCAAATATTTTGAACAGCAAACCTTTGCCCTCCATCACTGGCTTTCCGGCCAGGGCTCCTATGTCGCCTAATCCAAGCACGGCCGTGCCGTTTGAAATGACCGCCACGAGGTTTCCTTTGGCTGTGTAATCGTAAGCAAGTTGCTGATCTTTTTCTATTTCGAGGCAAGGGATGGCCACGCCCGGTGAATAAGCCAATGATAAATCGCGTTGCGTACTGTAAGGTTTAGTCGGTACCACCTGTATCTTGCCCGGTCTGCCTTCCTTGTGATAATTTAATGCATCGGTTCGTAATGCATCGTTCCGTTTTGAATTTTCCATCCGTAATTAATAATATTGGTTAAATATTTAGTTTGTAACGCTTTGTTTGAATCACAATGCGATTTGGGTTTTTGCCTCCTGGGTTTGGCCTCTGATGCATTGTTGGTAAAAAAAGCGATTCGATTCTTCATCATATCTCCTCAAAAAAAGGAAAAACTGAGCGAAAATATCCAGAATTCTAACTTGTTGTACATCATTGAATGAAAATGTCAGAAATAAATAACATTGAATGGTTTATAGGTTAAACAGTCTGAAGATTCTTGTAATTTTTTACTTTTGTTCTATGATCGTATTTCCCAATGCCAAAATAAATATTGGATTAAATATCACGTCAAAGCGAGCTGATGGATTTCATAATCTTGAAACCATTTTCTTTCCCGTGGCTTGGTGCGATGCACTTGAATTTGTTGTTGGAGATGAAGTTCATTTTTCATCCAGTGGGATCCAGATTTCGGGTGAGGCGGAGTCGAATCTGGTGATGAAAGCCTACCGCTTGCTACAGAAAGACTTCAGTTTGCCACCCTTAAAAATTCATTTGCACAAGCAAATACCCTTTGGAGCTGGTTTGGGTGGTGGATCCGCTGACGGTGCTTTTATGCTTTTGATGTTGAATAAGCACTTCGGATTGACCCTTTCTGGCGAACAATTGGAACGATATGCGGCCATCCTGGGAAGCGATTGTGCGTTTTTTATTCGCAATTATCCTGTTTTTGCCTCGGGGAGAGGCGAAATGATGGAGCCTGTACGACTTGTTCTTAACGGTTGGTTCATATTGCTGGTTAAGCCACCAATTGAAGTTTCTACTGCCAAAGCCTTTCAATGGGTGGTTCCTGCCAAACCAGCCAACTCATTAAAAACCTTGATCCAACTTCCTGTTCAGGAATGGAAGGATCAAGTGATCAATCAATTTGAATCATCTGTCTTTCAGCAGTATCCGGAGATCGGGGCCTTAAAGGAGCGCCTGTACGATTTGGGTGCCGCTTATGCCTCCATGTCGGGAAGCGGCTCCTGTGTCTTTGGACTTTTTCAGGAACTTCCATTGGGGTGGAAGGAGCTGTTTCCCTCATCATTCTTAACATTCAGCCAAAAATTATAAATCCTTTAATATTTAATTAAGAAAGGTTTGTCTTTTATTTAACTGTTTATCCTGTACCTTTTTGCCTTTTCACCTGTCTTAATAGTGAAAACAAAATAAAAAGGAAAGTACCGGGATGGACCCGGAAAAACATTTAAAAGACGAATTATGAATACGAAAATTAGAACATTTATTGGAATGGTGGCATTGGGAGTAGTTGGACTTGCGAATATCAATGCAACCACTGTAAACAAAAGAGAAGTCACTTCAAATGATGTTTCAGGAAAAGTGGAAAGTGTGGCAAGTGAGTCAGCAATGTTTGAAGATATATACAGAACAATACAGTCACAGAATGAAACATTGGAGTCAGAAATAGAACTTAAGCGTGAATTTGAAGGAGGTACAACCAATGAAATGGTCTTTTTCAATTCTGCCGATTCTTATACTGCAAAAACAGCCGATCGGGAAATCGAAAAATATTCAAATAAGCAAGTTGCCTTGGAGGAACTTAGAAGTGGAAAATAATTCACTTAATCGACCCTTCGCAATGATAAGGAATTTGAATAGGAGATTTCATCCCCGCAAGACTTACACCTGTTATAAATAAAGAGAGCTGTTCCAAATGGACCAGCTCTTTTTGATTTAATAATTCGGCTATTGACCGAATTAAACAACTTCTTTCTTATTGAATTTCGATTTCTTGATCGATTCTTTCCTGGATAGCAGCATTGGAATGGCAACTCCCGTTCCAAGCGAAATGAGCACAAACATCATTTTTGCCCCGTTGTTGACCGTTTCAATCAGTGTCTGAAGGTAGGCATCGGTGTTTTCAATGGTGGTCAGTGCAATGAGCCCCAGCATCATCTTGTAGGCAAAGAACCCCGGAACCATGGGGATGACCGATGGAATGGAAAAAACCAGCGGGGGACTTTTACGTAAGTGCGCCATTTGAATGCTGATGATTCCTATAACTGTGGCGCCCAAAAAGGAGCCAAAAACAATCCCCAGGTCAAAATGCATGGCCGAGAATTTGATCAATCCGCCGATAGCTCCCATGCCCCAGATGGCAAAGATCGTGCGGCGCGGAACATTGAACAGGATGGCAAACCCGATGGCTGCAATCCCTGCCCATATACTTTTGGTTATTATTTCGATTATAATCATCCTAGAAGTTTAAAATCATTTTGACTGCAAAAAGTCCCATGGCGATCGAAAAGGCAATCATCAAACCATTCATGGCACGCACCATCCCGTTTTGAATATTCCCATCCATGAGATCGGTCACCGAATTGATCAGCGGAACTCCAGGGACCAGGAAAAGCACCGAGGTAGCCAAAGCTTTGTCGGGCTGCAGGCCAATGTGCAGATATTCGGCCAATCCTGCCACCAGGGAGGCGGCAAAGGCTGCGAAGAATACGCACAGGTAAGGGTTGAATTTCTTTTTAATGGCTTCTTGCCTGACAAATAAACCAATAACAGTGGCCACAAATGCAACGACCATTTCAGTAATTCCTCCCCCGAAAATATTACAGAAAGCGGCGCCTGCCATCCCCACAAGGCCCAGGATGATGGGACGCGGATAATGTGGCAGTGATTTTAAGCGCTGCAGTTCTTCGGCGATCTGGCTCACTGTCCAGTTCGCTTCCATCACATTCCAGCTCAAATGGCTGATACCACTCACGATCCTGAAATTCACCCCATGTGGAGAAATCCGTTTCATGCGACTGAAGAAATGTTGTTGGTCTTTTTCAATGATAGTCAGCATCAGGGCGCGTTGGGTAATCAAAAGTTCAATGTCATAGCCCAGTCCTTTGGAAATGCGTTCCATGGTGATCCTGATCCTGTTGGTACTGGCTCCTGAGCTCATGAGCAATGCCCCGATCTCGAGCAGAATATTGCCTACGGATTGTGCATCTTCTTTTAATATCTTCATTTACAATGTTCTTGTTGCGTTCATTAAGCTTCTGCAAAAATAGTGCTTTCATTTTGGTCCATTACTCCTGATTCTAGGAATACTCATAATTGAACGAAAAGTTCACATTCGGGCTCTGAAAGTTAAATGCCGCCTGTAAACCTAAAGTGCCAGTGCTTGTTATGTACTATCAAAACATAGACTCAAATGCCCAAAGCCGAAGAATATAAAATTAAGCCCATTGAACTTACCCAGGTGACCGTGACTGGGAATGAGGAAATCGCAACTGGCGTATACCTTATTGCATGGCACCGAACTCATGATTTTCAACCCGGGATGGTGGTCAAAATTACCGATGATATCAACCTGGCACCCAGGATTTACAGTATCTGCAGCGGGAACTCCGAAGATGAAATCAGGGTGCTTTTTAATGTCAAGGAAGATGGACATTTGACCCCCCGTTTGGCCGGGGTTATTCCAGGCATGAAGATTTGGGTCAGCAAACCCTATGGAAGTTTCAGGGACGATCGGAAACCAGCCATGTGGATTGCCACAGGAACGGGCATCGCGCCGTTCTACAGCATGTTCCGCTCCGGGATTTCAGAAAACAAAACCCTCATTCACGGGGTGCGAAGCCTTCAGCAATTCTATTTCGAAGATGAACTTGAATGGGCCATGGGCAAGCGGTATGTGCGTTGCTGCGCCCACGAATCATCGTGCAATGTGTTCCCCGGACGAGTTACCCAATACCTGGAAGAAATAATTGATCTGCCAACCCATATTAACTATTATCTTTGTGGCAAAGCCCTGATGATTGTCGAAGTCCGTGATTTGCTCATTGCAAAGGGAGTCCCGTACGAAAACATCCTGTCAGAAATCTATTTTTAAGACTATATCAACAAATGAAAAATAAACACATAGGCACATAGGACACATAGAAAGAACACGTAGAAGAAATCCAAACTTTGTGTTCTTTCTATGTGTCCTTTGTGTCCTATGTGTTTAAAAATATATACAAATGAAAACAGCTCTATTCGGAAAAACGCTCCATGAACTTACCACCTTGGCGATCGAACTTGGCCTGCCTAAGTTCACCGGCAAACAAATGGCCGAATGGCTGTATCAGAAGGACATCGCTTCGGTGGAAGAAATGACCAATCTTTCGAAAAAGGCACGCGAACTGTTGAGTGAAAACTATGAATTCGGGCTGGTTGATTCAACCAAAGTCCAGGAAAGTGTGGATGGAACCAAGAAATACCTCTTTCCAACGGCTCAGGGGAAATTTATTGAAACAGCCATGATTCCCGATGAAGAACGCAAAACTGTGTGCGTATCATCGCAGGTGGGTTGCAAAATGGGCTGTCTGTTCTGCATGACAGGTAAACAGGGATTCCAGGGACAACTGACCGCGGGTGAAATTGTGAACCAGATCCGTAATATTCCTGAACGCCATGAGATCACCAACATCGTTTACATGGGAATGGGCGAGCCATTCGACAACCTGGAAGAAGTGTTGAAAAGCCTCGAGATCCTGACTTCAGAATGGGGCTTTGCCATGAGCCCGCGCCGTATTACGGTTTCAACCATTGGAATCGTTCCCGGAATGCTTACTTTCCTTCAAAAGTCGGAGGCACACCTGGCCGTGAGTATGCACACCCCCTTTGACGATGAACGCGAAAAGCTGATGCCCGTGCAGATTGCCTATCCCCTGGCAGAGGTGATCCGTGAGATCAAAAGCTGGGACTTTGGCCGTCAGCGCAGGATTTCGTTCGAATACATCGTGTTTAAAGGATTAAATGATACGCCTCGTCATGTGAAAGAACTGGCTCAAATCCTCAATGGGATCAAATGCCGCATCAACCTGATCAGGTTTCATCCAATTCCCGGTACCCCCCTCGAAGGGACCGATGAAAACACCCTCCAGAAGTTCAAGGAGCAACTCAATGACAAAGGCATTCTAACCACCATCCGCGCCTCACGGGGGCTGGATATCTATGCCGCCTGTGGATTGCTGTCGACCAAGGAGATGGTAAAGTAAACAGTGCGAAATTCAATTCGCCCAATGGCTAGAAAATTAAGTTACTCGGCCGTTGTCGGATCTATAATTGTTGAAACCTTGTTGACCGCATTGGCTGGAAATCCACCCTTGAATGCATGTTCACGTACCATTTCTTCATTGGGGGCGATGTATACGCAATACATTTTATCACCCGTTACATAGCTGTGGATCCATTGAATTTCGGGACCCATTTTCCGCAATACATCGCAGGATGATTCAGAAATACCTTTCAATTCCTGGGCTGTCAATTGACCTAACCCAGGGATTTCTCTTTCAATGACATACTTAGGCATAACATTTAGTTTTAAAGTTTCCTACTCATATGGCTTTTCGGTTGCGCCCCGTTTTTTTCAGTGGTTGCTGGACTCCACCTCCCCGTTGGATGCTCGAAAATTATAAACGATGGTTTGATCAATCTTCAGTCATTCTTTTGCCAATCCCTCCCAATGGCTGGCTTTATTTTTTTAGTCCCTGGGAGGTCCATTTCCCCTTGACCCCCACCATGCTGAGCAAATTGATTGCCACCTATAAATTTACTAAATCAATATTTCATTACAAAATGAGATGGTCATTTATCACGAGCATTGTCATTTATTTTTCTCCAATTTTATCGCTTTCCAATTGTCTGCTTTCTGTTTCCAAATTTTAATTCCATCACCTGGGTCAGGGTATGGACCTATGGTTGGAGGTGTTGATTTTCAAATTTAAAAAATTGTCACAATACCAGCCAGGCGCATGGATATTACGGGCATTGGACAAGGGTCGGGTACCTGTATTATTCGAAGGTTATTCATAAGCTATTCGAAAATTAATCGAAGGTTATTCGTATGTGCTCGAACAGTCTTCGAATAATCTTCGAATAACCTTCGAATAACCTTCGAATAATCCAAGTACCCGACAGCTCAAAATTAGCTCAGGGAAGGCTGATTGTCAGGAATTGTTAAGCTTGTTAGAAGGCCTGTCGATGGGTTGGATGACTGCTTTTGGAAGATGCAATTTTGAATCAAAGTTTGATTGCTGAATGAATGACAGGCCTTGTACCTAAATCTAAGTAATAGGGAATAAATAATGTCTTATTTATAAAATATAGAAAAAGCTTGATAAAACCACGAAGTGGTTGAATGTGAATAACCATGGGTGCAACCCATGGCGAGTGATAACTTGCTATATAT